>JAKBLT010000079.1:0-4551 GCA_021831925.1 Thermoplasmata archaeon
TGCACAAAATGCAAGAAGGCAGTCACCCCATCAACCAAGAGGGCGAAGAAGTTTGAAATTGTGGAGGCATAAGAATGACTGACAGACCTTTTGTTAAACTTAAAAATGTAGGAAACAAGTTTATAAAAATCAAATGCCCTGATTGCAGTAACGAGCAGATTACTTTCACGAAGATATCCAGCCCTGTGACATGCATGATCTGTGGCAATACAATAGCCAGACCCACAGGCGGCACACTTGAAACCACTTCTGAAGTGGTAGAAGACGCCATATGAAGCAGAGTTACCCACAGGTTGGGGATCTCGTTGTTGTTACTATTACTGAAGTAAAAAACTTTGGTGCAAAGGCAAACCTGGAGGAATACCGGGGCAAAGAAGGTTTTATCCACATCGCAGAGGTTGCAACTGGATGGGTAAAGAGGATAAGGGATTATCTGAGGGAAGGTCAAAAGACAGTCTGCAAAGTTCTCAATGTTGATACTTCAAGGGGATCTATCGATTTATCACTTAAAAGAGTCAACCCTCACCAGAAGAGGGAAAAAATATCTGAATGGAAGAATGAGCAGAAGGCTGATAAGCTTCTGGAAATCGTAGCGGGCTCACTTGGGAAAAGTGTGGATTCGTGCGAGAAGGAATTCGGCTTCGATCTCCAGACAAAATATGGAACATTATACCGTGCTTTTGAGGATGCAGCTGCCGACGAAAATTGGCTCCCAGAGGTTAAAGGAGAATGGAAAGAGGTATTCCAGAAAGTTGCAAAGGATAATGTTTCCATACCTTACGTTAAGATTGGCGGCTATATTGAGGCGTACTCTCTTTCGAGCAATGGGATTGAAAGGATAAAGGAAGTTCTGGGCAAGGTCAATTCAGATGCTGTTAAATTGCAATACGCCGGTGCGCCAAGGTACAGGATATTGGTTACTGAACCTGATTATAAGACGGCAGAAGAAACATTAAAAACAACGATCAAGGCGATGGAGGATGAATCGAAGAACCTTGGTGTTACATTCGAATTTGCAAGGAACACATCCAAATGAGAACACTGATCAGAAAATGCACCAAATGCTCTTATTACACAATGAAGGAGATCTGCCCTAGATGTGGTTCAGAGACAGCATATGCATTGCCTGAGAGATATTCTCCAAAGGATAGATTTCAGCGTTTCAGGTTAAAGGAATTAGAGGTGAATGAAAGTGGAAAAAATACTGGTTAATAAAATTAAAAACCCAAAATTGAACAATCCTGTGATGATAGTAGGCCTTCCCGGTATAGGAAATGTGGGGAAGATCGCTGTTGAATATCTTATAGACAAATTAAAAATGACAAAGATGATCGATATAATAACGCAATATCTTCCTCCGCAGGTTTTCATAAATGAGGAGGGATTGATTCACCTTGCAAAGAATTCTATCTATTATAAGAAGAGATTGAAGGGCGGGGACCTTATGATCCTGACAGGCGATTTTCAGGGAACAACACAGGAAGGCCAGTACGAACTGTGCTACCAGATTCTCCAGATTGCAAGCGATTTTAAAGCGACGGCTGTATACACGCTGGGCGGATACAGCATTGGGAAGATAATTGAATCTCCGAGGGTTCTGGGCGCTGTTTCAGATAGGACTGTCCTGGAATCCCTGAAGGCAGCAGGCGTATTATTTCCTAAGGGCGAACCGGGCGGTGGGATTGTTGGATCTGCTGGCCTTATTTTAGGTCTCGCGACTGAAATTTTCGGAATGCATTCTGCCTGTTTAATGGGTGAAACCTCCGGGTACTTTGCCGATCCAAAAGGTGCCACTCAAATCCTTAAAAGTTTAACAAAACTTCTTTCGATAGAAGTGGATTTATCAGAAATAGAGGAAAGAAGCAAACAGATTGAAGAAATAACAGGTAAAATGCAGGAGGGAATGCAGCAGAAACCACCTGGAAAGGATGATCTGGGTTATTTCGGATAATAACATATAATTTAATATATAAATCATCTATTTGACCTATGTTTCCGAATATTTACTTTGAATTCTTTGAGCGAAGAATATGATTTCGGTTTACTTGCTTTCGTCTCACCGGTTAATAGAAAATTTTGCATGAACTTGTAGTTAAACCCACTTTTGAGTTTTGAATTTTGTCTGACAAAAAAGGGAAATAATTTAAGCAACAGTTCAATAGTCTGACAATGGCCAACCGTCAGTATTCGATATCAGAGGGAAAAGAGATATCAATATCAGAATTTTTTGAGAAAAACAGACACATTTTGGGTTTCGATTCACCACAAAAGGCCTTGTATATGATAGTTAAGGAAGCTCTGGACAACTCTCTTGATGCGTGCGAAGAGCATCAGATAATTCCAGAGATCAGGGTAAGTGTAAAAAAACTGGACCTGGATGAATTTGAGGTCACGATCGAGGATAACGGACCCGGGATAGACAGGAAAGAGGTCCCAAAAGTTTTCGGTCAGCTTCTCTATGGTTCCAGGTTTCACTCTTTCAAACAATCAAGGGGCCAGCAGGGGATTGGTATAACAGCTGCTGTACTGTATGCTCAGATCACAACCGGAAAGGAGGCATTCATCAGGACAAGGAAGACTGGTGAGGAGGTTGCGTTTGATTTTCGTCTTTCCATAAACATAAAGGAGAACCGGGCAAAGATAATAGAAGAAAAACCATCTATCTGGGAAGTACCGCATGGTACTGTAATAACTCTCCATGCCAAGGGCAAGTACCAGGTTGGAAAACAGTCGATATTTGAATATCTCAAGGAAACTGCGACTGTGAACCCAAATATGAGCCTGAAATTTGAAGATCCGGACGGCAAGATATTCCACTTTAAGAGGGTCGTGGATTATCCATCTGTTCCAGCAAGATCGATCAAACCATATCCACAGGGACTTGAACCCGGAGAGATAATTGCCATGGCACATGAATCAACAGCCTCTTCCATATCTGGTTTTCTTGCTAATGACTTCAGCAGGATTAGCAAAAATTCTGCAGAAGAAATATGTACCATTGCTAATGTTGACAAGAATAAGAAACCGGCAGATCTGACTCTTAACGATGTGAAGAATATTAGATCCTCACTTGACAAGATCAAGATCCTGCCTCCGTCTCCTGAATGCCTGTCACCGCTTGGTGAGGAGTTTATCAGAAAGGGATTGAGGAATATATATGATGAACTTCACCCTGCATTTTATTCCAAACCTGTTATGCGTTCAGTTTCAACCTATAATGGGAATCCTTTTTCGGTTGAGGTTGGTCTTGTATATGGTGGCGATCTGCCTCAGGATGAACTCGTGAGAATTGTACGCTATGCCAATAAGGTTCCACTTCTTTACCAGCCTGGTGCCTGCGCCACAACAAAGGCAGTTTCTGAAATAGACTGGAGGTCTTATGGGCTGGATCAGAGAAATGGAACTGGGGTACCATTCGGACCGATGATCCTTTTCATACATGTTTTCGGAATCAGGATTCCATATACTTCAGAATCAAAGGAGGCAATTGCCACAGTTCAGGAAATATCAGAAGAGATTAAGGCTGCTCTCAAAACTGCGGCTAGAACTGTTAAAAGCTTCCTTAATAAGAGGGAGAAGAGGAAAAAGATCAGTGAAAAATTCAGGCTTGTCAGCACAATTATTCCTGAAATATCTGACAAGGCAAGTGCTATAACCGGTCTGGAACGCGTTCCAATCGAACCAGTGCTTTCAAAGGTTGCGAATGTTGTCTTCATAAATGAAACCCTTGAACCGAAAGAGGATGGAATTGATGTTAATCTTTCAGTACATAACTTCACTGCTGTACCAAGGACTTTTGAAATAATTGCAGATCCTCCAGTCGGCGATCTTGTTGGATCAGAAAAGGAGTTCAGGATAGAGGGACTCAAGCCTGCTGAGAGAGCTGTATTCACATTCAGGGTCAAAATCGAAGCTGGCAGATATCCGGGAACCGATTATTACTTCAGGGGAATTGATCCTGTATATGTGAATGGTGCAGAACCGCTTCCGGGTGACTGGAATATACAGAAGACCGATGTTGAGGAGGTGACTGAAGATGCCGAATGAGTCAACTCCTGCCACTGATAAGAGACTTATTGAACTTGCAAGATCAGTTTACGAATCGCTGAAATCCGGAGAAGTTCCCGAAATTGTAATGCCGTCCAGGAACAGGGACAATATCGTCCTGGATCCAATGTATTCTGTCTGGAGATACGGTGAATCAAGGGTGACGAGAAGCGCAAAATATGTTGATGGTGCTGAATACATCCTTAAATCACTGTACATGATTGAATTCATTCTAGAGATGATAAAAGGATCAAAGACCTCTACGCTCAGAGAGATGTATTACATATCTGAAGGCTGGAAAAACGGAAAGTTTGGAACACAGGATGAATCTGATATCATGGCAGAGGATCTTGAGGTAATAACATCACTGATGAGGGAAGATTTCCGGCTCAGGCCTGAAGAAAACGGGGCATCCGTCATTGGTAACCTCACAATAGAGGAAAAGAACAGGAAAGGGGAGTTCAAGAAGATAAACTGCAAGGATGATGTTGGCGAGGGAGGTTA
>JAKBLT010000080.1:0-4526 GCA_021831925.1 Thermoplasmata archaeon
TCGGCGGTCTCAGGACATTTGTTTTGTACCTACTGAATGAAAAGCCAATGAAGGGATCTGATGTGATAAAAGAACTTGAAACGAGGACGATGTCATGGTGGAAACCAAGTCCTGGAACGATTTATCCCCTTCTTTCAAAGATGGAGCAGGAAGGTTTGTGCAAACGTCTGGAGGACAACAGATACGAGATTACAGATGAGGGTAGAGGGGAGCTTGAATCAAGGAGTGCATTTTCAAGAGGCTTCTTTCCATTTGACAGGGCAAACACAGTATCTGACATGATCCGGGAAATAGAGAATTATATCAGGTTCTTCACAGACACCCCTGAACAGTTAAAAGGACACGAGAAGGAAATAGAAAAACTCATACTGGATCTGCAGCAGATAATCAAAAAGTAGTTTTTATCCAAATAAAATTCACATTTTACATACATACAATATTCCTATATTCGGTTCTACCTGTTCCATGAAAAGGTATAGCGTCTCATCAACGGAAGCTGTTTCTGATATGATTTTTTGACGTTAACAGATCGGTTGGTAATTTTTATGGGAAAAAGTAATAACCGATGTTTACTCTGTGTCGTTTATGCAAACAGGCAGGGGTGACATAGCTTATGTCAGAAAATTTGAGTATAATGACCTTGACAGGGTCGTTTCCCTTGCCAACTCGACGCTTACGGAATATTACAGCCATGAACTGATATTTGATATAAGCGAGCAGTGGAGAGATGGTTTCATGGTATATGTTTTCAGGGATGAGATAGCAGGCTTCGTTGCAGGATCAAGGCATTCACAAACCGAAGCCCGAGTGCTGCTGTTAGCTGTAGACCCGGATATGAGGAGAATCGGCATAGGCACAGCGTTGATGAATGATTTCATGAAACTCTGCAGGGATCACGGAATGATGAGCATAAGACTTGAGGTACAGACCCAGAATACGGCTGCAATTGTATTTTACAGAAAACTGGGCTTCGTCATTATTTCAACCATGAAAAAATATTATACGGATCTCTCAGACGCATATGCAATGTGGCGCCTGCTCTGATCCTTTTTAAACGATATCAGTGTTTTGCAACAAGGGAAGATATATGTTCAACCGTTTTCCTGTAATTTTCCATAGCCATCTTCATGTTTATCTCCACCCAGCTCCATGCCCGAAGCAGATCGCCAGATCGCATCCTGTATTTTTTTGTCTTGCCTTCCTGTATCTCTTCCAGTATGTCCATTGCCTTAAGCTTGTTGAGATGCCTGTAAAGAGTGGTCCTGCTTGTTTTCAGGTAGGCCATCAATTCGTCCCCGGTCCAGTATCTTTCTGGATTCAGCAGAAAGCATTCTTTGAACAGCCTGAAGTAAGCTGATTCGGCTATCTGAGAATAATCTGTATCGGGACTTAATCTTGGTATGTATCCAATGTCAGATAGAAAATAGGCAATTGTCCTATCCAGGTCAGTATCAAGTACACGTGATGGTGCAGATACCATTGTCATTTTGAACATTTCAATTACGTAAAGATTGGGCTGAATATAAAATTATATTGCTTTTAATCATCCTCTCGCATGAAAAGGGTCTGGAATGAAATTTCTATCGGCGGCAAAAAATTATCGCCTTCCCTGAAATCTGTAATAACATCCCTCTACGCTGATGATTCCGACAGCATGATCAACATTCTCGGAAAAGACAGGAACCTTCGAAGTTCCCTGGTTGAGATAAGGTACGATCTATTTCAGGAAAGATCTATAAGAGACGTAGACAATCTTCTTGCATATCTGAGTGAAAAATCGATAGATTATGTCTTTACTTACAGGGGCAGTGAAAATTATCTCGAATACTACCAGGAGGCATTCAGGTTTGGAGCTCCATGCGTGGACATAGACAACAAGATTGCCAGGTCCATCCGAGTACCTAATAACACAATCAGAATGGTTTCCTACCACGGTAATGAAGGATCCACTGGAATCGAGAATATCTGCAATTCACTGGCACTTCTGGATCCAGATATCTTTAAAGTAGCGATTAAATACGACAGCGAGATCAATTTTTACCAGGACCTGATATCTCTCATCTCATTCTTCGCTAAATCTGACAGACCTTTGTGTTTCTCCCCGATGGGTTCATCAGGATTCATGAGGATAATTGCAGCGTTTTCAGTGTCAGATATAGTTTATGCTTCCTATGGGAACAAAAGAACCGCTGAAGGCCAGTTATCTGTTAAAGACTGTAAAACAATATTGAAATATATATAACTCAATGCATCCTCATATAGTATGAATAATGCTGATTATACCGTTGGCCATAAATTCAACGCCGATTGCGGCCAGGAGCAGACCCATTACTCTTGATATTATCATGGAACCAGTCCTGCCAAGCCTCTTGAAGAGTAGGGTCGAGAACCTCAGGACGATGAATGCAGAGAGTATTACCAGTATAACAGCAATGAAAACCATTATCTTGTCTTCGAGCCCGGTACTTCTAAGGTTGAAGTAAATCATTGTTGTCGTTATCGTTCCAGGGCCAGCAAGAAGAGGCATCCCGAGTGGAACCACCCCTATCTCATCCTTGCTCAGCGACTCCTTTTCCTCATCAGCAGTCAGCTTCGTATTCGACGTCTTGCCCTGGAGCATGTCAAACGCAACCTTGAATAAAAGTACTCCTCCAGCTAACTCGAAATCAGATATGCTTATTCCAAGCACGTCAAATATATAGACTCCTATGAACATGAATCCTATGATGACGCCACCTGCAACAGTTATACTCCTCTCTATCACCTTTCTTCTTTCTTCCGGAGTATAATTGGTCGTCAGGGATATCAGAGTTGGGATAGCACCAATTGGATTCAGAACAGAAAAAACTGCAACGTATACCGTTACAAGAAAGAGGAAATCGACCACATTACAGTAACATACATGTCAGAATTAATCTTTTTGAGTCTGCACGAATTGTATCCATTGCAACATAAATAAATGATAAATAGTCAAAATGAATGAGCCGGCATGCCCAACAAGGGATTCCTGCGAAGGCTACTGGTATTAGGAGAGAGGCAGGCCCTCCAGGATCTTATTGTATACACAGAGCTTGGGCAGAAAGCAACCGATATTCTAAAAAAACAGTTATCCTCAATGCAGATGGATCAAACAGGTCTGATATCTGAGGTAAGATCAATCGAAAAGAAGGGTGATGATCTCACACTTGCGCTTAAATCAGAGATAACTCAGGGTGCTGTTAATTCGACGCTTCTGGGTCATCTTCTAAATCTAGTTGAGACATGCGATGACATCCTCGATCGATCCCTTTACATTTCAAGGGAAATAATCAGGATGTCCCATTTCCTGAAATCCGCGGAAGAATATTCAGATTATGTAGTAACAGAGGTCTATCCCAGGTTCATCAAGATGCTTGATATCAACAGTCAGGCTCTTGGTACCCTGAAGCAGATGCTGCAGGCCAATGGTTTAGAAGAACTTAACCAGAACAGGGGAAAAATTGAACGCTTCGAGGAGAGCGTTGACGATATCAAGGATGACATAATAGACCGGGTATATACAGATGCGAAAAATCTTCACTACCTGGTCTTTACGCACATATTGAATATGGTGCACAGGATCGATGATCTCCTTGATGACTGCGAGGACGCATCTGATTACGTAATTACTGTTTCTAATTCAGTGAACCGCTGAATGCATCTCCTAACTTTTTTAGAGGTCATATTGATCTTCCTACTTTCTCTGTTTGTATCAGGAAATAACCTGTCTGCAGCCGTTGGGACACTTATCGGCTCAAGAATTATAAGCCGAATCGGTGGCACCATTATAGGAATGATTGGTTTCATAACAGGCTTTGCCTTGCAGGGCAAATCCATGGAAGGAGCTGCTCACAGCCTTTTTCCAGCTCCAGAATATTATGTCGTTCTCCTGCTCCTTGTCGTAATAGCAATTTTCATAATTGCACAGATACTGAAATCCCCCCTATCACTTTCCATGGCACTTGTTGGAACCGCAATTGGCATATCGCTTAGACTTGGCCTGAACCTAAATTTCGGATACGTTTACTTCCTGGTTCTGATATGGGTGATATCCCCTATGCTCGCTATAGCGGGGTCGTTCGCTGTCAACAGGTACCTCGGCAAAGTACACCTTGACAAAACATGGAACATGACTCTGGTCCTGAAGCTTCTGCTGCTGGTCATTTCTTTCTTCACGGCCTATACGATCGGCAGTAATACGATAGGGCTCATGGCTGCATTCGCAGGTTTTTCCGTATATACAGAAATTGCAGTACTGTCAGGAATTATACTGGGCTCACTTTTCCTGAGCAAGGGAGTTTTAAAAAGAGTTGGCGAGGATATGTATTCAATGAGATATTTCAATGCCCTGACTTCTCTCGCGGTTTCTTCAATAATGGTCGAAGCTGCAACGCTTTTCTCCATTCCTCTTTCAAGTACTCAGGCACTTACGTCAAGTGTTTTTGGAGCTGGCCTTTCATACAGATACAAAGCACTGTTTCTCAAACCATATCTTATAGTTGTTCTGA
>JAKBLT010000081.1:0-4410 GCA_021831925.1 Thermoplasmata archaeon
TGCACCTTACACCAAGCTCCGCAGAAAATTGCTTAATTGTCTCCTCTACTGAGGCCCACCATGATCTTGGTATTCTGCCAGGCGGGTGTGATATACTGATCACCGAGGAAAGCATCTTCTCGCTCCCTGGATACATTGAAATTGTATCGTATATGACCCGTATTCCGTGATTTCCTGCAAATTCCAGCAGTGTATAAATGGAATCCTTTGAGTCATTAACACCAGGTATTATGGGGCCAAGGTACATCCATGCCTGTATGCCTGAACCGGCCAGGATTCCAAGAGCGCGCATCCTGGATGATGGAACAGGTGAGTACCTGTCAATCATTTTCGACACATCTGTATACGGGGTTGCGATACTCATCCCGATATCAATGAGTTTCTTTCTTTTCCTGAAGAGATCTATATCCCGCAGTACGAGAGGAGACTTGGTCTGAATAGATGCTCTGAAACCATTGTAAGTCAGGATATCAATACATCTTTCGGTTAATCTGTACCTTCCTTCTATTGCCTGGTAAGGGTCCGTTATTGTTGAAATGCCAACGATGCCGCGCCTTTTGGTCTTAACCTCCTTCTTCAGTACATCAACGATGTTCTTTCTCACAGCAACCAAGGATCCCCAGGTTTCTGGAGAGTCACCCGGTGTCATGTCTGCTGCGTAGCAATACCTGCAGCCATGCAGACAGCCAAGATATGGATTGAGGGCGTAATCCAGCTCCGGCAAACCGGATCGGTTAAGGGCAGTTTTCGCCTCCACTTCCCTGACCTGGATATTTCTCATTTAGTAACAAACCTGTCAAGTGTCGCTGACCTTAAATACCTGTATATGGAGGATTTGGAGAGCCATTTTTGGACTGGAACCTTCATGTATTTACTGAGAAAAGAAAGGCAGCTTTCAAGATCCTCGAATACAAGCGGAGACGATCTGAACATTTCTCTTAGATTCTCCCTTACGTACCATACGCCAACCGGCAGGTTGAATCCAGGGTAAATTTCCCTCCACAACATGGGCATGGCTACTCTCCTCCTCTTAAGAAGGTATTCCGATACTGCAAGTCTGGAGGCATAGTAGCATCCTCCTATTCCGGGATAATCCTTTCTCCCACCATATTGCTCAGAATCTATCTCAACTGCGGAATCAGTGCCAAACGTATTCCATGTGCTTCCAGGGAACCACGCCTCTCCCCATTCGAACTGCCAGTTACCAGGAGCCATTATCGCCATGAAAAGGTTTCCTGAAGTCTGCCGGATAAAGACTTCATACTTGTCAATGCTTTCATATTGCTTGATTATTGAGACATTTCTGTCTGAAACATTCTTGTCAATAGCTGTGATAGACCACCTTGTTGGAACTGCTCTTCTGTTGTGAGAAACACCGAGTGCCCCTGTACTGAGTATCTTTGAAAGTCTTGAAACATCGATACCATCAGCATATAATGAGATAACCGCATCATTTGCCTTGAGATCGGAGTCGTTGAAGGCCCTTTCCACGTGATTGTCTATCTTGATGTTTCCATATGATATCCTCCTGATTGGAGAGGAAGGCCCCATCGGAGGTGTGTATTCAGAGAGAAAAACCTTGCTATCTGCCATGCTCTTGTCAAATATCATCTCCATATCAACAGGCTTGTATGCCATCGACAGCAGCTGCGCATCTCCAAGATTCTTGTCAGGCCTGGAAGCATCCTTCACTGAAATCTCCATCCCACCTCTGATGATTGATAGCCGCATGGACAGGAATGCTTCCAGATTCATTTTCAGCCAGTCCGGGGGGCTTTCATAGGATGTGGTCTCCCCGAACTGTGGTGGGGTTGACGGATATATTTTTATCTTGGGATAACCAAATCTTCCAACAAATATTGATGGGGGGGAGGATCCTGAAACTTCATTGCTTATCGGTTTCTGCAGCTTTGGCATCGTCATTGTCTGCACCAGTATGGGGCAATAAGAAAGCCCGCACAGATTCTTTGCAGCCCGGCATTTTATGCACAGTGAGGCCGGAATCTGGTACGATGTTTTGAACTGCATCAATAGTAAGAGATAAAATGACTATTAAAGGATTCTCAGTTAACTACAGTCTGTATTAAAAAAGATCTTCTTCTTTCTAATTATCCTGAAGATGCTAATGGTATAACAGATTCTTGGGAAGAGTGAGAGAAACTACATAATTCGGTTCATCCACTATTTCTGAAATTTTCAGGTTTCCTGCAACGCTGCATAGCGCATATGCTTCTTCTTCGCTCAGACCTGTTGTCCGTGTGATGTCATCTATCATCTCTTCTACAGCTATCAATGCTGCCTTTCGTAAACTTCTCGATATTCCCGTTGTCAAGATACAAATACCCTCTCCAAACGCCGGGATCATGGCTCTGGGATATTTTACAGACTGGTTTTTAACAACACGGAACCTGACCGTCACTTCAGCTCCTGTCTCTATAGCTGTTCCACAAACTTCACCATCCCCCTGCGCCGCATGTGGGTCCCCGAAGGAAACCATGGCACCATCTACATTGACAGGAAGATACAGTATTGAACCCACAGTCAAAAGCCGATTATCCATGTTACCTCCAAATTGCCGGGGTGGAATCATAGGGTATCTTCCTTTCCCGGGCAAAGTGGATACGACACCCAGAAAGGGCCTTACAGGAATCTTGATTCCTGATAGAAACCTGCTCCTGCTTACTGCGTGCGAAAGCCCAATATCCCAGTGAATCAGGTGATCGCTGAATCTTCCTTTAAGCAGGCCGAATGATGGTGAAATCGAAGTCCATCCCCACCTCCAGGTATTAATTTTTACAATCTCCACCATCAGGGTATCCCCTTTTGTTACACCATCAACCTTGATAGGGCCGACCGCAGCGTCGTATTTGGATGGATCTAGTTTTGTCAGCACAGAAATATCAGAATCTTCTCTGATCTGTAAAGTAGATGAATCCGGTATATCCATGGAAACGAATTCATCAAGTGGAACGGATGTGATCTCCTTTGATTTCGCACTCCACTCAAATTGGAGGTTTCTTTCCTCCAACCCGCTTATTTTTATCACTTGTTAGGAATTTTCGTCTTAACTTAAATTTATGCCCTAATATATCTGAATTGAAATGTTTCTTAACATTTAATATAAAACACACTTTCTTCAATTTTTAGCCATGAAGAAACTGTCAGGACCAAGACATAAAAAATATTACATAGATACGCAATCAACCAAGAAGTAAATGAGCACAAAGAATAAACTTCTTGCAGTATTATTTCTCATACTATTTCTTATAATTATACCGCTGCAGTTCGTAAGCTCTGCTCTCATCTATATCGCTAGAAATACCAAAATATATCTTATCTTCGGCTATTTTGAGAATTACCATATTGTTTTTGTTACAGTTATTCTGCTCCTAATTCTTGGATTTATGGTTGCCAAAAAAACAGTTGGCTCGTATAGATCATCTATATCTCTGCTCTCACTTCTAATAATCGCGGTTGCTTCATTATATGACAACCCGTTGAAATTTGTTGAGGACGAAATCCTGCTTCTGGCTTTGCTTTTTGTAATAGGCGGTATTTTCATATTTCTGGCCGAGGGTAATAGAAAAAAGGTACCTTATGTTTTAACAATAGTTGGTGCCATCATCATTTCCTTCGTTGTTCCAATCTACACGCTTGTACTCTTTGGTTTTATCGTTTTCATAGCCTCAAGCTTCCTATTCAGCAAAACCCGTTTGGTACCATTGAGACAGAAGACAGCAAAGGAATCGGTTCAAAAGGATGGAGAAAAGAGTCAAGCCAAAAAAATCAAAGAAGCTGCAACAATCCCAGCCGGTGATGTTCGGCCGGGTAATGGCGTAAATAAAGATCAGACACATCTGAATCAACCTGAAATACCACAGGTTGTCGAAGTTCCGCCTGATCTTGACTCAGTTCCTTCAAATGCACAGTGGCCTGGGCAGAGTGATTATTCACGCGCAATGCAGAACCTTTCTTTCAGCATTTCACAGGATTATCCTGATATCCTCTCTTCCTCGGTAGTACCAAATCCTTATGTGAATATACCGGGCAATGTCGTCTATTCGTCCGGAAATTACGGCACAATATTCAAGCTGCAGAACAGCTCTACTGCTCATGCCCTAAAGTGCTTTACAAGGAGCAAACCTGATCTGAGCAGGAGGTACTATATCATTTCAAAATCTTTAAGTGCGTTTGATGGAGGGGGCATATTCGTCAACTTCAATTATCTCCCCAAATCCATTCGTACACTAAAGAATCCAGCTGTGTATTTCCCATCACTTTTAATGCAGTGGATCGATGGCCAGAACCTTAACGCTTACATATCTGAACATCTGGATTCACCCAGGAAGTTGCAGGATCTTGCCCGGAATTTCCTCTCTGTTGCGATAAGGATACACTCAGCTGGAATAG
>JAKBLT010000082.1:0-4375 GCA_021831925.1 Thermoplasmata archaeon
TTTTGATTCGGCAGCCAATAAGTCTGAGCGCGTATGGTTTGCCCGTGCCGGACAGCTATGTTTTTCCGTTCAATTCGTCAAAGTATTTCAATCTCTCTGATCTATTTCCAATTCCACTGGAATATCCGTTATCTGATCTGCCTTATGCAGAATATGGATCCAGCAATCTCACAATATCATCGTATTCTTCAGATCTATATGTTACGCAGGATCATCCTTTCACGGTCTTTTACCTGAGTGATACTATGATCTGGGCCCTTCTAATCGCATCACTACTTATTGCATATTTTCTGCCAAAGATTTCTAAAAGGACAGCAAAGCATGAACGGAGATAAAAGGGTATATATTATTGCAAATCCCAATGCGGGCGAATTCAGTAAGGATAGGATTGAAACCATAACGAAAGCATGCGATCAATTCTCTCCTGTTTCCATTATAACAAAGAGACAGGGTGAAGCAACTGAATTTGCGGCAGGAATTGATGATGGATCTTACCTGATCATAATTGGGGGGGACGGGACAATCAATGAGGTTATACAATCGACCGTCAACAGAGATATAACAATCATACCTGCAGGTGGAGGCACCGGTTCCGATCTGGCAAGAACAACAGGTTCTTTCCGTGTACAGGAGATAGTTAATGGCATCCTGCACGAAGAAACTGGCAGTATAGATGCAATGCTGCTCGAGTGCAGTGAGGGGAGGAGATACTTTGGGAATATAATGGAGATAGGTTTCGGCGCCGATGTTATGCGTCGGGTGAATCTGAAAAGGAAAACACTGATAAACCCTTTCATATCGGCAGTTATCCGCGAATTATGGGGGCTCAAGAACTACGATCTGGAAATAGAATTTGATGACGGAAGCCTCGATACTTCGACAGGTGAAGTGATCATCGCAAACTGCAGGTATTTTGGTTCAGGAATGCTAGCGTCTAAATTCTCAGATCCTACGGATGGTTTACTGGATCTGCATTTAATAAGTAAGATCCCGCGTCTCGACATGATGAGGAAATTCAGTAAATTGGGGGATGGATCCTATCTGGATCTAAAAGAAGTTTCAAATCATTCATCAACCTTTTTCAATATAAAAGGGGATAGAGCCCCTATCGAGGGCGATGGAGAGGTCTTCGGTTCCACTCCGTGCAAAATCAGTGCTGTCCCGAAGGCTATTAAAATAATGATGTCACCGAATTCAGAGGTGAGAAAAATATCAGCATAAACTCTTAAATAATGTTTTAGCGTTCTATTGTCATGCCAATTTTTCCGAGTGATGAATGGGTCAAGGAATATGTTGAAAAAATCAACACCAATGAAAAATACGCTGACGCTGCATCAGATTGGGAAGGTGATTTTCTGTTCATAATTGAGGATGACTCTTCTAAAAAACCAGTCGCATCAATCTACCTGGATCTATACCACGGAAAATGCAGGAGCGGGAAGTTCCTGGATAAAGGCGACGGAGAGCAGGCAGCCTTTTCCTATATCGGGCCATACAGGAACTGGGTCCGTCTTATAAAAAGAGAGATAGACCCGATCCAGGGTGTTCTGACCGGAAAGTTCAAGCTGAAGGGACCAATGATGAAGATAATGCGATATACAAGGGCTGCCAAGGAGCTTGTAAACACTGCGAACCAGGTTGAAACGGAATTCAAGTGATTACAGTGTGGTTTTTTAGAATACCTGAGATAGTCTATGGTGAAGATTCCTTATCATGTCTTGAATCTACCAGATACCGAAGATTCCTCATTGTAACAGACAGGAATATCGCCAGGACAGATTTCCCGGACCTGATTATGAAGAATCTTCCCGACGGGTCGAGCACATTGTTAATTTCAGATTTAGGAGAGGAGCCGTCATTTGAGGAAATGACATCCTCTATCGAAAGGATAAAGGAATTTGCACCAGACTGCATATTAGCCCTCGGAGGAGGGTCTGTCATGGATTCAGCAAAGGTAATTGCATTTACATACGCAAACCCTGCAAGACAGATATATGATCTCACTCCACTTGAGCATCTTGGGATACGGGACAAGGTATCGATAATCGCAATACCAACAACAAGCGGTACCGGTTCGGAATGCTCATGGGCAGCGGTTGTTTCTGAAAGTGATGGCCTGACAAAGAGAAAGATGGAACTTGCATCCACTGAAATTCTACCTGAAACTGCAATACTGGATCCAGTATTTGTGCGATCACTGCCCCTTAAGCAGACAGTGTCCACCGCTGTTGACGCAATCGTACATGCAATAGAGGCATACACATCGCAGTGGAGGAATCCATATTCCGATGCAATGGCAATAAAGGCATTGCAGTTGATAACAGGTTCGATCAGATCGGTGATAAAAGATCCATTAAATATTGAATTAAGGAACAATGTTCACATCGGCGCATCAATGGCAGGCTCGGCTTTCTCAAATTCTCAGATAGGTCTTGCCCACGCCATGGGTCATGCACTCGGTTCATGTTTCAGAATAGCCCATGGAAATGCTGTTGGTTTATACATACCGGAAGTCATAAAATACAACAGTGCTGCAGTTCCAGACCTTTACAGGGATATCAGGAATGCATTTCCAGCGGATGCAAGGAAAAAGGATCTTTATGGCACGATCAGATATTTCTTTGAAGAGATAGGCCAGCCCCTGACCATAGGAGAATGCGGCATCGACGCATCAGACTATGAAAGCAAGCTGGAAACACTTGTTAAACTTTCAATGGAATCAACAGGTTTACTGACAAATGCAAGGGAATCTGATTCCGATTCAATAAGAAGTATTATGCTCAAGGTGAGGTGAACATGAAAAGGTACAGCAGCTTCATCAACGGCGAATTTGTCAGCGGAGATAATTATGTCAAACTCTACAGACCCAATGACGGGCAACCATTCGCATCCGTTTTATACGCCGATCAGGAGATTGCAAGATATGCTATTGATTCAGCTTATGAAGCCTATGATACCTGGTCTGCTGTAAGACTGCAGAAGAGAAAGCAGCTCTTACTCAGGTTATCAGATCTGATGCAGTCAAGATCCGAAGAATACGTATCCGTTGAAATGCAGAACACCGGAAAGACAGTCAGGCAGACTACCTTCATGGATGTTCCGCTTGCCATAGAACATGTCAAATACTTCGCGCTTGAGAAAGAATTTCATTCATCCAGAAGGATAAAACACCCGGAATATCCTGATTCCAGCGGCATCATACAGCATGTACCAATGGGGGTGGTGGCTGCAATTGCACCGTGGAATGTCCCACTTTTGATGGCGGTATGGAAAATAGCGCCTGCGGTTCTCGCCGGAAACACTGTTATTCTCAAGACATCAAGATATACACCGGCATCGGCACTTGAGATGGCAGAGGATATTGCGCGCGCGGGTTTTCCGAAAGGCGTTATAAACATTATTCCCGGAAAGGGATCTGACATCGGCAAGGTTCTGACCAAAAGTGAGAAAGTTGGCATGATCAGTTTCACAGGCTCAACGGAAACAGGTAAGGAAATTATCCGGGACTCCTCGAACGGTATTAAAAAGATCTCGCTTGAACTTGGTGGAAAGTCGCCGAACATTGTTTTTGCAGACGCTGATCTTGAAAGTGCTGCTAAAGGCGTTATTTTTTCAATATTTCTTAATTCCGGCCAGCTTTGCGAGTCAGGCAGCCGTCTGATAGTCGATTCAGGAATCAGTGAATCCTTTGTCGGTAAACTGAAAGAGAAGATGCTCTCCCTGCGAGACGGTGATCCTATGGAATTCACGACAGATATAAGCGCAATTACAACATTAGAACAGAAACAGAAGATTGCGGAGATGGTCCTGGAATCAACCGATGCAGGCAGCCAGTTGCTCGCTGTTAAGGATATTGTGAATTCCCCGGCCGGAGGTATATATTATCCGCCTACCATGCTGCAGACCGCACAGGGAAAAGCATCCACAATTGATGAGGAGATATTTGGTCCAGTACTATCAGTTGATACTTTCAGGAATGAAGAGGAGGCAATTTTAAAGGCCAACAACACAAGATACGGCCTCGCCGCATCCGTCTGGTCTAACGACATCAGGAAAGCAAAGAGGGTTGCATCAGGCATAAAAGCTGGAACAGTCTGGATCAATCAGTACCATCTTCTTTCCGCAGCAGCTCCCAGAGGTGGATTCAAAGAAAGCGGAGTCGGCAGGGAGCTGGGACTTGAAGGTATACTTGAGACGACGCAGACAAGGCATGTTTTTATAAACGGGAGTAAAAGCGATTTAGATAACGTGGCCTATGGTCTCCTTCTGCCAGAGGGTCAGGATTAAAGTGGCAAATGAGACCGATGCAGGCAGGGCGAGTACTATCAAGATCGATCTGCTCAAAAGGGATGAGGTTCGAGATTTCCAGCTTCCA
>JAKBLT010000083.1:0-4332 GCA_021831925.1 Thermoplasmata archaeon
TCTCAGATAGAGGCTTGTCACTGTTCTCAGAAAATAGATCCTTTTCGTTTACCGAGAAATCCAGCGGTACAGAGATACCGGATACTGTAAAATTAGGTTTCAGGTTTCCGTCGTTTTCCTGGACAAGCCCCTCCTTCAGCGATGCTTCGATTAACCTGTTAACAGACTCAGTGGATAGGAGGCGTCGCTTGAAAGATAGCTCCTTGATCATGTCCTGACGCGATATAGAATCATGATCCTTACGGGATGATATTGCAATCGCAATCAGTCTTCTGGCCGCTTCATGATCCATTATTTCACTCAATAGTTCAGAACTTTGCCAGCTCTTTCTCTATTGCGGCGTAATCAGGTTCCTTTCCCGGATCCTCGGATATCCACTTGAACTTAACGATTCCATTGCCATCTAACAAGAATACAGATCTCTTTGAAGCAGTTAGTCCAGGAACGTTGACGAAGTTTTCATGGAGCGCGTCGTATTTCTTTGAGACTTCCCTAGTAGCATCACTAAGGAGATCAAACTTAAGATTGTTCTCTTTAGCGAACTGTGCGAGCGAAAATGGCTGATCGACGCTTATTCCAACGACCTTTGCCTTAAGATTGTTATATTTTGACATTGAGTCCCTGAATGTGCATAGCTCCTTCGTGCATACCCCTGTAAATGCGCCTGGGAAGAATAATAGAACGGTTTTGCTTCCCTTGTAATCATCCAGCGACTTGTGCTTCAGATTCGAGTCTACCAGTTTAAAATCCGGTGCTTTTTTTCCAACTTCAACGGTCATTGTTATCAAAACGTAATGACAAAAAAATATATAACCTTGAGATGTGGAAGGATGAAAGCTGCTGCATTGATCTCAGGCGGGAAGGATTCCTTTTTAGCAGCACTTATTGGATCTGAAATGGGAATGGATCTGGTTTCCGCTGTGACATATATACCCGTTCAGGATTCAGAAATGTTTCATGTTCCAAATATTAAAAATGCTGAGTTGGTCTCTTCCTTACTGGATCTTGGTACTATTTACTTCGATGAAAGTGAATTCGAATCATCCTTTATGGACCTTAAAAGATCTGGAATCGAATGCGTTATCAGCGGCGCAATAGCTTCCGATTTTCAGAAGACAAGAATAGAGAAATACTGCACAAATGCTGGTTTACTGTCATTCACACCGCTCTGGAGATTGGATCCTTTGATTGTTCTGAATGAAATTATTTTACGTGGAATAGAAGCAATAATAGTTTCGGTTTCTGCTGAAGGGCTCACTGAGAAATTTCTTGGCAGGAGATTTGATAATGAATTGATAGCAGATCTTATGAAGTTGCAGGAAAAATATGGTATAAATCCCGCAGGTGAGGGAGGAGAATATGAGTCCTTTGTTATTGGGTTGCCCGGAACAAAAAGAATAAAGATAATTTCTCAGCAGACTGAATGGTCCGGAAGTACCGGTCATCTGGAGATGGAATGTGCATTAGAGGATTCATAACTTAAGTCTTTCGACCTCAATAGCATCATATGTTGGATATTCCTCTACCTCAAAGAATTCGTAATCAAGAAGCTTCTTGAGTTCTGGTATGATCCATGTGGGTATCTCAACCCTTCTCTTCTTATTGTTGACAAATATCATGTCATCGGGAACACCGACAGAATGCAGGCTCGAAACAATTGAGTCCGTATCCTGCCCGGAAACCACGCCTTTCAAAATGGTTCCATCTTTAGTAACTATATCGATTCTCCTCGCAATGTTATTGGCGCGGCGTTTGAGCCTGTTTTTCAGCTGAACGCCATCCTTGAAGGAAGCTGAGCAATAGTGTACCGTGAATTCAGGGTGCTCCCTCACCATGCTTATGGCAAGTTCCTTGCTCCCTGTTGCACCGGATTCGTAATCATTCTTGACGGTGTAGTTTCGCCCAAGAAGGTTGTTGAAATTTGTCTCCGAGAATTCGAGCTCATTGAGATTGATAAAATCAAGATCCATTCTTTCAGCGAAGTCTATCAGGGCCCTTGTTTCTTTATCTCTTCCTGGTAAGGACGGTACCTCGATCCCGACGGAAAGACCGTTGTCCCTGGCCCATTTTATCCTGTGCTTGAAAATTGAATGATCCATCCTGGTCCAGATTTCCTCCGGCGGATGAAACCTGATCTCATCAAGGCCAGCCTTTGCGACAGAATCAATTGCCTCCTTTGATCCACTGATTGTGTAAAGATGAATGTGGTGACTCTGACCAAATTCCTGCTTGAGCATTTTGATGTATTCTGAAGTACGCTGATAGAATTTGAGTGGATCGCCGCCAGTTATTCCTGTTCCGGTCGCAGAGATCATGTTCGCCTCGAGTATCGCATCCCTCATGTCGCGAATGGGCATCTCATCGGCAAACATCACATCAAGCATCTTTTTCTCGCTTGAAATAGGACAGTAAAAACATTTGGCATCACATATACCGGATACAAAGAGGACCATCTTTCCCCCTTTGGCGCATAGAACGCACCCCTCTGGTAATTTACCCGTATATGCGGATCCACCGCCAAGTCTCTTCAACGGCAGTTCATATAAATAGGAGATTTAACGTTTTCTTAGGAAATCCTGCTAATATTGAATTATGGAACAAAAGTGAATAAGGAAATAAGATAGATTAAAAGTGAGAATTGTTTCTAAAAGGATTAGACCCTTAAACCCTTATAGACAGTTCACTTACTGGTCTCCTTCCTGAAATCTTCTATAGCTGCCTTGATCTCTTCCACTGATGCTGAGCTTTCAAGTGTCGTGATATCACCGGGAAGCTGCCCCAGAAATACTGCCTTAACGACCCTCCTCATGATCTTACCGCTTCTTGTCTTTGGGAGCGTATTAACTATGTGTATCTCTTCCGGAACATATATGGGCCCAAGTTCTTCCCTTATTCTTTTGCGGAGGGTCGATACTATATCCAGGGCAGCCTTGAATTCATCCTTCAATACAACAAAGGCAACTATGCTTTCACCCTTTATCTCGTCCGGTTTTCCAAAGGCAGCTGCTTCAGCTACCTCCTTCGACGAAATCAATGCGTCTTCTATCTCTATGGTTCCCAGGCGATGTCCTGATACTTTAAGTACCTCGTCAGCTCTTCCCAGCAACCAGTAATACCCTTCGCTGTCCTTTACAGCATAATCTCCGCAGTAGTACATGCCCTTGAATTTCTCAAAGTATGTCTTCTTGAATCTCTCCGGATCGTTATTCAGGGTCAGGAACATGCCAGGCCATGGCTTCCTGTATGCTATGTAACCCTTTTCTCCTGTCCTGACCTCATTGCCTTCCTCGTCAAGGATTACAGGATCGATCCCAGGCATTGGAAATGTTGCAGAACCCGGTTTAAGGGGCGGAAGTCCAAGCCCTAGCGCAGGAGATATGACAAAGCCTCCGGTCTCGGTCTGCCAGTAAGTATCTATGATCGGGCATCTGGAATTGCCTATGTTCTCATAATACCATTTCCAGGCTGAGGGGTTTATCGGTTCACCCACTGTTCCGAGAACCTTCAGTGTCGAAAGATCATGCATCTTTGGGTATTTATCGCCGAACCGCATCAGCGTCCTGATCGCTGTCGGAGATGTGTAAAGTATGTTGACCCTGTAACGTTCGATTATTTCCCATAACCTGTCAGGAGCAGGATATGTTATCGAACCCTCATACATTATTGAAGTCAGGCCAAGAATCAGGGGTGCAAACACGATATAACTATGACCTGTGACCCAGCCAATGTCAGCAGCACACCACCACCTGTCATCCTCATCCGGGTTGAAAGCCCACTTCATCGTATTAGCAACCCAAACGGAGTAACCTCCACTTCCGTGGACAACGCCCTTTGGCTTGCCTGTTGTTCCAGAAGTATACAGGATATAAAGAGGATCATTCGAATCCATGTCAACCGGCCTTACATAAGTCATACCATCGCCCACAACCTCATGATACCAGATGTCGCGTCCCTCTTCCATTGGAACACTGTGGCCAGTCCTCTTCACGACGATCACAGATTTTACAGTGGAGGTCTGTTCGAGGGCTTCGTCAATGATCTTCTTGAGCTCAACTGTCTTTCCATTCCTCTGCCCTCCATCTGCAGTTATTACCAGTTTTGCCTTCGCGTCCTCAATTCTTTCCGCAACAGCTGACGCACCAAAACCTGCAAAGACAAATGTGAATGCAGCGCCGATTCTTGCAGCCGCCAGCATCGCAACAGGGGCTTCAAGTATCATGGGTAAATAAATCAGAATCCTGTCCCCTTTTTCTATTCCAAGGTTCAGCAGAGCCGAAGCAAGGTTATTGACCCTTCTGTATAAACCATCATACGTGATTATTTTTTCCTCAC
>JAKBLT010000001.1:0-83188 GCA_021831925.1 Thermoplasmata archaeon
AGGAGATAGCAGACAGGATATGCAGGATCTATTATGAAACCGGCGAGTACAGATCCATAATAGATTTCTACAGGAAGAATCCTGGAATTGCAGACAGCACGAACATTCAGTGGATAATCAGGAGTTTTATCGAGGCCGGGGATTTCGACACCGCGGACAGGATTGCCGGTCAGTACCACGGGTCACTGCTGAAGGAAGACAGCTTCAGGGAGATAATAGACGAGATCAACCTGAAGAAGGAGTTTCTTGACGTTCTTGAATACGCCGCGAGGATACTCAAGGCGGAATACAAGGCAGGCCGAATACTCACATCTGAGGAGATGGTATACACCGCAGGTGTGCCCGTAGACATGGTCGAGAGAGTCATCCAGCTTCTCGCAAACGATTCATATTTTCGAGAATCTGATGTTCACCTGTATGAGATAGTGTCAAGGGACATCATTCAGAGAGCAGTGCGCAAAAGCACCGTTGAAACAATCAGGGACATGAAGATATTTGTCATATACAACAACATGCCAAAAAGGGACGTGATGCTTTCAAAGAACATATACACGTATATCAAGAAGTGTGTCAATTCAAAAAGGGAACCAATGCTCAATGACCCCACGGCAAACGCCCTTTTGCGTAATGCAATCAAGCTTGGCCTGAAGCCTGAACCGCTCGATGTTGCATACAACCTGAATCTCGGAATATCCGATGCGATGGATATAATATCCCTGATGGAATACGTGGCAAAGCTAAATTCATAGTGATATTGTGCAATATATTAACAGCTTTGACAACGCGGAACTTAAAGACATATTCGCAGCAGTACTAGTCCTGACTGCAGCGTTCGCCATAATTTACATCAGGTATTTTTCAGGAGTGGGTTTCAGTTATTATCTTCTTTTTGGCCTTGCGCTTCTGACCGTACTGACAGCTTTCCTGATGCATGAACTGGCACACAGGTTCATGGCTTACCGCCTTGGCGGATTCGGCAGGTTCAAGATATGGCCGTTAGGAGCATTGCTTGCATTAGTAACATCAATACTTGGATTCTTGTTTGCAGCACCAGGTGCCGTATATGTTTCGGGGATCTACAACAGGGCGGACGGCGGTAAGGTCTCCCTTGCTGGTCCAGCAACAAACATGCTTCTTGCCGTCATCTTCTACGGTTTGTTCATAGTTCTGGAACCAATCACAAGAATATCCTTCCTGTTCGGTTTCGTCGGCGCGCTCAACTCCTGGTACGCACTGTTCAATCTTATACCATTCGGCCCCCTTGACGGTTTCAAGGTATATTCATGGGATCATTCTGTATTCATAGCGGCAATTGCAGTCGCAGTCATACTGAATATTCCGGCATATCTCTATTTCGGCTTTATATGAAATCATCTGATGTGATCGAACCGTCGACAGGTGTTATGAAGAATATCGTATTCCTGCCAACTTCAATCTTATACGGGACCCTGAAATTTGCGGATTTCCCTGAAAATTCTATTATTATTTCCGAATTGTTCTTAAGGTATGCCCATAGCCCCGCCGAAGGCTCAATTATAAGCCCCAGGAAGAACGGCTTATCAGACGCAGCAAAGTAATTTTCCACCTCATATCGTTCCGTCGATCCATTAACATGATAGACAGCCCTGAGCTTGGATTTCATCTTTTCCTGCTGGTATTGTCAGGACTATCATTAACATTTCTCAAATATATCTCTGAATAATTTACCTTATAGATACATTAAAACCCGGATATACCTGGATCGAGGCCAATAAGCAGTCAATATCAGATAAATAATTTATATTGTTATGTGATAGGTGCCGGCTATCGCAAAGTGCGATGGCAAAAAATGGAGGCTATTTATTGTCGTCAAAGAATACATGTACGTCATGCGGTGAAGGTTTAGTGGATCGCGGATTTTCTATTTTCCTGTGTCCTGCCTGTGGTGAAGAGGAGATTGGAAGATGTGATAGTTGCAGGGAGCATTCCACCAAGTATACATGCTCGAAATGTTCATTCACCGGTCCGTAGGGATAGAGATGGGTGACGTAGCAGCTATCATGAAGGTTCTTCCCGAAAGCCCCGAAACCGATGTCGCGAAACTGAAAGAGGATTTACGTAAAAATCTTTCAAAAATATGCACGCTGAACAAGATAGAGGAACAGGAACTTGCATTTGGCCTTAAAGCCCTGAGACTCGAGGTAATCGTACCTGACGAGGAGGGAAGGATTGGATCCGTTGAGTCTGCGATACAGGCAACAAGAGGCGTCGGTCAGGTTGATACGGACGAGGTTTCTCTAGTATAAGAATGCACTTTCAGTTAACAATTATAAACCTTTTTTTTCTTGTCCTATTTTTATTGATATTTGCCGGGCAGATGGCAATTTCATTAAGGAAACGGTACAGGGATAGAAATTTTCAGGACTTTCAGCCTAAAACGCTTGTTATCGTGCCGATAAAGGGCCTTGATCCAACCATAAAGGAGAATCTTTCGTCTATCAAGAAACAGAATTATACGAATTATGAGATTCTTGCTGTGATAGACTCAGAGAAAGAGCCGGTTCTTCCTATCCTGAAAGATCTAGATGTAAGATACATGATCAGCTCTTCCTCGTGCAAATCATGCAGTGGAAAAGTCAGGGCGATTTCAACGGCATTTGAAAATGCTTCCGGTTATGAAGTTTATGTGATCGCAGATTCCGATGCAACTTTTGGATCAGGCTGGCTCTCATCGCTGGTTCGTCCTCTTTCAGACAAAAAGATAGGCGTCTCGACGACCTTTCCGCATTTTATACCTGTATCAGGAATATGGTCCAGGATCAAGGCTGTATGGGGGCTCGTGGGAATTGGCCTCATGCAGTCGAGGATTACAAGATTTGTCTGGGGTGGGTCAATGGCTTTCAGGTCAGATATCCTCACAGATGATAATATTGAATTCTTCAAAAAACATGTGTCTGATGACGTCGCAATCATGCGCATTTCGAAGAAACTTGGTCTAAACATTCAATACGTGATGAAGGCAGCGCCAGATATACATTCACCGGATGATTTTTCAACATTCAGGGAGTGGTCCAACCGTGAGACTGCATTGTCAATCAGCGCGAGCCGGTCAATACTCTGGTACGGTCTTCTCTTTTATGGATCCCAGATACTGCTCCTGCTTGGATCAATCAGTTTTGCTGTCTTTTATTCACCACTGTTTATAGTACTGGTCATTCCATACCTGCTTTTTGCGATCAGGAATGTGGAAAATTACCATAAACCATCTATTTCTGTATTCATCATTGCACTGATTATTCCATTCATCTCAATGTATAACCTGCTGAAAGCATCGAGAATGAAGAATATCTCATGGCGGGGTAACGATTACGACCTCACCCAGCAGCCATCAAACTAATCAAATTATTATATTGTCTTGGTATCATTTCTCATGGCAGAAAATCATGAGAAAGCGCCCAAACTATTCGGGACAAACGGGATAAGAGGCGTTCCGAATGTTGATCTCACTACCGAGTTTTCACAGGGCATTGGCTTTTCAGCAGGAACTTTTTTTTCCACAGAAAGGGTAGCTATCGCGCGCGACACAAGGCAGACGGGTGATATGATTCTGTCCGCAGTTGAATCAGGTCTTATGGCATGCGGGAAAGACATTATCCATCTCGGTATACTTCCGACCCCAGCTCTCCAGTACTACTGTAAACTATCCGGGATATATGGCGTAATGATAACAGCATCACACAATCCGCCACAGTTCAATGGTATAAAATGCATCGACAAGGACGGAACAGAACTGGGTTCAGGCGACGAAGCCATAATAGAGGAGATCTTTGCTTATAAAAGATTCAAAAAGATGGACTGGTCAAAATGCGGAAAGATAGTCGACGATAACAGCGCTCCTGATACATATATACATGGAATATTATCACATACCGATACCGGCGCAATATCTGCTGCCGATCTGAGGGTTGCATTTGACGCGGGAAACGGTGCGTCATTTTCCACAACACCAATGCTCCTTTCTGCCCTTGGGCTCCGGACTGTAACATTAAACTGCAACCCGGATGGAAAATTCACCTCAAGGGAATCTGAACCGAAACCAGAGAATCTCGGTGCCTTAATATCGCTTGTGAAGCAGGGCGGGTTCGATTTAGGAATAGCACACGATGGTGATGCCGACAGGGCTGTATTCTTAGACGAAAAGGGCAATTTCATTGACGGAGACAGGATGCTTTCACTTATCGTGAAACATGTTGCCAGAAGAGGTGACACAGTTGTGACGCCTATCAGCAGTTCAGACTGCATATCAGAGATATGTGAGGAGAAGGGTGCAAGGCTTGTTCGCACAAAGGTTGGCGCACCCATTGTTTCAAGAAAGATGATTGAATTGAGGGCAGCAATCGGCGGGGAGGAAAACGGAGGTATAATATATCCTGCTCACCAGTTCTGCCGGGATGGTGCTATGACAGCTGCGCTTGTTCTATCTTACGTTTCGGAAACAGGGATTCCAGTATCTGAAAGCATCTCCAAGCTTCCACCCTATTTTTTGTCAAAAAAATCTTTGAAAATAACTAAAAAATGGGAAGAACTGGCAGAAAGAATAACAGGAGAATTTTCTGGACACGATATTGACAGAACAGATGGAATTAAGATAATTAACGGCAAAGAATGGGTACTCATCCGGCCATCCGGTACTGAACCTATAATTCGAATTTATGCCCAGGGTTCATCGCCGGAGAGAGCAGGTGAACTTGCGGAGGATTATGTCTCCAGAATCTCAAACCTTATGACATGAAATTCATAATTTTCGGAATGCGCTCGAGAATCTCTGTACAGCTGTTATGTTCCCTGCTATGAAAAACCACAGAAGCAGGATCGTTGAAGGCGTCAATAGTATATTATATAGCGAATAATGGAAAGGCAGGATCAGCTGGATCAGCGTGAATGCAAGCACGGCCACAAGCCTATCTGCCCGCCCCATAAGTCCTGAATAATCCCTCCCTATACCGAGTGCCTGGCTCTGTGTTCCCATGTAGCTTGTGAGCAAAACCCCCTCGAGGCCGAGCAGTGCGTATATTGAACCTGCGTAAGCACTGAGACCTATGCCGGATATAATGAATATATCTGAAACACGGTCAAGGAAATGGTCAACAAGGTCCCCTTTTTTGGAGGCAAGATTCCTGGTTCTTGCAACCTTTCCGTCCACAGCATCCAGTACAGCTGAAAGAATCAGGGATATTATCGCGAATACAAGGAAAACCCTTCCAATGTAGTAGAATATTCCAAATAGCAGTGCAAAAACCGTCGAGATTCCTGAAAGCGAGTTCGGGCTGAATCCCATGAATGGCTTCGATAAGGCATCTATGTATCTATCAGCAGCCGATCGCTTAGAATCAAGACCCATTATGATTGCTCCCAGAGGTTAAATTTTCAATCTCTATAATCTTATCCCTTATGATGCAGAAAGATTCTGAAGGTGTTTTGCCTGTCAGCTCTAGCGATATGACGCGGGATGCCGGGAGTCTTTCAATGGACTCATAATAAATTGTATCAGAAATCTGTGCATCTATGTTTTCAGCAATCTTCTCGTCACTGTATCCGGCCGATCTCATCCTTGCGCTAATCTCATCAGGATCGGCTTTCAGTATTATGACATGACTTGACATGAGTAAATGGGAATAATGGGATTCTATCACCCTTGGCAGTTCCAGCATTCTTGATTTCATGCAGTCCAGGTCAACGAGATTCTTTTCCATGCAGCCGAGATCCAGTGCAAGTGAATCCGCGGATACGCACTCAATTCCATCCGAAGATAGCATTTTGCATATTGTCGTTTTTCCAACCTTTGGAATGCCTGTTATTGATATCATAATTTCATTTCCATATGCGATTCAAGAGGTGCGACAAGATGCCTCCTTGATGCAACCGGTGCCTCGTACGACAAAGGCTGGCTCCTGATGATCTCGTCATATTGCGGATATTGCTGAATCCAACCGCAGGCTACGCACTTGAATCTGCCTGATCCTGTGTTTCTGCATGGACCACCGCAAATATCACATTTTGGACTCCTTCTGACGAAGAGCCTTGCACGGCTGGTGACGCTTATTTTCTCCGCGTTAAAAGTTCCTTTCCTGAAGGAAGCATAAAGATGTATAACATCCCCGGGAAATATTCCATCAAGTACGGAACGCATCCCCTTGGATGGCTCGAAGACTGCAACGTTGTAATGCATTCCATTATAACTGCAGGTGAAAAAACCATGCCCTCCATGTATCCTCTTAGGTCTATCCGCAACTGTTGCCATTATTGAATAAGAGCACATCTCCTCTATCCCCCGTGGATTGGAAATATAATGATCATCAGTTGCCTGGTTAGTCTGGAATGTGATGAATCCGTCATACTGGATTTTGTATTTCGACGAGACGATTTCCTGGATCTTAGCTACTGGATCCGTATTGAGGGAACGAATGCCCATCATAACAGGTGTTTTCGGAGAGGGAAATATTGCGGCATGCCTGTTTTCAGGATCAATGTTGTTGAACGTTCCAGGAAGCATGTCAATCTCGCCTGCGATTTCAAGCGATAACTTTTTGTCAATCCTGTCAGGATGCGGATATCTGTAGAATATTGTCTCATATGTAATGCGCCCTGGATTCCATGAGGCTGCAGCGAGTGCACCGATCAGCCCTCTTCCATTCTTTTCAAACCTGAATGGAATCCTGTTTTCTCTGAGATAATGCATTGCGGACCCAATTGTCCTTACTTTCCTGACAGTTTCAAGATATAGGCTTTCGTCTAATTTATGATTTACTGCGATCATTCCAGGATTTGTTTTTTCATCCAGGATCTGTGCATTCTCCAGTACTATTTTCCATGCTTTGTCAATATATTCTTCATAATCCGGAATATCCTGATAATTTTCATAGGAATAGATGGGTTTTTTCCCAAATTCGCCCACCCTGATTCTCCTGCCAATCCCCTTTCCGAATACTGCGGCAAGAGCAGCATTTCCCCTGGTTTTATAGGGTATATTTGGATTAAGCCTTACAAGCCTCGGGAATCCGATGAGATCAAGCCCGATCTCTGATATAATCCTTGTAATGACATAAGTGGTGCATCCTCCATTTTTTCCGTCTGTGTCGTCAACAGCAAGCAGCATTCACTCACCATATCTTCTCTGTCTTGATTGATATGTCCTTATAGCCCTCAGGAAATCAACCTTCCTGAGATCCGGCCAGTATACCTCTGTAAAATAAAGCTCTGAATATGCAGACTGCCATAACAGGAAATTTGAGACTCGCTCTTCACCGCTTGTCCTTAAGATCAGGTCAGGATCCGGAAGGCTTGAATCATAGAGATACTTTCTGAAAACATCCTCGTTAATATCCTCAAGATTGATCTTGTTGTTCTTGTAATCCCTTGCGATTTTCTTGATGCCGTCGAGAATCTCCTCCCTTCCGCCGTATCCTATTGCAAGGTTGAACCTGAAATTATCATATTTTGACGTTGACTCTTCCGCTTTCTTGATTGTCTTCTTCAGATAGTCAGGGAGGTGTTTCTTCTGTCCTATTACCCTTACCCTTATGCCGTTTTCCCTTACCCTCTTGTCATTCATGAGATCAAGAAGGGAATCATTGATGAGCTTGAATAGAAAGTTGACCTCTTCAGGAGACCTCTTGAGGTTTTCAGTCGAGAAACCATAGACAGTGACTATCTTGATGCCGACATCCATGCACCATTGCAGTACCTCCTCAAGTTTGTCCTTCCCCTTGACGTGACCATCATTGCTTGATATGCCTTTTTCGTTTGCATATCTTCTGTTACCGTCGGTAATAATGCCCAGATGCTTTGGGATAGGATAATGTCTTATCTCTTCTAAAAGAACCTTTTCGTAAAGATCAGAAGCGATCTGTCCTATTTTCCCGGAGATAGTCACTGTGTCAGTAAATTATAACAATCTATTTTAGTCTAATACTTTCAGCGAAAGATAGATCATGGACTCAGTCGGGGAATAACCATGGACAATCCTTTTATCTTTTACCTCAAATCCTGCATCTCTTATTCTCTCCATTGTGGCCTCAATATCCTCTGGATCACCGATGAAATAAAATTCAATCGAGCCGTCTGGTCTGAGGGATTGCTTTGCCGGTTCAAGATATTCTAAAGCACCATGCGGCAGATTCATGATGATGTGGTCAGCAGGCGGCAATTCCTTTATCACTATGCCGGAATCGCCGCACACTGGCATGATCTTTCCCTTCAACCTGTTCAAATCTATGTTCTTCAACAGATATGAGATTGCTTCCGGATTTATGTCTATTGAATATATTTCAACATTTCTGTTTTTGGCAATAAGAAGGGAAAATGGCCCGATACCTGCGAACATGTCAATGATGACATCACCATCTTTTATTCTCGACAGGATCCTCAAGCGTTCCGTGGCAAGCCGTGGCGAGAAGTAGACTTTTTTTATGTCTACCAGCATCCTGACACCATTTTCTGTATAAAGCGACTCAGTGATCTGATCGCCTGCAAGGTGTTTCAGTGATCGAACCCTGTAATTCCCCGAGATGCCAGTATCATGCCAGACAGAGCGTATCCCCGAGCCGGAATGTATAAGGGAATCTGCAAGTTTCCTTGCCCTGTCCGTATCCCTTATCTTGATGACAGCTATCTCCCCAATCCTGTCGTATGAACCCGTGATAGAAACAGGTCTCATCCTTTCGCCTGAAATATGGGGGGTTATATACTTCTCTTCAGATCCAGCGATCTCGATAGGCACATCGGGAATAACCGGAATGTAAACCTTACCATTATCATTGAAAATCCTGTACCTGCGATCAATTGACCGTTTTTCTGTTAGTTTCCCTATGACATCATTTGCATTCTCTTTCTCCACAATAAGATGCCTTGTCATTCTGTTCTCTTCACGATCGATTTCGCTGATGTTATCACGTCCCTTGCCAGCTTGTCCGAGAAACCGTATATCTTCTTAATAGCCGGTATCTCAGCAGATGCGATTTTTTCCAGGTCGATAAAACCGTTGCTGTAAAGCCTTCTAGCCCTGACTCTTCCCACCCCGGCAATCATTGTGAGCGGTATGATGTCCTCCTTCACACCCTCCTTTATCCTGAAGTTAAGATTGTACAGATCCTCCTTAATCTCAGGCTTGAAGGAGTTTGCAAGAACCGCAAGTGAATACGAGATCCAATCGGCAGAACTTGACAGAGCCTGCACGTCCCCAGGGCCTATTCGGTACTGATCCATGATTGCCCGCATCGGTGTTTCAGATATCCACTCCTTAAGAACCATGGCAGTCTTTGCTGCTGAAAAGGATTCCTCACCATAATCGTTTACGCCAAGATTGTCCAGGAAATACTCGCATGACTGAATATCGTCCCTGCCGGCATTCAAACGCATCATGTCCGGGCACTGCGCTATCCTGAGCAGGGCAAGGTTCTCAGAATGTTTTTCTTTGAGGTAATCGTGTAATATAATTGCACTTTCAGGATCAAGGTAAAGATCTGATGCAACCTTTCCGAGCTTTGTAACAAAAAGCTTCCCTGATCTCTCAGTCACGAGATCATTTTCCTTCAGGAATTCTATAGAATTCTGAACTTTTTCAGTGATGTTTGAAACCGGATTCTGGAATGCAAATAACATCTTCGAGTAAAAATCCATTATCTCCTCCTGGGTTTTCCCGATTCCCATGGCTACAAGTGCAAGGCTGTTCATCCTTATGTGCTTCTGGCTGCCTGCTGATGACAGTGTTGGTTCCACCTCCATTTCCATATAATCCTGGGCATGCTCGTATGACTGTGGTGATGCAGCATATATCAGGGCTTCGCCATAAGGATCAAGTCCAGGTCTTCCTGCCCTTCCAAGCATCTGGAAAATTTCTCTAGCCGAAAGATACACGCTCCTTCCATCCTGGTATCTGGTTATATCCCGGACAATAACACATCTTGCAGGCAAGTTGACGCCTGCAGCAAGCGTTGGCGTGGCAACGATGGTGCTGATTCTTCTTTCCTTGAAAAGCATCTCTACCTGGTTCCTGATGTTTGTTGAAAGACCAGCGTGATGGAATGAAACTCCAGTCCTGATCAATGAATTGATCCTTTCAGCGTATGGATCATCCTCTGCCTCAATTGTCTCATCCTTGAGATATCCGTTATCCTTCAGGAAAATTGAGATTTTTTCTGCCAGTTCCTCGCTCTTCTTCCTTGAATTCACAAATATAAGCGTCTGGCCCCCCTCCTCAAGGACCCTTATCAGCACTCCGAAAATATCCTTACTATTGGTATCTATTACTGTTCCGTCATAGTAGAAAATCTTGTTCTGGTAAAGCACTCCCTTTCTCAGGTTAACCGGGCGAAAATCGGAAACAACTATGTTGCTGTCAAGCCACTCACATACCTCACCAGGGTTTGAGATTGTCGCGGAAAGCGCAAGAATCTGGGTGTCAGGATTCACTATCCGGGTAGCGGTAAGGACAGTTTCCAGCCTCGGGCCACGATCGGGCTCGCCGACCATATGTGCTTCATCCGCTATTATGAGACCAATGTCAAATAGAATCGATGGATCATGCCTGATCATGGAATCTGCTTTTTCCGCTGTGCAAACAACTACATCATAGTTTCTGATAAAAGATGCTGAGGAATCAAAATCGCCAGTGGCAATTGCGATTCTGTATCCATGTTTTCTTAGGGTTTTTAATTCAGAGAATTTTTCAAAGGCGAGAGCTTTCAGCGGTACGATATAGAGGGATCGCTTTCCCGCTTTTATGTTACTCATGATTGCGGCATATGCAATCAGTGTTTTACCTGCTGCAGTTGGTACTGTGACAAGAAGGTTCCTGTTCTGCCTCAATTTAAAAATGGCTTCCTCCTGGTGGGGATATAATTCAAAGTCCTTTCCCAGAATCTCTATGAATCTATCATCAAACCCCATCTCCGAGAGCCGCATCTTACCTCGTATAGCGGAGACAGATAAGGAAGTTATCTTACTGATCATAATAAAGGTTTAAATGATATTAGCATATGCCTAATTGCATGGATCCAGACGTGAATGAATTGACCAGAAGGGAAAGGGACTGCCTTATTGCGGTGGTTGAAAACATAGACGGCAGGTTTCCGATAAAACTGGTAAATCTTTCAAGAATTTTAGGCGGAAAACCACCGACAATCCTTGAGATAGTCCGGAGATTGCAGAGAAAGGACCTCCTTATTGACAATTCAGGAATGATACTGCCTACAGAAAAGGGTTATGAAACATGTTCCAGGATACTTGAGGCACACAGGATCCTGGAATGCCTTGCAGCTAGGGGAAGAAAGTCAAAGGATGAAGCGTGCAGGGAGGTAAGTGATTACGACTATCTGGTCAGCCACAAAACCATACATGAGGTGTGGGCCCTCCTTGGTAACCCTCAGAAATGCCCTCATGGCAAGGCCATAGAAATCGAGCAGCCCTGAACAACCAGCCTATATTTTTCAGTGCAGGCATCAGCGGAATCGCAAGGTACCGCCAGACGGACTCCCGGGTTGCTTTGGCCTCTCCAGTAATGAGTATAGCGAAAGTGAATTTCTACCTCTATTATCCGGTTCTTTGAGCCTTGCGAATAAGAAAGAAGAAAGGAATCTTCCACCAAATACGATTGAATAAGAGAAAATCAAAGCTTCTCTAAGCGGAAAGAAAGAAATCATTTCCTGCAGCAGGTACCCGCCTATCAGCGCTCCAATCAGGTATATAACGCCATTGAAACCATTTATGATGGATAGATACTGCGCTTTTTTTTCCTTGGGTATCACATCCAGGAGATATGAATTCATAACGACGTTCTGTATGGAACCGACGAATCCGCTATATATCTCTAATATTACAAATTCCGTGAAATTCGAGAAGAAGGCATAAAGCAGGGGGATTGCACTGAGCATGATCCTGTTCAGGAATATCAGCGGCGGCCTGTTGGTTCTGTCCGTAATTTTTCCCAGAAGATATTGAATAACCACGCTGGTCGACAAGGAGGCAATTGTAAGATAAGCCACAATGGTTAAACTGTAGTGCATGACAGAAACTATTGTTATCGGGAACATGGGCCATGCCATAGACCAGAAAATTCCCTGAACGTTCGTTGCAATGAAATATTTGTAAAAAAGCGGGTTTTCCTTCAACTTAGAAAGGGATTCCCTGAGGTTAGTTGGGGCAACCTCAACACCTCTTTTTTCCTCAAGAGATCCCATCAGGAGACCTGAAATCACGTACGAACCGGCGGCGGCAAAGAAAGGTATGACTATATCACTCCTGACAGCGCCAGTAAAAAGGAATGTCATCACTATAAGAGACAGTATAGTTCCGATTGAGCTTAATATATTTATTATTGCCAGGAACCTTCCCCTTACTGAGGAATCCGTCTGGTCGGCAATCAGCGAAAACCAGTTGACTGTAATGAGGGATGCAAACAGTGAGATCGATGCATATACAACTATCAGCTCTATTGGTGTGTTGATCACACCCATCATATACCACAGGAAAGCCAGTATCGCGCTTCCTATCACCAGAAAGGGTCTGCGCTTTCCCACCCTGTCACTTAACTTCCCCCAGAGAAGCTGTCCACCATTGGAGACCGCATTTGATGAGGACTGGAGCCATCCCATCAGGACTGCCGATGCCCCAAGATAGACACCGTAAACGCCTACAAACGAGCTTGCGGCGGTCGCACCTGCGGCCACGACAAAAGATCTTATGGAAATCAGGGTCTTGTTAAGCATTTAAATTATAACGCCGTGAGTTTAATGGAGTGGAAAAATGTTTCTAATTTCCATTCCTGGTCAGATCACATGTTTCCTTATCCAAGCTGGAGCACCCTATCATCGGGAGGGAAACAACATTTTTTATTCTTGTATCTTATCATTGGGAATGGCTTATCTGTTATACCCGGATATTTTCAGGAATAAGGTAGCGTTCACATCAGAGGATAATTTATGGATTTATGACAGATCCGATAAATCCTGCAGGCTTGTTCTCTCGAATTTCGGCACGATTACGCACCCGCGGTTTTCACCCGACGGGAAGAAAATCGCATTCAGGTGCACCAAGGGATCTGACACACCTGTTTCTGAGGTATATGTAATTTCGGAAGACTCCTCTGAACTGAAGAGGATAACATATTTTGTAACGGGAATGACCGATGTTGTTTGCTGGAAGGATAATCAAAGACTCGTTGTAATTTCAGATGAGGGATCGCCCTTTACCAGAGAGACAATTTCCTATCTCTTCGATACAGAAGATCTTTCATATGAGCCAATGAACCTTGGTCCCGCATCCGCTATCATTTATTCAGACCATGGTACATTTCTAGTCAGGGGTCTTCAGGACTTAAATTACTGGAAACACTATAAGGGTGGCTTACGGGGAAAGGTTTATTTTGACAGTGGAAACAAAGGTGATTACAAACTCTTCCTCCAGATTGATTACACCGTGGATTCACCTGTTTATTTGAAAAACAGGTTATATTTCCTCACCGATACCGACGGCACCTCCAACGTATATTCAGTCAATCTGGATGGAAAGGATATGAAACAGCACACAAAATTCAGCGATTTTTATTTGCGAAACTTGAGGGGCGATGGCAGCCTGCTTATCTTCCAGAAGGGTGGAGAGATCTTCCTTCTTGATCCTAAGAATGACAAGGTTGAAAAATGCGCCATTACACCCCCGTTGACTAACAACCTCAAGGAGAGAAGGTTCATTGAAAACGACAAATTCATAGAGATGTTCCAGATTTCACCGAATGGGCAGGACTCCGCATTTGTAATCAGGGGTCAGGCCTTCAGGATGCATCCCAAGGCTGGACCGGTCGAAAAGATCAATGCCGATCTGAAAGGGAGAACCAGGCTGGTTAATTTTAGCCCTGATGGCAAATCGGTTTACTTCGTCAATGACGCCAGCGGTGAAGACGAAATATATGTTTCTGGAATTGAAGGAAAGGTTAAGAAAATTCTTGGAAATTTTGGAACTTTAGAAGGACTCTTCCCATCACCCGATGGCAGGAAATTAGCCCTTTCAAACAACAGAAACCAATTCGGAATACTGGATGTAAAAACCGGAATATTCGATTTCGTGGATGAAAACAAATTCGGCATTATAGAAGAGGCTACCTGGCACCCATCCGGAAACTATGTCGCAATCTCCTACCCCGGTAATGGCTCGCTCAGTCATATTGAGATTGTAAATGCAAAGACCGGGAAGAAAACGACTGCAACTTCTCAGGGCTCGATTGACTATTCGCCATCATTTGATTCCACAGGGAAATACCTGTATTACCTCTCCGAAAGAGCACTGGATCCTGTCTACGACAAGATCGTTTTCGATCTTGGGTTTCCAAAGGCAGCTAAACCACATCTGATTACGCTTGACAAAAAGGAGCCAGACCCTGTCTGGGCCAGGCAAATGGATGAAAGAACCGACGAAGATGGAAAATTTGTCTCCGATATAGATTTGGCTGATCTTACAAATAGATCCAGTGAGCTTCCTGTCAATGTCGAGGAATACCACAGGATTGTTGGTCTTTCTGATTCGGCCCTTCTGCTAAAATTCCCAATTGAGGGCGTGATGAAGCAGCAGAACAGCGGGCCAAGGTCCGACGGTAGCCTGGTACATTTTGATCTCAAAACAGGGAAGGAAAAGACCATTTTCACCAAGATTTCCGATTTCAAGGTATCTAAGGATGGAAAGAAGATAATGATACGATGGGAGAACCACTTTACAGTCGAAAACCTTAGCTCAGCGCTGAAGAATCATGTCACCTCAGGCGATTCTAAAGAGGAAAAGGATGGAAGGACAGAGATAGACCTGAAGAGAATAAAATGTGATATATTGCCCGCTGAGGAATGGCGGCAGATGTTTTTTGAAACCTGGAGGCTCATGAGGGAAAATTACTGGAAAGAGGAAAAGATAAGCAAATTCTGGGATAAGGTCAGGAAGAAATACCTTCCGCTAGTAGATATGGTATCCTCCAGGTACGAGATGTCTGATCTGTTGAAGGAGATGCAGGGTGAAACCGGGACATCACACAGCTACGAACGCGGCGGTGAAATCTACCGTTCCTCATATCCAAAAATAGGAAAACTTGGCTGTTCCTTCAAATATTCTAATGGAAAATATTTGTTTGACCAGATTTACTGCGGGGATCCATCCAATATTCCAGAAAGGTCCCCACTGCTGGCTTCAGGCGTTGATATAAAAACAGGTGATGAGTTGCTGGCAATAAATGGTCATAAAGTCGGCAAAGATTATCCACCCGGGAAGGCGCTTGAAGATCTTTCAGGCACTGTTATTACCCTTGAAACGAGGAGGGGTTCTAAAATGTTGAAGCAGCCCGTGAAAAGTCTTGGTTCTGAGTTGAACCTGATCTACCGTAACTGGGTTGAGAATAACAGGAAATTTGTCAGGCAAAAATTCGGTGACAAGGTAGGCTATATCCACATCCCTGATATGATGGCAAAGGGCTTTTCAGAATTCCACCGGCAGTATATTTTTGAATGGGACAAACCATCCATAATAGTCGATGTAAGGTTCAACGGCGGCGGTCATGTATCACATCTTTTGCTTGAAAAGCTTTCAAGAAGGCTCATTGGATTTGATCTACCCAGAAGGGGCCCAGCATCGCATTACCCATTATACGCTGTAAGAGGTGGAATAGTTGCGGTCACAAATGAATTTGCAGGATCGGATGGCGACATCTTTTCACATTCATTCAAACTGATGGGACTGGGAGAGCTGATTGGAGAAAGGACATGGGGAGGCGTGATCGGAATAAACCCGAGGAGGCAGCTCGTGGACAGGACAATGATAACGCAGCCGCAATATGCTTTCTGGTTCAAGGATGTGGGGTTTGGTGTTGAGAACTACGGTACGGACCCGACCATCAGGCTGGACAACGCGCCTGGAGATTATCTCAAGAACAGGGATCCACAGCTTGAAAAAGCGGGTCAGATTGCACTGAAACTAGCTGAGAAGGCAATGAAGGTGCCAACTAAAGGTTAGGATCTGGCGTCCAGCTGCTTCTATTTTGGGTATTTAACTAAGTAGATCCGATTCAATCAATTTAATACAAACACTCTGTGATAAAATACTACTATATTGGTTTCTTCCCTTTTCTTTGATCATCACCTCTCTCTTTAACTTTTCTGGTTGTCTTTGTATGTTCTACTATTCACCGCTGTGCGGTATTCTGACTTACATTTACAGGGATACTGGAGTAAGTCTTAATTGGGCTGCATTGCAATATGAATTTGCTCAGCTCCGGTCTCGTCTATCATAATGGCATATTCCACGCTGCGTTTGAGCATGTCTTATATCATACGCAGCTGATGTCTTGCAGCTGCGATCTTTGCCTTGTTTGATCCAGAACGGATAGATATCCTCCTGTAAGCTTCCGTTATCTCAGAGTAAGGGCATGTACAGATATGTGACTGCACACAATCCACCAATATATATTTCAGGAAACCGTTTCCCTTTGTTATGTAACCCTTTCTTCTGTGTCTGGATCGATATATCCTTGGAACTAGACTGGCATATGAGAATATGTTAACATACCTTGGCAATCTCTCAACGTCGCCTATTTCTACAGCCATTGAAAGAGCGCCGAACTTATCTATACCTGGTATTGTATCAATGATCTTCGCATATTCGTTGTCCTTCATGGAATTCGAGATTTTTGTGTACAGATCAAATATCTGCCGGTTCAGGTTACTGGTGTCATTGACGAATATTCCGAACAGGCGATTACATATCCACAAAAGATCTGAATTCTTCCTTCGTGGTAGGTATGTAGCCTTCGTTTGTTATCCCACCGTCTCTCTCAACTATACCATATGTACGTTACTTCCCAACATCTGTAGCTATACTATACATGCATATCACACTCGCAAGTGCTGCAGAAAGTCAGATAATGCTGCCGCATCTCAGTAGGGAAGAAATCCATCATCTCAGTCTTAATTGAAAGATAGGAAACCCCCTCAGGCACAAAATACTATTACCATGTTCCTTGAAAAAAAGATGGCTGTATTCAATATTCCAATCAGTTGACTTAAATCCATTCAAGATTGAATTACATAATTACGGGAATGCCTGCACTATCATATTCAAGAGGATACTTTTAATTTGTATATTTCTGTGTCCATTGACAGGACATTACACTGTACTTGCAAATGAAAATTGTTTTCGGCAATAAGATGAATTACCAGACTTAAGCATAGTAGAATAGGAGCACAATGCTGATTTTCCGAACTTTTAAATACATTATTTCTTTATACTATAGCCTTAACATGAATGTATACCTCATTACTAGGAAAATAATACAGGCAGCGGTGGTTTTACTTTTTGCTGTAGTGATTTTGTATGTCCTGCTTCGCCTAATGCCAGGTAATCCTGCGGAACTATTCATACACTCACTGCATCATCCTACTCAATCGGAAATCGCTGGCATATACAAAGAATATGGGATCAATCCTAACAATAAATTCGCTCTTAGTGAGTTTCTTATTTACATGAGGGACATGTTTACATTCAACTTTGGGGTCAGTTTCTCAAACATAAATGATACGGTCGCTTCTCTGATAGCTTTCAGCTTGCCGTACACCCTGATAATATTTGGGGTAGCAGCCGTTCTTTCCTTCGTAATTGGTATACCAGGCGGAATTCTAACTGCATTTATCAGAGGAAAGAAATCTGAGTCAGTTGTAGTCACAGTATCCACAATATTTAATGCAATTCCTTTTTTTGCTATGGCCATAGTTGTTTTTCTGGTCTTTGCTGTCTACTATCCGATTTTCCCTTTGCAGGTCTCCGAGTATCGTCTCACTCCATTATTCATGCATCCCAGTTTGTACCTTGTGGGTGAAATGTTCTACTATTTTGCAATGCCGATAATTACATTGGTGTTCATCGGTGCAATGGGGCATTTGTTAACAATGAGGAGCATAATGGTTTCAGTGTTGGGGGAGGATTTCATCGTTACCGCAAGAGCTAAAGGGGTAAAAGAAACAAATGTCATGTTTAGGCATGCGGGCAGGAATGCAATGGTTCCAGAATCAACTAGAATGGCACTTGAATTCGCATTTTTAATGGGAGGGGCCGTTGTAACAGAAATAATTTTTGGTGTTCCAGGCATGGGGCGACTCCTATACACTAGTACTTTGGACGAGAATTACCCTGTCATTCAGGCTGCGTTATTCATATTGGCTATAGTTACAATCATCGCGTATTCTATGGTTGACTATATCCATTCATGGCTGGATCCAAGGGTGAGGGTTTGATGGAAAGTAATTCCCTTTTGGTTAGGAATTTAAAGTTTACCATTGCCAATTTGAGGAAACAGTGGAAAGTTTTCTACAAAAGCCCATTTGGAAAGGTTGGATTTTACCTATTGGTAGGATTCATAGTAATCACTCTAATTTCTCCGTTGTTGGCGCACGGAAATCCATTCGCCTCAATACCAGCAGAGGATTATTTTACTGCATCTATAGAATACAATCATCATTTGCCAGATAAAATTTCCTCAAGTTCATTCTCGCTAACGCAAAGCCAATCGGACGAAAGCAACACTATAGGTACATATTACTTATTTAGCGTTGGCTTCGAAAAGGGTGGGTTGGGTGTACTCGCTATATCCACAAAAAATGGTTCAGAGCAAAAATTGTTTCCTATAGATGGAATACCGTACAACGTGTCTTCGTTTAGTGCTTTCGATCTTGCCGGCCTGGCGGAAACATATGTGACAGTGGCTACACAAAAGACCATTTATGTGGATCACGTCATCTGTACCTTTGACTCGTCAACTGATACTTCATCGATATCAAGCGCGCCAGTGGAAATGGTAAATGCCACAAGCAACTCTACAATAACAATGCAGGATTACCCCAGCGCCAAGGATTATTCCACATCAGCTCCGTCAGGTTCAGTTGGACAGTACTTTACTGACTGTCTAGGTTTCCCGAATGTATACATATACGCTGTAACTTCGAATTCTACTGGTCATTACCTCAACGAGTACTGTGCTTTTAACCTACACCTTATGTGGAGTAAAAAATTGAATTACGTACCAACTTCAATGCAGTTTTATGGCCAATGTTTTATTGGAAATCTCTATAATGAACATTCTTTGATATTCGCATTTGGGTCGAACACGTATAGTGCATTCTATATAAATGGAACTCCTGCATTTAGCCACAAGTTTACAAATTCTATATCCCAATATGTGCTTCCGCAATATTATCAATATGATTATGTTTCCAGCAATTTTATGTTCATCTCATCTGGTCGAACTGTATATGAGCTTTCACTATCCTCTGGGTCACTATCTACAGTTTTCAATTCGATCAACCCCATATCTGCTATGGGCTCGAGCTCTGGCTCTAACGGATTCCCTGGAACTTTTATTGTTTCTTCTGGTACCAATATATTGGTATTAGGACAGACAAAAAATTCAAGCCAACTTGTCATTGTTAACAACATCTCTCTGCCTTTTTCAATTAACTTTATTGAATTCTATGGAAGTAGCGAGTTTCTCATGGGAAACACGACTTTGGGTAATATGCTATTTATGATACAACCTGCGAGTAAATACCCTTTTCTTTGGCATTCATCAGTTGGCAAACCTATCTCCGATCCCATACTTTTTAACAATCCGTGGAAATTTAGTGGAAGTATTGAATATGCCCCGAATATAGCTTTCATTGACGGAGAGAATTTTACCATGTATGGCCTTGGAGGGACTCCCCTTAATCCTATGCCACCAACTTTTCACACCCTATCTGGTCAGGGACTTCCTCTAGGAACAAACCAAGCCGGCAATAGCGTCTGGACAATTTTTATCGATAGCTTTCCAACGGATCTTGAAGTGGGATTTGCAGCTGGAATTTTCACTGTGGTCATATCAGTCCTCTTCTCAATGGTTATTGGTTATTATCGCGGCATATTGAGTTCACTGGGCGAAACATTCGCTTTAGCAGTCTTTTTGATTCCTGGATTGCCATTGTTTATAGTTCTTGCAACTGTGTTGGGGCCATCGCTTGTTAACCTGATCGTAATATTCTCCATATTGGGCTGGCCATTTGCCGCGTTTACACTTATAGGTATTGTAAGAAGCATAAAAGCCAGAACTTTTGTAGATTCAGCGGTAGTCTCTAATATTAGCACACTCGGTATACTCAGAAGGCATGTTCTACCAAACATGGCCCCGTTGCTAGTATATTTGACAGCAATCAACATCGGCGGCTCTGTTGCTGCTGTTTCTACCTTTGAGATATTAGGTTTAGCGCCCCTTAATATACCAACCTGGGGGGGTATGCTTAACGGTTTCCTTGGAGATTATTTCAGCATTGGGCTCTTTCCATGGATACTGATACCGGCCCTTACTGCACTTACATTGTTCATTTTATGTTTCATCTTCATCGCCCGCGGGCTTGATGAAGTTGCAAACCCAAGAGTGAGGTCACGATAAACATGTTAATCGAGGAAACTAACCAAATTTCTAAGGAGTTACTGAGTGTTAAGAATTTGTCGGTTGAATTTGATACTTATTCCGGCAGAGTAAAGGCTCTAACAGACATAAATCTCAGCTTGAAAACTGGTGAAATACTAGGGATACTCGGAGAGTCTGGTTCGGGCAAGAGCACCCTTGCGCTCGCAATTATGGCTCTACTTCCAGACAATGCACATATTACCGGGTCACTCAGCTTTTCTGGTATGCCTTATACGGAGGAAACTACTAAAAGAAGCCGTAGGGCGCGAAAGATACTTGACCAGAAGCTTCGGAATATAAGATGGGAACACATATCTATGATATTCCAAGGTGCCATGAATGCTTTTAATCCGGTTTATACGATAGGAAAACAACTTAGGGAAGTTTTTATTCTTCACACACAGTTATCCAAAGACGAGATCGAAAGGAAAATAGATGAAGTTTTAATGAGCGCCGGTCTAACTCCAAATGTGAAGAAATCATATCCGCATGAGCTTTCTGGTGGTATGAAGCAGAGGGCCATGATAGCAATGGCTCTTGCTCTTGACCCTGAAATCGTGATTGCAGATGAGCCTACCACCGGACTTGACGTAATAACCCAAGCTGAAATTATCACGCAGTTAAAGACACTAATGAAAAATGGACGAATAAAATCAATGATTATCATCTCTCATGATATCGGGGTTGTAGCACAGCTGGCAGATCACATGATGATACTCTATGCCAGCCAGATAATGGAATTCGGCACTACCAGAGACATATACCTGAATTCCAAGAATCCTTATACAATTGAGCTCTTAAAAAGTTACCCGAGCATCAGAAATTCCAAGAATCATGTTGAAGGTATACCTGGAAGATTGCCAGATCCAACAAACCTTCCAGAGGGTTGCAAATTTGCAGAGCGGTGCTATTTAGCTTCTAATATCTGTATATCCCAGCCTCCTCCTGTGGTTTATCTGGACGAAGAACATTACAGTCTCTGCCACTTCGCAAAAGATATTAAAGAAAACGAAAGAAGAGATACAAAGAAAACCGTTAGACTGGATTACGAGAATACAAATGATAATTGTCTAGAGGTTGTCGAACTTACAAAATATTTTGATCTTAAGAAATCTTTTATTGGGTCCATTTACGGTGAGGAAGGACTAAAGGTTCACGCTGTGGACCATGTGACATTCAACCTAAGGAGAGGGCAAATACTAGGACTAGTTGGTGAATCAGGCTCTGGAAAAAGCACACTTGCTAAGTTGCTCATAGGTATCTTGCAACCAACCTCCGGGAAGATTTATTATTATCCAGAGGGAGAAGAAAGAATAGACTTGTCGTTAAAGAAAAGAGACCACCATGAGTACATGAAATTTGCCAGCAAGAGACAGATGATTTTCCAGGATTCATACGATTCTTTAAATCCAAAGATGAGTGTACTTTCCATAGTGTCTGAGCCCTTAGCCGGGCATAAGATGGCTGGGGACAAAGGTAAGATGTTAAGTATGGTCAAAGAAGCTCTCGTGAGTTCAAATCTATCCCCACCTGAAAAATATCTGGATAGATATCCGCATGAATTATCCGGAGGTGAGAGGCAGAGGGTCGCTATGGCTCGATCGATTGTTCTGCATTCTGATTTTATTATAACAGACGAACCAACATCAATGCTAGACATTTCACTCAGGGCTTCTTTCATGAATCTTCTGGACGATATCAGGCACAAGGAAAAGATTTCTGTGCTGTACATATCGCATGATATTGCCTCGGTCTATTACCTATCGGATTACATTCTCGTGATATATCTTGGGGTTATGGTTGAGATCGGAAGTGCTGATGATATTATCTCAAATCCCCATCATCCATACACCAAGGCACTAATTAAATCGGTACCAGACCCAAATCCGAACTGGAAACCTGAGAACATAGGTATTATAGGAGAGATCGGAAATTCAATTAACGTACCAAAGGGATGTAGATTTTATGATAGGTGCGTATTCAGCAAAGATATATGTAAAGATACACCACCACCTATCAAAACAACCGGTGGGAACCACCTTTACCTCTGTCATTTTGAACAGGAAGATCTGGTCATGAATCAAGATTTGGGAAAGGATTAATGAACGAGGTAAATCAGGCCAGGCTTAAGTTTGTAATTGTATTATCTCTAATTCTATCCGGATTGGTTTTCATTCCTCTTCCATTTTATTTCCTCCACCTTTTTAATTACTTTGGAACTATGCCACTTATTATTTTCATATCTGCTTTCTTTGTTTTTTTTACTGGGGCGTGGTGGGACTTTGGCGCAAGAAATTATGTTGGTACTCTAATGGCGCAGAAAATTGCCCTGACTGAGGAAAGAGTTAGGGCAATTCACAGGCAGCAATTAATTCTCACTCTGATTTTCTTGCTTATGGGGTCTTTTTACATCCTGGTTTCACTGGTTATCCAGATGATAGGGGGTTAGCTTAATCGAGACTGTCTCACTGCTATAGGTAACATAGCCATAAGAATAAATTAAGTCTGTTCCAATAATAGAACATGACAGCCATAAGAGATACCTTGTCAACAGGACCTGCCTCTGATAGATCCTTCATTCCTATGGGCTGCAACGTCCGTCTTCACAGGACGCAAAATGCGTTCATAACATTGACAGAAAGTTGATGGTGCTGACAAGGATTCCAATTAGGTCAATTGAGGAAGTTTCCAGAATATTTTCAAAGGTCACTGGCATCAACGCAGCTTACTACATAACCATATTTCCGCGGTTCCTAGAAATTATACCTTAAATTCACGATTCTCGGCGATAAACTGTAGGAAGTACCATTGATAATACTGCCATCAGGTTTACAATACGTGTGCAGTAACCGGATATAAAACTGAAGAGAGCAGGAAGAGGGCTATGCGAGAGTTATGCAGTCGTGTCGATACATGATTTGTCTGTGGTCTCCTTTCTCATCACTGTTGATCATGTTTACGATACCAAGGAGAGGAAGAAGATACTGGGGAACCACAGACCAGGATCAATGTAATATTGGGTAACAAACGTTAAGACTCCATGGCCATACACAATAATAATAATCAGATATAATGCCCCCTCCAAAAGCAGGATAGTCAGACTTGTCCGCAGAACAGGTGACGGGGAGTAAAGGAATATTTTTGTTTCGGAAAGAGGTGTATTGTTGGAATATATTTATCGTGTTCGAAATGAAATCCATGACAAGTGATAAATGCTACGAGTCCTGATTACATAGCGGACGAAATTGCACTTAAGCTTCAATATTACTAAATACTCAGGTAGATCACTCTCGCCTATTGAATTGTGAAAATCATCTGGATTTTTGTATAACGAGTGATTCCTCAATATATAATTTTGAGCAGGTCCAATATTTTGGTGAGTCTCCGATGCGGGTCTCAATAATATTAATTACAATATTATTGCAATAATAGAAAGAAGATTGCAGAGAAACCCTGGAGATGATTATGGGAATATGAGGTCATGGAGACAGAGGCGACACAGCAGCAACGCCTGCAAAAAAATGCTGGTTCCGAAATGCCGGATCTGGGTGGAGCATTCTGTTTGAAAGAGCGCTGACAAAGAACGTGCCTCATTCCGGTTACGCGAGAGAAAAATTCTCTTGTTTCAGCGAGAATTATCCGACGAACTATTTGGACAGAATGACGCAGAGAAATCCCATGAGAAAGCTCATTGTGGGTAAAAGTCACATGATAACATATCTGGAGCACAGCAGTGTTAAAACCGAAGGATTATTGATATAATGGAAAGGTAGAGAGAATTCAACATTGCCACCTCAGGAATCCTGTAAGAACGTTCAAGAGAAGCAGGATCAAAGGTACTGAGCCTATTTAATTATCATTCAGTATCCAAGAATCTGCAATACGCTTTATATTGTCTAAAGATTTAAATAACATAATTTCAATACCGCCTGCAATGAAAGAACACTCGAAAGTTTTGCGGAGATACTTAGTTATCGGAATGGCAGTTTTTGTAGCCTTGATTTTTATGGCTGAAGCTGCATCTCTTAGTATAGGAAATGGCAATAGTGGGAGCAACCCGGCATTAGGGATAGGGTTGTCATCCAGTACTGCTAAAACAGATTATGCAACGGGTAGCCTTCAATTGTATACTCCTATGCAGCCGACTAATTACTTCTCCTCTGCGCCATCTAGTGGAGCTTCACCCGCAGTTGCTGCTAGTGAGATACACGGCCTAAGTGGACCAACGCCCTCTTCATCTGACGGAAGTGGTGATTATATTCTTGCTCAAATTGGCAATCCGGATTATTTCAATCCGTACCTGGCATCTACCGTCTGTGATTTTTACGCACTAGATTTGGTTTACAACGAACCGACCACCACATTACTTAATGGGACAATTGTTCCATGCTTGGCTACCAGTTATACGAACCTGACCCCGGTCCATGGAATTACAACTTTTGATCCCCTGACCGGTGCAAACGTTTCTGTAAAGGATATGGCAGTTGTGCACATACGTCCTGGAGTTCAGTGGGATGACTGGAATGCTACAAATGCTGCATCTACCTATGTATTCAGCAACTCTGTTTCCTTCACGAATAATACTGGGGTTGCATTCTCGCACACATACAAGACAGTATACAACCTAACATCCGGAAAAAACCAGTCCCTTGGGCCAATAACCATGCAAACACACTATGTTCAGGCAGCAGACTTTATTCTGTCATGGAAGATACTCAGTTCTTCCACTCTGTATTCAGGGTCTTACAGCAACGTGGTAAATATGCTACCTCTCAACAACCTCACTGTAGAATACTTCCTTAGTGGTCCTTCTGGTACATTCGTGCCATACACACTCGAAACCCCCATTCTTCCATACCATGTCTGGGTGTATCATGATTATGCGTCAAATGGAAGTGGACTCTGGAATGCAACAACTAGTTCAAGCACAGCATATAATGCTCAATCTTATAACACCTGGGATCTGAACTACAGTGCGACAACTGGAACCTTTTCGAATTTTGTAGGTACCGGTCCTTTTATGTTTAACGGCGGGTATGGCCAGCCCAAAGGAAAGTTCTTCCATGCAGACTGCTGGACCGCATATAGAAACCCTAACTATTTCGTAAGAAACATAACAGGTAATTTTTCCTGGTTTTCTGTTTGTGCTCCAAGCCTCCATCAGATAACAGTGGACATTTACTCCAGCCCGTCTGCCGCGGTTGGCGCTCTCCAGACAGGTAAGGCAGATGCGATAGAAAACAATGTGCCTTCCTCCTTCCTACCAACTTTGGAAACAATACCGAACGTCAAAATCTATGAGAAACCATCAACAGGATATGCATACTTCAAATTCAGTTCGTATTCTCAGAACGCACCATTTAATATAACAGCATTCCGGCAGGCCCTTCGTATGGCGTCACCTTTGGGATACATCGATTCGGCAATCTGCGATGGTTTCCTTACACCCGGTTATTCCACAATACCGACCATAGATAGCCCATACCATACCTCAGTGCCGACCTACTCTTTCAATTTGAAGGCTGCAAATGATACTATTGCATCCATACCTGGCATGCAATATAAGGGCGGAGAATGGTATTACAACGGGAAACAGGTTACTGCTTTGATCCAGTCTCCATCCGCATCTCTAATCCCTCAGATTTACACAGGATACAGCCTTATCGCGTCTGACTGGTCAAAGATAGGCATATCATCATCTGTCTCATCCGAAAGCTTCGCAACCATAATCTCGAAACTGGACGCATACAGCAACTCAGACCCGGTACCATACAGCGTGATAACGTTAGGAGTGTCTGGTTACCTTGGGGATCCTGTTGGTGATCTAATAGTATCATTCAATTACACTCAATCACAGGGAACTGGTGACTATCAGGGGCCTTTCTCGGCTATGAATATCACCACGCCTTTCTCTAGTGAGCTGGGTCTTCCGACAGGCTACCATTCAGGCAAATTCATTGATGGTCTGATGGCGAATCTGTCAACATATGCAAATACTAACAGTTCGGTACTTGATGTCAGGTATGCTATCGACGTAATGCAGTACCTGGAGGACGAGGAATCTACTATGATGCCGATAGGGTACGGTCCTACTGACATAATCGCTTACAGCAACGTGTCCTTTACGGGTGTTACACACTTTGCATCAGACATGAATGGTTTCTGGTTCCACAACGAGATGTTCCTTCACAAACGAACAACTAACCTGACAGTGACAAAGGCATCTGCTCACGCTGTTGTGAGTGCAGTCTCCAGCAACATTTTCTACACTAATGGACAGTATGGAAATGTTACCTTTACTGTAACTAACAACGTTACCGGGAAACCAATACAAGCTGATGTCTCAGTTAGTCCTACCCCTGAGTTCCTGAATGTTACCAACTACACTGGCGTCACCAATTCGGCTGGTCAGTTTAAATTCGAGTTTCAGGTTGCTCCAACTAACTATATCCTCTACAATTCTGGATACTCTGGTCTTGCTACGATATCTGCCGTTGCAGTTCCTACAAACAGTTCGATATCTGGTAATTCTGGTGGGGCATCTTTTAACGTGGATCCTCAGCCGGTAGCTTATAAAACAACAAATCTATCGAGTCTTGTTGCAGGAGGTTCCCCCCAGTATTATAACATAACCATTTACAATCCACAAACGGGCTCTCCGGTAAGTGGATACGCATATATGGTACAGACAATGAGTGCTGCTTTAAACCTATACCCAACATCGTCAGCGCAACAAGAAACGAATCTCTCTACATATGACGCTCTCTGTAACTCCTACAGCATGCTGGTACCTACTGCAAAGAATGTAACCAGCGACCAGATAACTTCTATCTCTGGTGTTACCGGTTCCAATGGGGTCATATCAGTGATGCTTTCTGTTAACAGTTCGTTCAACTTTACGTTGAATGGAAATGATTACCAGAGTTATGTATTCCTTGGCGACTTTGCACTAGCAGCACCAGTTGGCGGAGAAAATGGTTATGCTGTAATCGGTGAAGAGACATCTTGTTACAACGTTAATGGATATGGCACTGGCGAACCCGTTGAGCTACCAATGATGGTGGAACATTCATCCAGCTCGTATGCAATATCTGAAACGACTCATTCCGTCAATTCTACTGTAACTGAAGTGATCGTTAAGGTTACGAATTCGGGATCACCGGTATCAGGTTACACATTGGTACTCACATCACAGAACGCGCTTGGTGCTAACAGGGGTTACTTCGTTAATTCCAGCTCATCAGTCGCTAATCCTAACCACAACCTTACCATGACTTGTGGGGCTGACACTGGTTCGGCATATCTGCCTTCAATCACACTAACAACTGGCTCTAATGGGTTGGCTTATGCTAACTTCTCGAGTGGATTCTATACGTATAATTCAACAACCGGTGCTATATCTCCTCTCCCGTACAACACATCCGCCGTCGCTCCATATGACCTGTTCCAGATCTCAATAGTCGGTTATAAACCCGTAACAACAACATCGACGAATTACACCGATTATTATGTTATAGGTGGAGTAGTAGCAGCGGTAGTAGTCATCGGTGCAGCAGTAGGTTTCGTGATGCGCGGAAAGAAAAAGAAGACCGCATAAAATTTATTTTTTTATTTTAATCTTATTTTATTTTTTTTTAACATTTTCTTAAATGGGTATTGTAATTTTGGTACTGCTAAATGTTTATTGGCGCATAATAATATTACTTAACATCCGTGTCTGCGTTATATAATTCTGATTAGGACCGCTGACTGGAAGATGCCATTAAATTTCTTATTCAGGAGAAAACACCTCTAAAGGAAAGTACCCTCCTCTTATAGCGAAGTTGAGGCTCCCGGAATTCGCGTAATCCTTGCTTGTTTACATCGTTTTAACTTCAAGGATGTAAATCTGCACCGAAAAAAATATACAATTAGTGATTAATCTATGAAATCGGACAAATGGCTAACTTGATTGGGCCATCCAGGTCTCAATAGAAATATAGTAATCTCTATGAATTTCTGACTTGAAGTAAATGAAGATCAGATACAACGGCTTCTGACTTCAGAAGCTAGATCCGGCTATATAAAATCTTGATGCCTAATAATGCCGTAAATACGTTTTACAGAGGTAAATTTTGTGCACAGGGATTGCACATGGTTTGGAGACAACCGATTACCTTCCAAGCAACGCCAGCAAACTGAAATATACCTAAAATGAGTTATAATAAGATACAGGAATTACTAATCACCAAAGAATAGGGCTATCTAATCGTAAATGGATATCAAAGATGCTCAACCTATGGGGATCGGTACGCGCAGTTCGGAATAAATTGGCATACATGGCACGACACGTTGATCGAAATGGGATTATATTAATGAGATAGACCAGTATTTAGCGGAATAAAGCCCTGCTCTCAACATTCCCGTCTATTGGAAGGGATGTTGTATAAGATAAACTTCGAAAAGAATTCAATTCTCCAGTCATAGATGAAGGATACACATCGTGTTTATTGACTTGCATGTAAGGGGATAATTTTAAAAATAGTCAGATCTGTTAGAGGAATATCTAACCTAATAAATGACCTAAAGTTATCCCAGCCAAACAGACGTACATATTGGGTGATCTCAGGGAGACAGTTCCCAGGATAAATCACCCTATAGTGAAGGCTCATGCCAGCCGGTGAGGTGGATAAGCAATCAAACCAAAGCGTAGTAAATCCGGCCGGAGCAATTCGGTTTAAACCGAATAATTAGCGTGCGGGAAAGAGTCAGTACGTGTTGTTGGCATTACCTCTTCTGGACAAGATGAATATGTTACGTCCAGAGAACACTGATGTACAGAAATAAAAAATTAGGGTGCAAAATATAATGGACAAACATGGCAGTCAACTAAATTGAAAAATGGAGAATTTCTGAAATGCGTTCTTTCCACTACATATACCAGATCATCCACCTCCTCGGGGAAAAACCATTATACTATGTGTTAAAAACAGTTTGTAACTGCAATGCTTAAGTACTGGAAACTATGTTCGATGATAACGGCATGAATGCTTCAAAGGTTTTAATCTCTCGAATAATGTGAACAGTTATTTGTAAATAAACATTGAATCTATTAGATTTGGGTAGATAAAAAAGAAACAAATTTTATCAATTTAGCTTCCTAAAATCAAGATCATGCTGCATTCTATTTATGTTCACAAGAGTTGCCTCGTCGGTTTCAAAGCGAAAACCTGATTTTGAATATATAACCAGAATGTCCCTTCGATCATTCTTTTTCCATGGAAACTCTGAAGCTTTTCTAATCAGCGATGTTAAATCATCCCTTTCAACAGGTTTATCGGACCAGATTGCTGACATAAAATAAACCTTAGAATCCTCGTTACTAACTGCAACTCCATCTATTTCTATGTCCTTGTTCCACCATTGGCCGATAATTGTTTTATGGTTGTAATTTACACCTGATATCATGGAGAGGTGTTGAAGGGCAATTTCGGAGAAGACTGGAGCAACAAAATCATTTAATCCTGACAAAATGGAAGATACCGTAGATTCGTAGTTCCCGAGCAGAAGATCATTCCTGTATTGCGATACAAATTTGAACCAGAACCTATTAAAATTATCTTCTATGAAATATTTGAAATTTCTTCCATGCACGGAATCAAGCACCGGCCTCTTTTTTTCGACCAGACCATTGGGATACAAAACCTTGGATATTATACTGGAAACCTCTTCTCTTTCTCCACCCATGGATTTCGCGATTTCTTCTGCGGTAAATGTTACTTTTGATATCATTTCCAGAATGGATTTGGCCTTGTTCATGTATTTACCCATGTCGCTGATCCGTTTTAGTGGCAGGTCAAAGAGATAACCGTCAGGATGCAGGATCTCACTTTTGATCCTATCAATCAGAGAACCTTCACCAGAAATCCTTGATAATGTTAATGGGTATTTTCCAAACACGGCATAAGTTGCTACTGCATCCTTTGGGAGAAAGCCTGCCATTAAGGGGAGGCTATCTTTGTACTGGATATAACTCAGATTAATAACCAGGTCCGGAAGAACACTATCCGGTTTATCCCTCCTTGAAATCGAATCAAAAACGCTTGAGATGGGCGATATGAGCACTATCATAAGATTAGCTGAAGCATTTAGCCCAAGCCACCACATCCTGAAATCATGTATGAAAGAAGGTTCAAATCTCTGTACAAAATCGAATTCATCTATAACTACAAGCAGTCTGCTTAAGGTAGCCATTCCCTGGATAGCAAGAAATAGATCCCTCGGAGTTTCCGGTTCCTGACGAATCATATTACTGTCGTATCTTTTTATCTGAACCCACAGGTTATGGACCAGGTCTCTCTGATTATATCCCGTAGGCACGAGATAGATATATCTCATTTGTGGTATAATCTGCTTTAGGAGTTCAGTTTTTCCTGAACCATGCGGACCAAAGACTATTACCAGTTGTTTGTCACCCCTAGCATAGATCTGCTTCAATCTGGAAATCTCATTTAATCTGTTCAGGAACATCTGATAATATCCAATGCGCAAAGAGAATATCATACTTTCGATGTATCCTGAATTTCGTAAAATTTAACATGCATATTGTGAACGGGATAAATTCAAAACTGTAATTTATTGAAATTTAAGCCACCATTCGTGGGAAAATTAAAGAGTTCATAAAGATTAACTTTTTTTAATATTTTTGGTTAAATTGATGCATCTTAATCCGATATGGAATCTCGTAATGAGCATTAATAAAAACCAAGTGTTGCGACGAATAAGTCGGTGGAATTACTTTATTGAGTATACCTTCCTTCTCATATCGTGCAGATCCGGCCTCTCATGGATCCTACCGTCGGCAATCAGGTTACCAATCGCATTCTGGACAGTCCTTCTTGACAGGCCCGTAATACCTGCTATCCTCCCCTGATCCATAGGCCCGTTTTGCTGTAATAGAAAAAGTATAAATTTTGATGCGGGTCCTCCAGTAGTTTCGTCTGAGCCAGTGCTGATACCGAATGTATCACCGCGAAGGCCAAGCCTCTGACTGGCCAGGGCAAATGCGCTTGACATAGAGATATTTCCAAGGTTTATTTTTGCACCAAGACGGATCACAAGTTCAGCCTGTTGCACTTCATCAGGCGCCTCAAACATCACTTCGGGAAGATCAATATTCCTTAATATTTCCTCAACCCAGTCCCATTTTATGTTTCCATTCATGTCATAGATCTCGACTCCTCTCCCGGTTTCTCTACCCTCTATTATAATAACATCCGGATCAAGATCTTTTGCTGCCTGTATCCTTTCAACTGTTTCGTCCAAAGATAACTGGTTTTTAGTATTCTTGCGGCCAACTTCCACAACAAGGTGCATATCGCCTGATCTTGCGAAGTCACGTATTTCTGATTTAGTTCCATGTGGCAAATCGATAACCCCCTCACTCATTTCTATTGTATCGAAGCCAGCTTCCCTTATCTTATGAAGTGCCTCTTTTAACCTTCCTTTTGAGAAAGCTATTTCCAGCAGGGTACCACCATTACTCACACAAAAACCTGATTGTCTATAATCGGAAATCCTCCGGCTAAGGAACTTTTGGTCGCAAAGAAGAGATAGGCCCCAGCCTATTTTGACGGTAGTAACAAATTTGTTGCTCAGGTTCAGCAGTGTCGATGGATCCGTCCCCAATCTATCCATAACCATTGTCTTTCCAATTTCCGTCTTTCCGGTCTCTCCAACCTTCTCCAGGAAAAAATTCATGACATCGATACTGTAAACTTATATACATATATTATGTCTATTAACCAACTTCTCGCACATATATTGCATATAATTTGCTTAAAATGTGTCTTTGATAAACTAAAGATGCATCTTATTTATCAGGGAAAAGGCAGGAATATGATAGATGAAAAAATGGCACAGCTGGAAGAGTTATTAAGAGAAGTAAAGGATTCATACGGAAACAGACTGGTGCAGGTAAGCAGCTTTGGTGCTGAGGACATGGTGATCTCTCATGCGGCCTTGATAAACGCGATCCAGATTCCAATAATATCCATGGATACTGGAAGGTTGCATGAGGAGACGCACAATTTTATACAGCGTGTTGAATCCATTTATGGACTAAAAGTCAGGATAGTCTTCCCCGATTCTCAAGAACTGGAAAAATTACTGTTCAACAAGGGAAACAACTCCTTCTATTCTTCAGTGGAGAACCGGGAAGAATGCTGCATAATAAGAAAAGTCCATCCATTAAACAGGTCACTTGCGGGATATGACGCATGGATTTCAGGCATAAGGGCAGACCAGACAGTTAACCGGAAGAATTCGTCGTTAATTGAAAAGAATTTTGATTCTAGTGGCAGAACAAAGATCAATCCCCTGCTATCTTGGTCCAGATCTGATGTATGGGAGTACATAGAAAAAAACAAAGTGATTTATAACGAACTATATGACAGGGGATTTGCCAGCATTGGATGTTCACCCTGCACGAGGCCTGTTAAAGAAGGCGAATCCGAAAGGGATGGAAGATGGTGGTGGGAAAACGGCCAGAAAGAATGCGGTATCAATGTGAGGAAATAAGTATGATAAACAAACCGCACGGGGGGAAACTGATAAACAGGCTGACTGGTAAGCTCCCGGACTGTAGTGCGGTACTGGATATATCAACACAGAACGCATTGGATCTTGCAAGAATTGCAGACGGCAGCTATTCTCCGCTTACAGGTTTCATGAATTCAGATGAGCTGCGGAGTGTTACTGAAAATATGGAGCTCCCAGGAGGTGAAATATGGCCGATGCCTATCATCCTTCAGGTAAACAGCAGAATCTCTTTTTCTGCTGGAGACAGAATTGCATTAAGGTATAATGGGGAGAAAGTTGGCAGCATCGATGTTTCTGAAGTATTCAATGCAGATATGAAGCAAGTACTTATAAAAACGTATGGAACAATCGATCCTGCCCACCCAAACGTTAACCAGACGGTGAGGCAGGGAAGCAGAATCATAGGAGGAAATATTTTAGCCTTGAAGAAGGATGAAACAGCCAGGTCAACAAGTCCAGAAGCCATAAGAAAAGTATTCAAGGAGAGGAAGTGGGAGACAATAGCTGCATATCAGACCCGGAATCCACCACATATGGCTCATGAGTATATTCAGAGGCTGGCAATGGAACTGACAGACGGCCTGTTTATCAATCCTGTAGTTGGTGAACTGAAGACAGATGATTTCAGTCAGGATGATATCATGAGCGCGTACAGACTGTTTGTATCAAGGTATTATCCTGACAATAAGGTAGTCCTGAGTCCATTGATGATTTCTATGAGGTATGCAGGGCCGAAGGCTGCACTCTTTTTAGCGATAGTCAGGAAGAATTATGGATGCACTCATTTCATCATCGGCAGGGATATGGCTGGAGCAGGTTCTTTCTATCCTCCCTATGCCGCTCAGGAGATGCTTGAAAAATTTGACATAGGCTTGCAGGTATTAAAAATCAGGGAGGTCTTCTTTTGCCGGAAGTGCAAATGCATGGCAACCGAAAACACCTGCGGTCACACCACAAGCAATAGAGAAAACATGAGCATGACAGAAATTAGAAACAGGATAAGATCGGGAATTTCCGTTCCAGAGGCAATGATGCGCCCCGATATCACGGAGTTGCTTTCGTCAAGGGACTCAAATCAGCCTTTTGTGGAAATGTGATACTTACCAGATTATGCATAGTTCCATACTGGTAATCTAATAAGGGAAATACTGGCCTCAGTCACCAACGTATATTATTGAAGATCCCGTAAAATCAAACCCGAATTTTTCTTCCCTTAGTTCCTTCATCTTATTCACTATGTTTTCTCTTTTATCTGGGTCAACGACTAGAAGGAGAAAACCGCCCCCGCCTGCACCGACCAGTTTACCGCCATATGCACCTGCTTCCTTGGCTCTTGAATATAGTTCAGATATCACGTGATCTGTGATGCCGTCAGCAAGCGACGACTTAAGTTTCCAGTTCAGGTCCATTAATCTCCCTGCTTCCTCAATGTTTCCCCTGTTCAGGACTGCAGGAAACTCGTTGGCAATATCTCTCATTTTTTGGTACGTTTCAATTTTTTCCTTCATGTTAAGGGACTGTTTCTTGTGTATCTCGACGGAGGATCTTGTTTTTCCGGTGAACAACAACAGGAGGCTTTCCTGCAGTTTCCTGATATTGCTTTCATGCATTATGACAGGTTTTACAGTTACACTTTCATCCTGGTTGAAGATAAATGACTTGATACCACCAAATGCCGATATGTACTGATCCTGTTTTCCTCCTGCTTCTTTCAGAATTTCCCGTTCTATCTTCACAGCCTCTTCTGCGAGCCTTCTGGCTGATGCAAATTCCCCAATATATGCATGCAGTGCATTCAGGAGACTTACAAGAAAAGTACTGCTCGATCCAAGGCCAGTTCCCTGTGATGGTATATCAGATATGCTCACTATCTCTATTCCACCATCTATGTTCAGGAGCTTGAGAGCTTCCCGGACAGTTGGATGGTGGATCTTGTCAATAGAATCGACTATTTCCGTCTGTGAATAGCTTACCCTTATATGCGAATCAAATTTTTTATTGACCAGTACGAAAATGTACTTGTTGATGGCAGCAGATACGCATATTCCGGGCCCATGGTTTCGATAAAAATCTGCAATGTCAGTGCCGCCGCCGACGAATGTGATTCTTAACGGCGATCTGGCCATAAACATTGAATTTCCGCTCATTTCACACCATAATATCTCTTTAATTTTTCCAGGCCCTCGTCAAGTGAGACGGTTGCCTTGAAACCAAGTTTCTTCTGAGCCTTTTCTGTATCTGCCAGGGTCTCCATCACATAGTTCTTTACTGGCATCTTGATATAACTGGGTTTTATTGATTTCCCCAGCATCTTATTTATCTTATCAATCAGCTCGTTCAATGAATAATTAATTCCGGATCCAACATTGTAAACTTCATAACCTTTCGAACTGGTCGCTCTTATGAGTGCATCAACCACATCAGTAACAAAGACAAAATCTCGTCTCTGCTCCCCGTTACCATATACAACAGGCTGCTTTTCTGCTATTATATCTTTTAAGAATTGCGTTGCGAGGTTTGCATAACCGCCCTTAGCATCCTCGTGATACCCATAAACGGAAAAAAACCTCATGGCTGATATATTCATTCCATAGAGATTATTATATAACTGTGATACCCTTTCTGCACCTATCCTCCCCTCAGTGTAGAAATCAGTTACATTAGGGATTATATTTTCCCTGTGTGGTGGCTTTACACCATTATATATTGAAGATGTTGATGAGAAGACAACGCCGCTGTCATTCTTTCTGGCGTATTCGAGAACAGAGATCATTCCATCTATTACATCAGCAACTCTGTGGGGGTTTTCCCTGTACATCGGAGAGGCAGAATAGAAACCAAGATGGAAAACAAAATCAGCCTTCTCATTAATTTTTACAATGTCTCTGGCATCGCCGTTTATAAAATTAACCCCTTTGCCTGCATTATCGAGATTATTCCTTGAACCTGTGTGAAGGTTATCCAGGACTGTTAATTTATTATCTTTGGAAAGGAACTCAACAAGATTACTTCCAATGAACCCGGCCCCACCAGTTACTACAATATTTTTACCTTTCATTGCGTCAGGGAATAGTAAATTGGATATAAATTTCCCCAGTTCATCAATTATGGTTTTTCAATTACGATTTTATTGATTACAACCTTGCTTAATGGCCTGTCCTGGGAGTCTGTCTTGATTTTGCTGATCTTATCAACAATTTCCATTCCGCTGCTTACCTTCCCGAATACAGGATGCTTTTTATCCAGGTAATTATTGTTTACAACGTTTATGAAAAACTGGCTACCGCCTGTATTAGGACCGGCATTTGCCATGGAGATTGTTCCCCTGTCATTCCTGTTATTCTTTGTAAATTCATCCTTTATAACATACCCTGGACCACCAGTTCCTGTTCCTGTTGGATCGCCACCCTGAATCATGAAATCCTTGATGACACGGTGAAAGATCACACCGTTATAGAAACCTTTTTCGGCAAGCTTAATAAAATTTCCGGCAGTCACCGGCATCTCCTTGTCGAAAAGATCTATAACGAATTCACCCTGGTTTGTCTGAAAACGAGCTTTTGTCATATTTCCAGTAGCCAACATCCGGATAAAATATTTTAGTTCGGAATTTGCACCTGTTCCTGTATCAGGACACAAATCTTGGAATTACAAAAATTGCCAGAAGCAGATTGAATAATACGATTGCATCCAGAAGAGTGTAAAGTTTGTTCCTCTCGTGCGCAAAAGTAATCAGTGCATCAATAAGCACAGTGACAGGAGTGAAAATCAACACCCATAACCCAACAGATATGAAGAATAATCCATCAAGACCAATCAGTCCTTTCAGAAAATCACCCGGGAAAAGGATCTTTGAATCCACTGTAGCAGATGGGTTATGATAGTTGGCAACATAACTCAGTGAATACCCATCTCCACCACCCTTTATGAAAAGAAGAATCACGCCAATTATGGTTAGCGAAACGCTTACTAATACGCCTGCCTTGAGAATCAAACTCGTTATGTCACTCTGCTCTAGTTTTGGCATTAGACCTCCTCTCCCTCTTAATTTTGTAATATAGAAGACCAAGAAGTATTATCGAAACTAAAATTGATACGATAAATCCTACCAGGTTAAGATATGAGTTAACCGCCTGGCCCGGTTTAAGCCCTCTCCGCAAAAAGCCACTGAATATCATGTCAACTCCTAGGAACGCAAGCACCCAGAAGAATATCCACCTGATATTGACATTTGTGATTTTTATGAGCAGCTTAGAGCCAAGGAATGCACCGACCAGAACGCCAATTGCAGTTGCAGCGGCAAGAAATGGCTGGATGTAGCCTGCGAACCAGTAGATCGAGCTCCCAGTTGCAGCAGTTATACCGATCATAAAGTTGCTGCTAGTTGTGGTAACCTTCATGGGCAGGTTCATTGCCCAGTCCATGCCAAGTACCTTTAGAGCGCCGCTCCCTATACCTAACAGGCCTGATATAAAGCCAGCAAAAAACATTACAATCTCGCCAAGCCACCATCTTATGCCATGATAATCAACCTGCTTTTTCAGCCTCTGATCATAATATGTCCCATAAAGATTGAAAAATCTTGTTGTCCAGTCCGGTTTCTTATTCTTTGGCAATTCACTGGAAGCCCTGTTGATTGTCGGTAAAAGTGATACCAGCAATACAACTCCAAATATCACATAAATAATCCATATATAACCCAATTTGTTTACAGAAATTAATGTCAGGCTTCCGACTATTGCTCCCGTTGTTGTTGCAACTTCAAGACCAATTGCAACCCTGATATTTGCTATCTTGCTTTTTGTGTAGCCAGAAGCGGAACCTGCAGAGGTAGCGATTGTTGAAATAAGGGAAGCCCCCGTTGCGAAAATGATCGGTATCCCTAGGAAAAGTGTGAGAACAGGGACGAGCACGGTTCCTCCTCCAAGCCCTGTTAGTGATCCAAGCAGTCCAGCAAAGAATCCGGCCACAACAACAGAAAGAAAAGTTATCAATATGCTGAACGGATCCATTTATTCTTGATTGCAGTATTTTATAATAATATTGCCCAGCAAATTAACGATGATTTCGAATCTAACACGTACTCCTGATGAATGAGAAGACGTTTGAACCACCAGGGCATATTAATAGAATCATTTAATGCTAAAATGTAATCTTCGAGTTCTAAATTTATAGTTCAGGATTTCTTGAATACAGATTACTTCTTTTTCGTATATCTATTTATATTTTTTAAGTATACTTGAATTGTTATGACTCCAAATATTACCGATCTCAGGATGGGAGAAGACCTTCTTAAGAGGGGATTTGCAAAGATGACGAAGGGTGGCGTTGTTATGGACGTCACCACGGTTGAACAGGCGAGGGTAGCCGAATCCGCTGGCGCTGTGGCTGTAATGGCACTTGAAAGGGTTCCGGCGGACATAAGAGCAGCTGGAGGAGTTGCAAGGATGGCAGATCCCAATCGAGTGAAGGAAATTATGGAAGCCGTAAGCATTCCAGTCATGGCCAAGGTCAGAATTGGCCATATCTCTGAAGCTTATACACTTGCAACACTCGGAGTGGATATGCTTGATGAAAGTGAAGTTCTTACACCGGCTGATCCTTTCTTTCATCTCAATAAGAAGGATCTGAAGATCCCAGTAGTTTGCGGAGCCAGGGATTTGGGGGAAGCTGTGAGAAGAATATTCGAGGGGGCTGCTATGATCAGGACTAAGGGAGAGGCTGGAACCGGCAACATAATAGAAGCGGTCAGGCACATGCGTGTAGTTAACGAGGGAGTTAAGGTCGTGCAGAATCTTTCCACGGAGGATTTAAAAAAAGTTGCCTCCCGCATGGCAGATAGTTACCGGGTAGTCCGCAGGCAGATCTCTGGAAGCTTCTTTGGAGACGAATCAAAACTAAACGAGGAGGATCTTTTTTATGGCAAGAACGGCAAGCAGATCGAGGGGGAACTTTTGCAGGTACTTGATCAGATTAAAAAGATGGGTCGACTTCCTGTTGTTAATTTTGCAGCTGGGGGTGTTGCAACGCCAGCGGATGGTGCACTGATGATGAAACTCGGTGCCGATGGCGTTTTCGTGGGAAGCGGAATTTTCAAGTCTCCGGATCCACCTGAAATGGCGAGGGCTGTAGTCGAGGCGGTTGAGAACTTTGAAGATTACCAGATAATCAGCACTGTTTCTGAAGGCCTTACTGGCATGCCGGGACTTGACATTGAGGGTATACCTAAAGACATGAAACTTCAGGAAAGAGGATGGTAATAATATATCACTCCTCTACCTTTTTGGAATATTAGTTATCCTTGGTTTGTTATTGGTACTTTCGCAGCTGCTTAGAATATTTGATCTTAAAGGTGGAATAGCTGCAACAGTAATTGGCGGAATTATAGTCTTCTCTACGGATATTGAATGGCTGGCACTTCTCCTGATATTTGCATTCGGCTCTTTTATTGCCACAAAGGCCTGGTTTGCTGAAAAAAAAGAAAAGGAGGTCCAGGAGGGGAAAACTGGAGAAAGGGGATATTCAAATGTCGTATATGGGGGGATACTGGGATGTGTTATAGCAGTTGCCAGCCTTCTAGCAACCAATTTCCATCTTGCAAAATTTCCGTTCTTTGAGATATTTGCCATTTCTATAGGCGTCATTAATTCTGATACATTTGCCTCAGAAATTGGGATTAAGGACGGCAGGGTCAGGATGATCACCAATTTCCACCTGGTCAAGCCCGGGACAAATGGTGGCATTTCAATCATCGGAACATCCGCATCCATTGTCGGTGCGGTGATCATCGGTTTATCCTTTTCACTTCTTGCTTATGACTCAATTGTCATATATAAGGTATTATTTGTGAGTGTTATGGCCTTTTTTGGAAACATAGTTGACAGCATACTGGGTGCCACACTTGAGAACAGGGGATACATGTCGAAGGGGAGCGTCAATATGAGCTCTGCTGCTATCTCAGTTATACTTTCAGTGATTATTGTGCTGGCTTGAGTATTGAGTAAAAGAGATCAATCGTTATTATGCGCAATATGTGAATCCTTTTCATACATCATGGCTGTTTCAAACCCGGACATCTTCATTCGCCTGGCAAGCCAGAAGCTGATATCTGCCATCTCCTTGATCCTGACCTTCGAATCATATATGAAATTCTCATACGGCAAAACGACGTCGGCGTTGATACCATCTCGTGCCCTTTCGGGTTTTTTTATCCCGAATCTTGATGTGGTGATAGAACCAAGGCAGGCAAACCTATGCTTTCCTGTAAAGCCTAAAACTGCGCGTTCCGATGCTATTATTGAATCGCATAAAAGTGCAATTTCGTAGCCTATATTTATTGCAGGGCCATTGACGATTGCAAAGAATGGTTTCCTGACAGAATAAATTGTCCGGAGAAGGGTGTGGATTGCGTCAAACATGTTCAGAATGGAATCCTTGCCTTCATCAACAAGGACATCTGTTAAAAAATTATCGTTAATTCCCGTTATAGCTATAGCCTTCACATCATCATCCATATAGGCAATACTTACTGCCTCAAGCAATTCCCTGAAGACAGTGCTCTTGATAAAACCCCTGCTATCCGATCGCAGTATTATAAGGCCTATGCCCTCCTCTTTAAAGAATGAGATATCGTTATAGCCTTTGATTACAAGATTACTCATCGTATGCTACCAGTCTGTATAAGCGCAGTACTATCCCAGCAAGAATGAGATCAAAGCCCAGTCCAACTCCGAACTCCATAGCACCGGTTATGGGATTCAGCGTGAAAATGATGTAGGTTATAGCTATCGTTAATATCGTCAGGATTGTTGCTATTGCTATTGCTGAATTTTTGCTTATTCTGAACGCCTGCTTTACAACGGTCTCTTTCTCAAGCTGGGAAGTATAATCGGAGCTCTTCATAACGCCGAATGCAATGAAAGATGTTGCACCCCCAGTGAAAATAGTTGAGACCAGATTCAAGCCATCTGGCCTGGCCATAAACGCCGCAAAATTCTCTGAAAAAACAAGCAGAGCACCAATAAACAGGAATATGTAGATAAGGTAAGATGCGATCAGTCTGTTCACGCTTATCTTGAACTTTCCAGCTCTATATAATCTTGAAAGATACAGGATCGATAAGACGACAACGAAGAATGGGATCAGGAAAACCACTGCAACAGTCATCATTGAAATTGGTATGCCAGGTTGTGCTGCCCCCCACACAGATAACAGGACAAGGTAAATTATAGAAAGTATACCAAAGGATGTTATGATAGGTCTGGAAAGCGGATGCCTGTCGTTGCTGCGATCAATGAAAGGTAGTATTATAAAATAGATTGCTGGAACCCCGCCGAAAATTGTTGATATTACGAAATATGGTGCAAGACCAGCAAGCGGACCAACCTCATATGGCAGTATGTTGAAATCCACGGCTTTGTAAAGGAATAAGAGGAACCAGGGCGGATAAGCTGGAATAACACCAGCCTGGACCAGTGGTATCTGCGATGGTGATATTGGAAATGGTGAAAAAAGTACGGGAACACTGGGTATCAATGCAACTATAGAAGGCACCAGTATGATGAATCCAAATGCGAACATAGCCAACTGAGCCATAAATGCAAAATTATAAGGGTACCATGGCTTGTAATCTGGTTTCTCAGTATCGACTGCAGGAAATCTGTCTTTTGTGTCTTTTGATTTTGGCATGATTGAGTTTGATTCGGCAAGATAGAAATGCAGTCCAAAGACAAGCCCGACAAGTGCAGTGAAAATGATATGCCATCCAAGCATTCTCATAAATGTATCTGTAGAAGTTCCATTACCGAATACAACGGTCTCGAGGAAGGTTCCAAGAACAGGTACCGATTCAGCTATACCTCTCCCGACGTCAGTCGCATCCAGGGACAACTGGTCCCCAGTCATTGAATAACCAAAATAAGCAACCCCAAGCGTTAGACCGAGCAAGACGACGCCCAGAATCCACTGCAACTGCCTTGGTTTCTTGTAGGCCGCAGTGAAATAGTTCCTGAACATATGCACATAAATTAGAACTATCATAGCATAGGCGCCATAAAGATGAGTGGACAGTATCAGCGCACCATATGGTACTGTTGAAATTAATGCCTCTGTGCCGTCGTAAGCATTCGCTGGATCATAATAGAGCAATAGTATCAGCCCTGTCACTACCTGATATACGAACGCCATGGTTATGAGGGCTCCGGTCCAGTACCAAATCCCGCCTTTTCTCCTCATATATGATGGTACTTTTTTGAGCGGGAGTTCGTTGATATGAAGGCCTTCCACACCAACGAGGTCTGTAACCTTTGTTGTAGCGACCTTAGCTGTCTCTGCCAATTTGTCAGATATAGTTTTTGCCATTTATTTTCACCCGGGGCTCAAATACGTTGCCTGTGTTGTCGTGCCTGATAATGGATTGCCACCGCTTAAATCACTGACTCTACCATAAATGGTCGGCGAACCTTTGGTCATTCCGACGGCTGTTAGTGTTTTATCGTTATTATAAACAAGTTCGACTGGAGGCAACGGATGTATAGTTGGCCCAGTTATAACTGCAGCTCCCTTGCTTGGATCATAAGTACTACCATGGCAGGAGCAGTGAATATATCCGGGGTTCGTTGACCCGTTAAATGAGGTTCCTAAAACTGCTGAACCCGGTGTATAATAATGTATCTCTGGGGGCTTGCAACCGAGATGCTGACAAATTGCACTGAAGGCAACTATGTTGCTATTGGGACCGACACCAGCAGGTGCGGTGTAGGATGTTCCAGTTGCGGGTATGGAAACAGTTGGAGCACTAATTGGCTCGTTCAAATTTAGCAGAAAGTTTGGATCATCCTGTAATGGGTAGTCAAAGAGAAATGGGGTATCCGTACTTGTGGGGATATCGTCTGCAATCAGTGGTTTCCCGGAAGCATCTACTATAAGTAAGGAGGGGAAACTTGATAATCCAACAGACGGGGCAACCAGGTTGGTAATACCTCCCTTCAGGACACTCGCGACAGCTGCGCCAGCAGAAAGAACAATCATAGCCTTCAAAAACGTTCTCCTTGATTTATCCTTAACTTCGTCTTCCGGCATCTGGGAGGGGATTTGATTATCTTTTTTAAATCTTGTTATCTAAAAGTCCTTATTTAGTATAATGAATAAAGGATTTTTTGATCAAAACAAACAGATATTATAAACGTTGAAATTACCGTCCGGTCAGGGCTCGTAGTCTAGTGGTTATGATACCGCCCTTACAAGGCGGTGGTCACCGGTTCGAATCCGGTCGGGCCCATTTACAGCTATAAATGAGTCTTCCTTTCTTATGAGTAAAAAGAGGATTTGACGATTTAGCTAACAAACTCACAGTCAACATCGAGTTAATTATTAGTCCCACCCTATGCAACACTAAATCTCGGCACCATCCTCAAATTAATTCAAAGTTCCAGAACCATGTTTATCTTAGGGAGAAATTGAACTTAGGGCATTTCTTTAACGAAATGATTTTATTTCTCGTTCTGTACTTTAATAATCCTGTCAGCAAATTACAGCAATTCTGACAAATTGGCCTTAATCCTGTATTTGACTGATAATTGACCCTTTTTGTTCAGTGAAGGCTCTTTCTCTATTATTCCTGCAACAACCGGGATGTTCAAATGTTTTTCGATTGACGAACGATGCCTGTTGAGTTTTTTTGCAATCTCTCCCGGGTTTGCAAATCCATCGGAAATTGAGTCCAGATTTATAGGTCTGACAGAAGATGCAAGAGCTGAAAATAATTTCTCTTCACTGATGTAATCTCTCATACAGTTTACCTTTTTCATGCCTTATAGCGATACCGTTATAATTATTACCGAAGGGTGAAAAATTCTCACAAAATAGCTGGAAAATGTGATATATAAAAATCCAATCCAAAGATGATATTCATGAAATACGAATTTAGTTCTAACCTAAATCTAATGTGCCTCAAATATCTCAAAAGTCCTCTAACTGCTGAACAGACGTTTGATCTGCTGGAGAATAATCTCTCCACACTAAAGAAGAAAGAGCTCTAAGGGTTATCGAAACTGGAAAATAATAAACTAACGTATTTAACGTGTGTTGAAATTGAAGATGGCGATAATATAAACGCACCCTGACTCCATGAAGTACATCTGCCAAAAGGAAAATATGTCAGAGAAAGAATTGCAGACTGGGAGAAAAACCTGGGTCAGATACCGTTAATCATCGATAAAGTATCTGCTGATAATTTGGTTGATCCTGAAAGGTATATTATCGAATTTATAGGAGCGAGAAAGAACTTTTTCTGTTGATACCAATCGAATGACTTGCTTCTACCTTCTTTCATAAATTAAAAACTTAGTTTCGCACAAATATTCATGAGGATCTTGCAAAATATCTGCAGTTATAATATTACGGCGGTTTACAGTAACTTTATGAATTCCTCTACAGTAAGGTCGCACTGCCTAATTATTGCTCTGAGCGTGCCCTTTGGCAATTCATCGTGGTTTGGAATTACCACCCTCTTTCCATCTGATTCTCTCTTCAGTATCATATGACTTCCAACCTGTCTCCTGATTCTAAATCATACTTTAGAAAGTGCTTTCACGGTATCTTTTCCAGAAATAGAGGGAAGTTTAGGCATTGAGTTCAACGTTTCCAATGATGTCTATGTCGTGGGGAATGGTCTCTCCATCTGCATTCATGTCGTCAATAAACCCCTGGACGGCTTCCTTTATGTTTGAGATGGCCTCTTCTACCGTATGCCCGTCAGAAATGCACCCAGGCAAAGCTGGAACTGTAACCACATATATTCCATCTTCATCCTTCTCCATGACCACCGTAAATTTCATTAATTTTATAATAGAATAATAAGTATAAACTTTTGCGCTACAGTTACTCCCTCAACTGGAACTATAGTCTCTCAATATGTTGAATAAATCCGGTTGGGCCCATTATAATATGATAAATACAGTTATCATAGTAAATCTGACGATTAATTTTACTCTGTTCTAATGAGTTTAATGTTTATAATGACGAAAAACATAGTTCTTACGTGAGTCAACATGTTGGGGTAATCGGACGGATATCCGCAATACTTGTGATATTCCTGATCATGGTTATAATTTTCAATCTCTTTTCATATGACACTGCCCCAATGCCTCATATTATGCCGTTATACGGTGTATCAGCCGCGCAAAAACATCAGCCTGTTGGGCCATATAATTGCAGTGGAACAGGTTTTGTAAGATGCACCATTGATTTGCAAAACAACTCTATATTTCCAGGAAACTACAATTTACCGGTGTCAAAATCTTTTCCAAATAATGTCCTAATAGATTTGAAAAACAATGTACTCTATGCTTTTTCATGGAATACCAATTTAACACAGATAGTGAATCTATCCAATAATTGCGCAAGCAAAGGACCGCTGACAGGGGCAGAACCAGTCTCAGTCACTTTTGACAAACTAACTGGTATTATTTATGTTGCAAATGAGCTCTCAAATTCAGTTTCAGTTTTTAATACATCCACCGGCAAGATAGTAAAAACTATAACGGTAGGTGAAAGCCCAGACTTTCTGTGTCTTAATCAAGATACACATACACTCTATGTGTCAAATTACCTTTCAAGTACAGTATCAGTGATCAATTTAACCAGAAATAAAATCGAAAAGAATATCACAGTGGGCTGCGGCCCTGTTGACATGCTGCTTGATCCAAATGCGTCAACCCTCTATGTTGCAAATTATTGCCACAACACTTTGTCCGTAATCAACACCGCATCAAACAATCTAACTTGCACAGTCTCCGTGGGGGCTAGACCCGTCGACATTGCACTAGCACAAAACAATAGGTTATTGGTCTTAAACAAATTTTCAGATTCAGTTTCCATAATAAACACAACAGGCAATGATGTTATGAAAACAGTAAACGTTGGAAGTTCTCCGAGGGAATTGTTCTATGATAAGGATAATGGAATCACATTTATAACGAACGAGCTTTCAAACACCGTATCCGCAATAAACGCTTCAAGTTGCGAATTAGTGAAAAACTTCCCGGTTGGAATACATCCTAAAAATCTCTTCTTGAATCCACAGAATGCCCTGTTATATGTTGCAAATGCGTGTTCCAATACAATATCGGTAATTGACGCAACCACTCTTGCTTTGGTTGCAAACATAAGCGTCGGTACAGACCCATCTCATTTTTCATTCGATCAAATAAACGGTAATTTATATGTCCTCAATCAACTTTCAGACTCACTTTCTGTAATCTCTTTCAATCCTTCACAGACAATTCCTTATGAAGTTGAGTTCAGGGAGGCAGGTCTACCGATGAATGTTGAATGGTATGTTGATTTGAATGGTTCTTTAAGGTCATCCAATGACAACACGATTACTTTTGTAGAATCCAATGGGTCTTATTCTGTCATTATACCAGCCATAAATGGGTATATTATTCAGCATGCATCAAAATTGGTAATCAATGGCACTTGGCGGACGATCGTAATAACATATACGCCAGTATCAGACTTATACATATTATTAGGCACCGTTATCCTGGTTCTGCTCTTAGCAGCAGTCGTTTTCTACCGGATAAAGAGGTCCAGTAGGTACAAATGAGCTTTTCTATGCATTTGCTTTAACCTCATAGAGGACATAGGAATCAAATGTACCAACATACATGTAGTATAAAGCTGGAAATGTTATCAAATAGCCATCAATTGTCGTATTGAGGTAAATATTCTGTATAACAATATATTTGATATCATATTTTGAGAGGTTGGAAAGAGCAGCTCTTGAAGTTGAATTCAGTATAACAGAAAGGGCCGCATTTCTCTCCTCAATCTCAACAGATCCGACTATGAAACCAGAATATATTATCACCCTAGCACCTGTTTCAGCAGACAGATAATTGCCAATGCTCGGCGCAATTACAGTTGAATTGTTAAAATGGTCTTCCCCGTATGTTATTAGCGACTTGCTATAAGCAAAATCTCCCGAATTATAATAGGATACAGTGTGATTGGCCAGTATTATCTGAGTCGGTGCAGCCGCCACTATAAAGATTGAGATAATGGTTAAAACATATTTCTTCTTGCTCAGCCATGTCTTTTTATAAATACCGGATTTAGATATTATATTCAGATTTTTCAAAACAATTATCATTAACATGGTGTAGGAATAAAGGATGACTCTGCCTGTAATAGTCAAATCTACCGGTATGAAAGCCAGACCTGTCAGGCTGCATATGAGTGCGATGGAAAACGTATCAAGAGGCTCTATTTTTCTTAATGTTATTGCTGCATATAGTTCCAGCATGGCAACAAATATGACGGGCATCATAAATGGAACCGCCTGGAATATCACGGTTTTCGTCACTACTGGATTGAATATGCCTGTCCCCGAAGAAGTCGGAACCGTTACCGCGCTTATTACAAACCTGATTTTTGGGAGCCACCAGTATAACCCTGCCGCCCCTCCTGCTGCAAGTACACAGAAAGATGATATTGCGGGTTTGAAATCCTTTTTTACAATGTCAAATACAAGAATGCCAACCAGGCATAATTCGGAGAAAAAATAGGTCAGATCATGCGTGAATGCTATCAATGCTATAAGAACTATCGAATAAAATGTCCAGGATATTCCGGTACCTCTTCGCTCCATTGTAATCAGTAGCAAAACGAGAAAGAAAGTTGATATGATATCCGGATAACCCCCCCATGAAAGTGCATAAATCGATACATCAAAAAATATTAACATGAAGGCAGAAAATATGCTTTCAACTGCATTCTGGTATTTCTTAAGATATAGAAAAAGTACCACTGACTGCATAGCACTTGTAAATATGGTCAGGTACAGGAGTTCATTTAACCAAAGGCTGCCATTTACAGGTATCAGGAAAGACAGAGCCTGATTGAAATAATATATGAAAAGAAAAATTGCAGGTGGATAAATGTAAAGGCTACCAGGATAGTAAACCTCATTAAGATCAGGAACCAGTCCTTTATTCAGATAGATTTCCCTTTCAAAGGTCGCGAATTCACCAGCGTCGCCAGTCGGAACTTTAGTTCCATAAAAAATAGCTGCTCTTATGATTAAAGCTATTATAAAAATAGATACCGGAACAATTAAGTTTCTGAATTTTACCATGAAGACAATAGTGTTTTGGAAAGTTTTTCGGTTATAACTTCCCAGTCATACCTTCTGGAGAATTCCTTTGCATTCATGCTGAGGCGCTTCCATGCCATTTCATCGGTATAGAGTGCCTTGATCTTGTTAAGCATATCATCAAAACCGCTTGCTACAAGGCCATTTTCACCGTCTCTTATAATCTCATTTGCAGCCATATTATATGGCCCTCCTATTGTAGTAACCGGAACGGAAGCTGCCATCGCCTCAAGTGAAGCAATAGAAAACCCCTCCCGATAGCTTGGCATAACAAAGATCCAGGACTTAGCCAAATGATCTATCATTTCATCCCTGCCTAGATTTCCAAGAAAATTAATATTGTTTGCATCCCTGGCAAGATTGTGTACCTGGTTTTCAAGGCTACCGCTTCCTATTACTTCCAAATTGAATTCTGGAAAGTTTTTCACCTTCTTTATAAGCTGGTCTATCCTCTTATGAGGTTCCAGGCGACCAATATAAATCAACTTACCCCATTCCTTGCCACACTGTTTTTGGTAGTCGTAAGAATTTATGCCGTTTTCAACCACTGAAACATTTGATATATTGTAGTTATTCCTGACCATTGACGCAACACTGTTCGACACTGCAATATTATTCGTAAAACTTTTAGCGACCTTATTTTCCCACCCTGCTGCTATTCTCCAGAGCAGGCCTCTCTGATTATAATATCTGCCAAGGACCTCATGCCAGGTGAAGAACTTTGTCTTGTTATACGGTAAAGCGTCGGCACCCTTAATGGCTGGTAAAAGGGGGAACTCGTCAAACACAAACATGTCCTCCTGGGAATCATGCTTCAACCTGTTCTTAATCCTATAGCTGAATTCCCTGACCCCCATATACTTCCTTGATCCACTTTTAAAATACTGGGATTCATTCAAATCCGTGATGTATTCCATGTCTATGCCAGGCACATCAACCTTTTCTGGAAAAGGATTTGTAAGCACTTTTACGGAAAAACCCTTCCTGGATAATCTGGTTAGTGTTTCAAACGCCCTGATCTCTGCGCCCCCCTGATGGGGGTAAAAGGATTCATTAATCGAAACTACGCTGGGAAGATCCATTTTATTAAAGCCACCAATGAGGGGTAATCGTTTTCTCTTATAAGACATATATCGTTTCCCCCTGCCACGGGATAAAAGTTAAATCATAGCTTATGCATTACGCCACGTTGGAAGATAACCACAGACCCACATGGGACGAGTACTTCATGAGAATGGCATTTCTCGCTGCATCCAGGGCAAACTGTATAAGGCGGAAAGTTGGTGCAATAATTGTCAAGGATCGCAACATAATTGCGACTGGTTACAATGGGCCACCATCCGGGTTGGCAAATTGCAGTGATGTAGGCTGTATCCGGGATGATATGAATGTCAAGTCTGGTGAAAGACATGAACTTTGCCGTGGCCTTCATGCTGAGCAGAATGCAATAATTCAGGCTGCAGTTCATGGGTCAAGCATAAAGGATTCCAAGATATATGTCACAACACATCCATGCGTGGTATGTGCAAAAATGATAATAAACGCAAAAATAGACGAGATTATATTTGCCGATGGCTACCCCGATGAGTTATCTGAGCTAATGTTTCTTGAATCCAGTATTGTGAGAAGGCAATTTTCTCTCAAGCCCGCTGAGGTCAAGATGATGCTGGGAGAATATTCGGAGTTGGAAGGGGAAGACTGAATGACTATTGTTGGACTTGTAATTACATATATCACAACCTTTATTGAAAATGTGCAGTACCCGGGCATATTTGCTCTGATGGTTCTTGAGGGCCTTCTTTTGCCGATACCATCAGAGGTCGTAATGGCATTTTCAGGGTACCTCATTTTTAAGAACGAACTACCATCTTATTTGGGAATACCCGCTTTTGTTTTAGTTCTTATTGCCGGTACGATTGGCAATCTTGTAGGTGCCCTTCTGGCCTATCTGTTAGGCGACAAGGGTGGAATGGAATTCGTCAAGATTTATGGGAAGAAAGTCGGAGTGAGCGAAAAGAGTATAGACCGCGTGAATACCTGGTTCAATAAATACGGGGATATTGCTGTTTTTGGAACACGGTTAGTTCCAATCTTCAGGACATTCATTTCGATCCCGGCTGGTTTTGGAAGGATGAAGATAAGCAAATTCATTATATACACAATTTCCGGAATGATAATCTGGGATGCTGTTTTACTTTATATCGGCTTCCATCTTGGCAACGCCTGGAACAGTATAATGGGAATATCCGACAATATAACATATGCAGCTGCGGCAGCTGCAGTTGCAGTACTGGTGCTTCTCTATTATTATGGATACAGAAAAAAGAACTCTGCATCCAGTGAATCTTGAAAATGCTGCATTTACTTGAACATCTTTCCATTGAAAAAATTTAAATAGATTATTGCAATTAGTGATTTACAACGAATAGTTGTAAAGGAGTGATTGAAATGGTGCGAAGACACATGAAAGATGGAGACGACGACTGGGACAGAGACTTCTTTGACGATATGTTTGGGGATTTCGGGATAGACTTCAGAAGGATGAACGACAGACTGATGAGGTTTTTCAACAGTGTTATGAAGAACCCCGAAACCACCATAGAGGGACCGTTTGTGTATGGTTTTACCTACAGGCAGGGACCAGATGGGAAGCCGACATTCCAGGAGTTCGGAAATGTTCCTGAGATGATGCACAGGGGTCCACAGAAACAGATAGAGCAGGATGTAAGGGAGCCTCTTACTGACCTGAACGAGGACGGAAGCAATGTATATATTACATACGAACTTCCCGGGATTTCGAAAGAGAACATCGACCTGAACGTTTCCGAAAGGAATGTAACACTTAACGTGAAGGATGGTCCAAGGAAATACCATAAGTCCATAGATTTCGAGTTCAAGCTGAAACCAGAAAGCTGCAGGGCAAAATTCGTGAATGGTATCCTTGATCTTTCCATAGCTAAGGAAAAACAGCCTGAGGGGAACGGAAAAAAGGTCTCTATAGAGTGAGGTGGCTGAATGGAAGATCAGATAGAGGCACTGATTTCAGCGATTGAAAACTCCACCCGCAGGGAAATCCTCCGGGAGCTGACATCTGATACTTCCTATGCCATGGAACTCAGCAAGCTTGTCGGCGTTTCGCAGCAGGCCATAAACAAGCATCTCTTCCTTCTGGAGAGGGCAAACCTGATTCGGCTGATGCAGGATCCAGAAAACGGCCGGAAGAAAATATACTCCCCGACAGGCTTTTCTTCCCTAATTATAGATTATTCGAGAAATTTTTTCAACATAACTAAAAAAGATATTTATTTTGAAGATTCAGAAAAACTTGAGGCTGCAGACGATGACCTGTTTGCAAGTCTGGCAGAAATTAACAGGCAGATCGAGGAAATAACCAACAGGCGGCTGAAGCTGTTGGCATCCAAGGACCAGATACTAGAAAGGATACATGCTAAAGTGAATTCTCAGGCAATGGATCCCATAACGCGAAAAGTTGTCAATCTCTTCATTGAAAGCATGGACGAGAATTATGTCGCTGACAGGATGGGCATGCCAATAATGCTTGTGGATCATATACTTAAAATAAATGGTATAAAAAAAGATTAATGATTTCTGAATGCCGTTATGCCAGATACAATCGAGAAAGCAAAGAGAAGGAATCCCACCAGCACTGAATAGTCAACGATTGAAACATCGAAGCTGTGGAATTTGTATATGATTGCCGGCAGTGTCATCAGTACGGAACCTAAGAAAAATAACGGATATTTTACCCTTGATATATTGTAACTCATAATTCACCTCATATAGCAATTCTCAGGAATGTAAAGTCAACTGGCCATCCAGCCATAAGCGCTCTGATGTAAAGGTCAACTGCAACAACAACCAGCAGACTTATAAAAGCGAACTGTTCGTGATACAGGTTGAGCCATGACTGACCATTGTATATCTTCTTCCTTGTGCTGCCGCCAGAAAGGCAGCTGTAACAGTCTGCATATCCACCTATAAGGTGCCTGAATGCGTGGCATGACAGTGTCCAGAATGTCAGGAGAAGAGCATTTGCCAGTATTATTATGCTTCCAAGCCTGAAAATGAAGAAGCCGCTTGTATAAAACATCGATACATAGAAATCATAATAGAAGAATGGGAGAAGAGCCAGTCCTATATAGAAGAAATATCTGTGGAAATTGTTCAATGAAAAGAAACCTGTTTCCCCCCTGTATATTCTTTTAGAGGAATCCATCCTTTCTTCATTGAGGCACGCCATCGGATGCTTGAAAACATGTCTGTAGTAATCTTTCCTGTAAGCATAGCAGGATAACCTGAAAAGTGCAACAAACGGCAATACGAGAACAGTTGGAGAATAGAACGGATCCACATATCCATGATACTCCCCCACTGGATAGAGGTAAAGTGCAGCCGCTGAAAGCAGCAGAACCAGGACAAATCCCCAGAACCTCCAGTTCAGTTCAAAAAGTTCGCCACCAATGGAAAATTTATTCTTATTTTCAATCATCTTTTTCTCCTCCTCATCCTGTGAACGAGGATACCTATTGGATCATAAAATTCATTCACAACCCTCTCCTTTTCTGGAATGATGGCATTGTCTGTAATATGAATACCCTCAGGGCATACATTCTGGCAGCATTTGGTAATATTGCAGAAACCTATCCCACCATCAGTGTGAAGCAATCCTGTTCTGTCTATTGAATCCAGAGGATGCATATCGAGCGCTGCAACCTTGACCATGTGTTTTGGCCCGAAATAGTTCGATTCATGTTCTCTTATTACATGACAGACATCCTGGCACAGGAAGCATTCAATGCAGGTCCTGAACTCCTTTGATCTTGTCACATCAATTGCCTGCATCCTCCACGGTTTTGGCAGATCCAGTTTGGGAGTGAAAGGTGGTATCTTCTTGGCAATGACCCAGTTATGTGAAACATCTGTAACAAGGTCCTTGACTACAGGGTAAGCCCTCATGGGTTCTATCTGGATCCTGCTCCCCATTGTATCTATCCTTGTCTTGCACATAAGTCTCGGAAGGCCATTGATCTCGGCAGAGCATGAACCGCACCTCGCTGCCTTACAGTTCCATCTCACTGCAAGAGTGGGATCTATGTTGTTCTCGATGTAATGCACTGCATCAAGCACTACCATCCCCTCATCCGGCGTAATCTCATAATCAACAAAATGCGGCGCTTCGTTTGCTGACGGGTTTGATCTTTTTATTGAAATCACAACTTTTTCTGGCATTCTATGTGGCCTCCTTTGGTAACAAAGCCTCAAGCTCTGGCGGCAGTTCTGGAACAGGCTCAGTTCTCATCTGGTATGAATTTCCATCCTTGGTGAATATGATGTTCTTTCTCCACGACTTGTCAGTGTTCGGATAATCGAGCCGATAATGCGCTCCACGGCTCTCCTTTCTCTCTATTGCAGCAACAACAAGCATTTCAGCAACGGACGCCATGCCATTAATCTCCAGGCATGTCACAAGTCCGGGATTAAAAACTGTAGAGCCACTGACGCCGACATTCAGCGACTCCTTTTTGATTTGCCTTACTTCTGCGAGTGCCTTTTTCAGGTTCTCCTCATCTCTCCAGATACCGACATTGGTGGACAGGGCGACCCTTAATCTCTCAAATAGCGTGAAGGGATTCACTCCATCCGGCTTATTCAAAAATGCAAGGACCCTGTCAATTTCAGCGTTAACCTCGGAATCATCGACCTCTTTCTCCCTAACCTTTGCAGCATATTTTGCAGCAGATTCTCCTGTTCTCTTTCCAAAGACAAGCAGATCTGCAAGGGAATTGCCGCCGAGTCTATTTGCCCCATGCACACCGGAGGCGGCTTCACCGGCAGCGAAAAGACCCTTCATTCTTGTTTCATTCGTTTCTGGATCAATCCTGATGCCGCCCATGTGATAATGCAATGTTGGCGCAACTTCCATCTTCTCCTTTGTTATGTCAACCCCCGAAAACTCCTTGAACTGCATGTACATGCTTGGCAGTTTTTCCATTATGTATTTTGCTCCCTTGTATGATATGTCAAGGTAGACTCCACCATGCTCTGTCCCCCGGCCCTCCATAATCTCCCTGTATATTGATCTGGCGACAACGTCCCTGGCATCAAGTTCCTTCTTGTTCGGTGAATATCTCAGCATAAACCTTTCACCCTTGGCATTAAAGAGGAGCCCACCGTCCCCTCTTACGCCTTCTGTCACAAGCAGACCTCTGATTGCAGGTGGCCAGAGCATTCCTGTCGGGTGGAACTGTACCATTTCAAGATCCATCAGTTCTGCCCCAGCTTCGTAGGCAAGAGAAAGGCCATCACCTGTGGATTCCCAGGAATTAGACGTGACCTTGAACATTCTTCCGAGTCCTCCGGATGCCATGATCACGGTCTTGGCAGATATAACCACGAAATTTCCTTTCTTAAGGTCAAATCCTATTGCGCCATAGACCCTTTTGCCATCCGTGACAAGTTTCGTTATCATTGTCTCTTCAAGGAAAGATGCACCACTGTGCAATACTTTATCCTGCAGGGTCCTGATAAGTTCCAGACCAGTCTTGTCACCGACATGACAGAGTCTGCGGTAAGTATGCGCTCCAAAGGCGCGCTGCAATATCTTGCCTTCAGGGCTCCTGTCGAAGAGTGCACCAAATTCCTCAAGTTCCAGGACCCTTTCAGGAGCGTCCTTAGCAAGTTTTTCAACAAGCCTCCAGTCTCCCAGGTATACACCCTCGACGTAGGTATCGGCAAAATGCACTTTCCAGTTATCTTCTTTATCCACATTTCCAAGAGATGCTGCGATGCCACCCTCGGCCATGACAGTATGCGCCTTTCCGAGAAGAGATTTAGAAACTATAAGGACACTAACATCCTGCTTGAGTGCCTCAACAGCAGCCCGTAAGCCAGCACCTCCGGCCCCAATTATAAGTACATCAGTTTTCAGTTTAGTAACAGCAGGTCTATCTATAATTATCGCCGGTCTGGAAGTCCAAGATCAAATTTATAACTTTCGTAGAACCGATGCTGTGGGCTGAATAGCGATTAAATATTAGTAGTCACTTAAAACAGATAGTCTTCTCAGTGAATCCAGTTCAGATGAATCAAGCCTTCCGGGAAAAACTATAGCCGAGGGTTTATCTGAAAAATATTCTTTTTCTGCGCTCACAGGATTTCCGATAAAAATTTTCTGTTCAGGCATTCCAAAGGCATTCACGATGCACAATCTCGCAAATTCAAGATCAATTTTTTTTCCATACTTATTATTCATTTCCCGAAGAATGTGTATAGCCTCTGAAGGTTTCATAAAACCGGATGGAGACAGGTCAAGCAATATTAATGAATGCTCCTCATTGGTGATATTTCTTACGAGTTTTTCATAGGGGCTCTTTGGAAAGAATTTTTCTGATACAAATGGAAGGGAGATTACTGGTCCAAGATTGTATAAATGCAGACCCATGTAGCCCATAATTGCTGTGACTATGGATGCATTCTCATAGATCTTGACGGGAATTCCAAGGTCTTCCAATTCAAAACGGATCTGATTGTGGGTTGTGGCTGTGAGTGCATCCCCTATGACAAGGAGTGCAGTTTCAAACTGCTGGGCAGCTTTTATGATCACGTCAGATTGCTCAACATCTTCGCGATCAAGCTGCTGGATATCTTTTTTCAATTCCCTGGATATTCTTTGAATGTCATCTTTCATGGAACCTGACGTGTACTGCTCCATGAATATCTTATCACATTTTTTTAACTGTTCTATCTCATCTACCGTAAGGGATCGATACCCACGCAGGCCCATTCCCATTATGTATAACGTCAAAAATCTTCTTGAATCCTAATCAGTTCATTGAGCTTCGATAACCTTTCTCCCCCAATCGTACCGGATTTCATCATCTCGCTTCCAAATGCGACTCCAAGGTGTGCGATGAAGTCATCTGTTGTTTCACCACTCCTGTGTGAAATAACCGTCTTCCAGCCCGCGGAATTGGCGAGCCTGACCGCCTCAATTGTCCTGGAAAGAGTGCCTATCTGATTGACCTTAATCAGGACTGCATTGGTGGATTTTTTCTCAATACCTTTTTTAATTCTCTCAGGATTTGTTGTATAAAGATCGTCGCCTATTATCAATGCGCGATCCCCCACTCTCTTAGTTATAGCGGCAAACCCATCAAAGTCGGTATCAACCAATGGATCTTCAATGATTGAAAAACCATGCTCCTTCACGAGTGATTCTACAAAATCAATCTGCTGATCGGGTGTCTTCTTTTCGTGACGGTATACATATTTTCCATTTTCAAAGAATGACGTGGATGCCAGATCACTTCCCACAAGAATTTTTGTTTTTGTCTCTGCTTCTATCTCATGGGCTGCTTCCCTGACAAGTTTGACCGCTTCCATATCCTCTATGTTGCATGTCCAGGCCCGTTCATCCCCAACCCCTATGCTTATGTCAGGAAATTTCTCTGAAAGCTTTTCACCAACCCGTTTGTGCACCTTAATGTTTGTGAATACATTCTTAAAGGCATCATCCGTCTGTGTGGACACAAAGAATTCCTGTATTGTCGTGCCGTTTTTTGAATGCTTGCCTCCTCCGAGGACATTTCCCAGTGGTTTCGGAATCCTGGAGGAGAATAGGCCGCCTGTGTATTTGTATAACGGGATTCCAAGTGCATTGGAAGATGCCTTTGCAAGTGCAATTGAAAGTGCAGTCGCAAGGTTCCCACCAATTTTACTGAAGTTGCCAGTACCATCTATCTCATCCAGCTTCCTGTCAAATTCTCTCTGATTCAGGGAATTGAAACCCAGTATTTCCTTTCTGACAACCTTGTTAAATAATTCGACGGATTTTGCTGCTCCGCCATCGGGAAACGCCTTTACCTCGGTTTCACCAGTACTTGCACCGGACGGTGCTGAGCAGATTCCGTGAGCATTTTCGAGAAATATTGTTGCCTCAACCGTTGGATTGCCTCTTGAATCCGCAATTATTCGCACTTTTGCATTATTTATCTCAAAGATCTTGTCCATACACAAGAAGTGAGGTATAGGTTAAATATCTTTGTTCGAAGCAATATTTTTGCTGAATTTACAGTCAAATCAAATCTTTTTGATGTTCCTGTACCGATCAGCAAAGCTGTTATAATTTGCCTTGTATTCTGTCCACAACTTTTTGTATTCGTCATTTATGGACCCAATGACCGCAGCGGGTATACCTGCAGCTATTGCATTATCGGGTATCTTTGAACGCGCCTTGACAACTGCTCCCTCTGCAACAACAGCCCATTCACCTATCTCAGCAAAATCAGAAACAGTTGACCCCATCCCGACTATTGACCATGATCCAAGCTTCGCAGTATGAATTGTGGAGAGATGGCCAACGGTCACATGTTCATTTATCTCAGTTTTCTCCCCTGGTCGAGCATGTATTACACAATTATCCTCAATTGCTGAATAATCCCCGACCTTGATTGATCCATAATCCCCGCGAAGGACAGCTCCGGGCCCAACCCACACGTAGTCACCAATAGTGACATCACCAATAACGACTGCATTCTCAAAAATAAAAGCCTTTGAGCTTATAACCGGCTTTCTATCCTCAAACTCATAAACTGACACGGTGCCTTCTATTGTATACTACACTAAAAAACTTGCCTATTATGAATTCAGTTCATTTAATCAGTACTTTCTTTTATAGATGAGACCTTCATTGCTTCAGTAATCTCTTTCCAGGTCATCCTAAAATCTTTTAAAGGCTCTGAAATTGCAATTGACGATACAAACATTCCATATCTGATTGACTCTGTTAAAGAGTTCTTTCTGTAAAGAGATGCATAGAATCCCGCCCTGAATGCGTCTCCTGCCCCCACTGTATCGTAAATTTTTCTCGCAGAAAACGCCTTTAATATCTCACTTTTTCCATTATGAGAGACTTCTACACCGGTTTTGCCGAGCGTTTTTATGACCGTGAGCTGGGGGTATTTTCTGATATAGGGATTCAGTCTCTGTGATTCCTGCTCATTGCACATCGCGATGTATGACCTTGAAAGGAAATAGTCAATTTCATCATCGTTATAAAGGTAAATCTCCTGTGACGGATCAAAGACAATTTTTGCTTTTGTCTTCTCTGCTATCCTGCCGAATTCATACCTTGGGCCAGTGGAGAAATGAATTATGTCATATCCATTTTCAAGGTCCTTTTCTAGAGAAGGCTTCCAGACACGGTTTGGTCCCTGATTTATAAAGGCAAGCTGGTTATTCTTGTCGCTTGCTATGTAACAGAATGGACCACGTTCACCGTCAAATATTCTCACATGTGAAAGTTCAATCTTCCTTGATCGAAGGAAATCCAGGTATTCCATATGTGTTTCTGATGATACTGCTGCATACGGGTCAAAATCGAGGCCAAGGCTTGAAGCAACCATTGCAAAGTTTCCCAGCGTGCCACCAAAGACCTGTTTCTCTTCAAGTATCGGAACAGAACCTGAACTCTCAAGTTTTGGAACATTAAAAACTATGTCTATATTTATGTGACCTAAATACGCAAGGAACTTTTTCATATAATTGATAATAGCAGCCTGATTAAAATAAATTCACAGTTTCAGGGATACCATGGTCATTGCGTCAAATATTTTACGGTCTTTTCCAGGAGCGTCGTGTGGTATACATCGGTCAGTTAAAGAAACATTTTCTGGCATTAACTGCAGGACATCTACGCACTTCTGGTCTCCAAGTAAAATGGACATAAATGTTGTGGTACCAATTGTTATCTCAGATTTTTTGATTGCAGTCTCAATCTGGTCACTACCTGTAAGGTACATAAGGAAAATAGTGCCGACTCTTCTGTATTTTCTATTTTTCGAAAATACTGCCTCAGCTTCCTTGAGCGCGGCCATAACGTGAAATTCACTCACTGCAACTGAAGAATCAAAAATAATAAATCTCTCTCCAGCTGAAGCTATCTTTTCAATATCAGCCGCTGAAGGTGGGGAGCGAAAAGCGAAATAGCAGATATTAACTGATGCTTGGGCCATTCTTACCAGAAATCTTCGAAAGTGGCGGCTTTGGAGAAAATATATCTGTAACTTTTGACATTATGCTCTGTCTTTCAGGAGATTCAATAAGTGCATTCTCCAGAACATCCTTGATCGTTGAAACAGGTATGATCTCAATCCTGCCCTTGTGTTTCTGGTCAAGTATTATGTCTCCATAATTTGATGCTGGGACAAGTACTTTTTTCAGGCCGGAATCAATGGCAGCCTCGACCTTTGCCGCAACCCCGCCAACTGGCAGAACATTCCCCCTGACGCTTATAGATCCCGTCATGGCTGCGCTCTGGTCAACAGGCAATTGCTCAATTGCTGAAATTATCGCCGTCGCAATTGATATGCTTGCGGAATCCCCTTCCACACCGTCGTATGTTCCTATGAACTGTATATGAATATCCATATCTGAAATATCGGCACCGCTTATTTTCTTGATCACTGCAGAAACATTGGTAACAGCTTCCTTAGCAATCTTTCCAAGGTTACCTGTTGCAATGACTGTTCCCTGGCCTTTCCGAAGTGCAGGGGTGACCTCAGCAACAATTGGCATAACTATTCCCGTATAATCAGCCATCCCGTTATTTGCACCAACGACTGCAAGTCCGTTAACACTCCCGATCATTCCACCCTCGGTAAGGAATGTCTTATAGCTTTTCCTGACCTCAATTGATCTATCTGCAACCTGCTGCTCAAGCGGTTTACTCAGTGTTCTGGCATTTATCACCTGGTCTGCTGATACAATTGGTATTTTATCAGTAATCGCTATGTCTCCCGCAACACGGATTAGGCCGCCAAGCTCCCTTAATCTGAGAGTGAGTTTGCCTTTTCTACCAGCTCTCCTCTGTGCCTCCTTTATAATCTCTGATATCGCACTGAGGTCAAAGTCTGGAATCTTTTTGTCCTTTGCAATTTCCTGAGCAATAAACTGAACGATCTTTTTGCGGTTTTCGTCATTATCGTCAATTGTATTGTTCACATATACCTCGTAGCCATAGCCCCTGATTCTTGACCTGAGTGCGGGATGAATTGCCTGTACAGCGTCAAGGTTGCCAGCCGCCACCAGAATAAAGTCACACGGTACTGGTTCGGTCTGGACCATAGCACCAGCGCTTCTCTCGCTTTGCCCGGAAATTGAATACTTCTTTTCCTGCATTGCTGTCAGAAGAGCCTGCTGGCTCTCCATTCTCAGAAGATTCATTTCATCTATGAACAGGACTCCCTTATGTGCCTTGTGTATGTTTCCGGCTTCCACTCTATCATGAGACGGGGTCTCAAGACCACCGGACTGGAAAGGATCGTGTCTTACATCACCAAGGAGTGCACCACTGTGGGCCCCAGTAGAATCTATGAATGGAGGTTTTTCATTGGGGTTGTGCTGAACCAGAATCTTAGGGATAAGGGCTTTTTCATTCCTGAATGCCGGATTAAGTGCAAGTATGAGGTAAATGAATGCAGCGGCCATTATTGCAAGGAAAATGACTGTAAAATCGTGATCGAATATGAATATTATAAGACCGAAGAGAAACACAGAGATAATTATGAAAAGTATTCCCCTTGACTTGTCCCTTTTTTCGCGTTCAGCTCTCATCTGGTACTGGCGGACTATCTCTTTTCCCCTGCCGGCCGGATATGTTTTAATTTTTGGCTTATTATTATCCTCAGGATTGGGAAAGACAACTATATCCTCCAGCTCTTCTTTAGGAAGGAAATCAACCATGGATTGTGCAAGCATCGACTTACCTGTCCCAGGGTCCCCTATAAGCAGCACATGCCTCTTCTGCATAGCTGCCTTCTTCACAACCTGAGCTGCTTCATCCTGTCCTATTACCTGATCAAAAAGGATCTTTGGTATCTGAACATCTTTCGTGCTCTTTATGTTTAATTTAGTTACCCACTCGTCAACATCTTCAGAGACTTCATCCACGGATACCATAGTCAATATAGGAATTAATAGTTTTTTATAGTCTTTTCTTACATTTCTTAATATCCCTGATTTCTCTCATGCCCTTTAAACAAATAGTGCGTTTGCCATATCCTATCATGACTGAAAGGAACCTTCATGTCGCGGGACCAAGGAAATGGCAACATTTTATATTCCATTAGCATGAAGAACCGTGGCATTCACTCTAGGCTCGAGATTAAAACTCACTATTTTCGGCTCTTCTCATGGGGAACTCGTTGGCGCTATACTTGATGGACTCCCGTCGGGCATCTTAATAGACAACGAAAACATGCAAAGATGGCTTGATTTGAGGCGCCCTGCACAGAGTGACATTACAACTCAGAGAAAGGAGCAGGACCTGCCTGAAATTGTTTCTGGATCTGTCGATAGACACACAGATGGGGGGCCAGTAACAGTTATTATCAGAAATACAGATGCAATAAGCAATCATTATTCTGATATTAAGGACAGCCCGAGACCGGGGCATGCTGATCTTACCTCTTTCCTAAAATACGGGGAATTCAGAAATTACTCTGGCGGGGGTTTTTTTTCGGGAAGAATGACTGCCCCGATCGTTGCGGCTGGCTCTATTTGCACCGATATATTGTCAAGAAACGGCATTCTTGTGAACGCATGGGTAAGCTCTATCGGTAATGTCAGCACGGATAAGGTTTCAGGCAGCCCTTTTGAAGCGTATGGATTTAAAACAAGAATGCCTGATCATGATGCAGACAGCAAGGCGCAGTCCTGTATCAGAAATCTCCAGTCGGAAGGAGATAGCGTTGGCGGTGTCATAAGCGTAAGCGTTGAAAACATCCCGCCCGGCATAGGAGAACCATTTTTTGACTCCATTGAATCCGTACTGTCCCATGCAATCTTTTCTATACCTGCAGTCAAGGGGATAGAATTCGGTAGCGGTTTTGCAATGTCATACATGAAGGGTAGTGAAGTGCAGGACAGGATCCAGTTCAGAAATAACAGATTTATCACCACGAGCAACCATAATGGAGGTATACTTGGTGGAATAAGCAATGGAATGCCTATTACATTAAGGATCGCTGTTAAGCCAACCTCTTCAATCAGGAAAGAGGTCGAGACCGTTGACCTTCACACTCATGAACCTGTTTCGCTGAAGATCAAGGGAAGACATGATCCATGCATTGCAATCCGTGCACTTCCCGTCGTACAGACAATGGTTTCTTATTGTCTTCTGGACATAATCATGTCTTCTGGAAATCCCGTACTTATGGACAGAATTTTCAGCCGGAATTCTAAGGATGCAAGCTGAATACCAGAAACGATGATATCACTGTCACAGCTACAATACCGACAATTGAATATTTTGCCCCCTTGAGAGAGCTGAAGACACTGGTTAAAAGTTTTTCAAACATGTTTTCCTCTCCCATTGAAACCGTTACGTCAGTCGAGGCTTCACCAGCAACACATTCTTCACAGTTGGAAATAGCCTTTTCGACAGATTCCCTTATTAGATCAGAAACGTATTCATTATCGTCCCTCTCCCCGAGTGGGTTCATGTCAAGGGTGCCCTGATTCACATAGTGATTGTCTGTCGTAAAAATATCAAGATAGGAGACAAGCCCGTTAACCTTCTTTTCTGCAAGCCCCATAACCTCGTCCTTTATATTGTTTGAATCAGTAAGAACAATTGCCTGGTACTTTCCCTGGTTGCTGAAAACTATGCATTGAATGCCCATTGGCCCAAGCCCAGGACTCACACCTTCAACTCTGGAATACCCACTAATTATCCTGTTCTTAGGTTCATTCTTGACGAATTCCCGTTCAAACGTTTTCGAATGAAGGGAACAATCGCTCAGTGCACTTGCACCATGCGAGAAATGATTCTGAGCGTCCACCACAATAAAATCGTCGGCGCCAGACTGTTTCAAGCGTTCCGTTATTTTAAGACCCTCGGTGAGGCTGACGTCATCAAATTTTTCTCTCTCCGGGATTAAGGATCCTATTCCGAAATTCCCCATTCTTATCATGGAAACAGAAATTTTGCCGCTGTTCATCTTCTTAATTTTTGTGCAGACATCCGTATACGCAAGATTTTCCAATCCGCTCCTGACACCCCGAGCAATGGTATCAACATCAGCATCTGAAGCACTGTTGTTACTGTTGGTGGTCGAGGTGTGGAATACCATGACATCCGTGGAAAGATCAGCCAGTCTCTCCTGGAGCTTCGCTGGGAGGTTGCTGGTTCCAATAGACCCAAACGGTCCAGGGTGAACGTATGGGAATACCATGAGTACTTTTCTCGCGTGATTCATATTCTCAATGCTTACAATCTTTACTGGAACAGTTCGCCTGTTTCCGTAAAGTTTTGAAAAAAACATGTTACCCGTTTCTATGTCTGATTTGGAATGTATATTCAGGAAGAAGTTAAGTATTGAGATAGGACTCTGCCCAAATTCCTTAGTGAATCTCCTTATGGGAAAATATGCAAAAGATATTCCCCCAGCCGTGAAGATAAGGGAAGATATTACTGCATCAATGAGGAGGTTGGCTGACGGCATCAGAACGAGGGCAGGCATCAGTGTTGATATTGTGTACAGCATTGAGGGCAGGATCAGATACTGTGGCCTCTCAGTATAGTAAACAAAGAAGACCATCGAACGCATCAAGGCAGTCGATGTGGCTGCAATTACTGCGCTAAATACAAAAGGCATATGGGGAAACAGCAGCGATAATATCAGGAAATAAACCCCTGCGATAAAGAAGTTCAGGAAATCCTGGAAGAAGACCCTTCTGGTTGGAAAATAAAAATGTGTTGCTGCGATGAACATCTTGTCAAAAATTATAACCAGTGCAAGTGGTAGAAGTATGATTAATAATATGTAAAGCATTTTTCCGGTAACGATATAATCAAGGGATAGAAAAATCAGGAGAGGAATCACATATGATACAAGTTTTGGCGATCTTCTCATGAATCGAGATAGATCCGCGAATGTATTACCATGGTTCGAACTTTCCATTCCTTTTCCTTCAAGGTCAAAGGCAAGGAACCTTAAAAGTTTTATTTATTATACATGAGGGCATCTGTGCCAGCTATTGCACTATTTTCATCATCCTGTATTTTCCATAACCGGTTAAGACCTTCACGTATCCTGGTACCTCAGCATTTCCAACATCGATGAAGAGTCTGTCGGTATACTCTATTTTTTCAGGAGCAGAAATAATAATAATGTTTGAAAAACCTACTTTTTCCAGGACTCTCCCGGTAATCTGCCTGTTTCCATGACCAAGTAGAAAGTTCTGCCCTCCAAGAGGTGAAATAATTATTTTTATGCATCTATCTGATAGAGCGAGCAGGTCATCTTCACTGGCGTCAGATTTTATCAGTTTCCGTCTTCTTACTATATCTATAGCCAGGGGATCTGATTCGATCCCCATTCTCAGCATGATCTTTTTGCAGGTACCCCCAGTTCCAATTATGTAGGTGCAGTCATCATCAAGATAATCGAATATGAAGTCGATAATGTCAGAGGGGTCAGAAGCGAGATATTCGGTCTTGCCTGATGGCACAACCCATTCACTTGATGGTTTCAGCAGGGTTCCATACTGCTTAATTTTCCCGTCCCGATCCAAATCCAAAACATCCGAAGGCTCAACCTGCGCCGATCCACTGGAGAACGCATCTACAACAGCCGCTGCTCTTTGAGGAGTTATCGCAAAAATACCACTGTACATCTTTAGCCCAGACGGAACGCCAAGAACCGGAATCTTCCTGTCTATGATTTCAAGTATGTCCCTGGCGGTGCCATCACCTCCGACAAATACCAGTAACTCGACATTCATTCTATTAATGGACTTTATGAATTTTACTGTATCATCAACCGTTGTATTATCCATGGCAACCTCAATCTCCATAACTGGCTTTAGCCCATTATGTTCCAGTGATCTCGACCCCATTATTCCCTTCGGGGTCACTATCTCCAGATTTGATGGATCCAGTTGCTTGAGGAAGGCGTTTCCGGCTTCTATTGCCACCGGCGATTTCTGCTTTGAGATATAATCGGATTTTGAATCCTTCTGGTTGAGAAAGAAGCCAGAGCCTGCTGCTGGATTAATGAAGAATGCCATTTTCATGGATATTACCTATATTAAAGTTATAATTGCTACTGCACCATCAAAGTTGTGAATCATCGCAACTAATTCCCAGTCCTTGACCCTCTCATAGGAAAGCAGTGAAACAGATATCGGCACTCCGGAATTGGCGCTGAATGGCTTCGAGAGTATCTCAGCAGATCCGGAATATGCCAGCGTAAGGTTTTCCAGCTTAATTGTGTAATTGAAATTATCGGGCGCTATCGAATAAAGCGTGATATTTTCCTCTCCAATTGAACTGTAAAGAAATGTGACATTTATGGGCGAACCGGGCTTTCCATTTTTAATAAGTGGATTTGAGTTAGAGAAAGAGAGATCTGTGCTTGAATTAATTTCCATGATCATAAAATTGCATTTAATCACTGAAGTACCTGAATAAGCTGATATTGTGTAATTATGGATCCCCGTTGAGGTAATAGAATACGTGCTAAGAGCCAGCAGAAAACTTGATGTTTTTCCAGGATATATTGAGGGTGAATTTGAAAAAACAGTAAAGGACATTGCAGGATTAATATTAAAGGCAGGGACGATTATAGAACTTGAACTATCTGTAAGGGATATATTTAATGTTATATTTTCACGGCTACCATTTGTTATAAGGTAAGTGTTCTGATTCATATGCATATCAAAGTTTGTCGGAACTATATGGACAGGTATCGGGGCCATTCCTGCGACCACGAAAAAGATCGATAGCACGATTGCGAGCCTGCTTTTCCTGCTAAGGGACCTGAGGGCGTAAAGCGGTGTTGGGCCCTGTATCCCGAGTACTATGGCAAAGACAAGAATGATAAACCACGAAGGGTAAATAAACGATAGGCCAGCAATTATAATTATGGACAGATAACCTGCAAATTTTGAATAATCAGGTTCGAGAGATGAAAAGATCAGACCGCCATCTAAGTACCCAAGAGGAAATGCATTGAATGCGTTTATAACGATTCCTACCCAGCCAGCGTAGGATAACAGGTTAAGTGCAACAGTCTCCGGTGTAAACCTGAAAAATATCAGTGAAAATATTATTGGAAGACTAAGCTTTGTCACCGGAGAATTTACAGGAATCAATAAATGTGATGAGGTTGGTATCAGGAAAATACCCATGATAAGGAAGAGAGTCGATAGTGAAAAACCTAGAATCAAAGGATACAGGCCGGATTTCAGCATTGCCCTTTTTGAAAGAAACGGCTGTGACTGGCTTATTATGGACCCCATTGTTCCAAGGCCAATTGGATCCGGTATCAGAATGGGGAGTGAATAATGCATTCCTTCTGTCTTGAAGGCAATGTATCTGCCGACCTCCCTGAATAGAATAATACTGAAAATGGGCGATACAAAGAATACGAAAACGTAGCTTATAGTATAGAGAACAGGAGAGTGTCCTGTAAATGAGGCCTGGTACGAATAACCTGCATAAAACACTGTGATAATTGATAATAGGAATAGAACAAGCTTAATTCTCTTTGAGAATACTGACTTCTTAGAACCGTGTGATTTCCTGCTCACGTAAATACGGTATGAAAATTCGTTGCCCGTAAAAGCAGTGAATCCAAGTTTCTCTATTTCAGTCAAGAACTTTCTGAATGTTTCTAAGTCTGCTTTTTCGCGATCTTTTAGAATGAGAACTGCGGAATCGTCCGATATATCCTCAGTACTGAATGCAAAATAACTGGATGCGATAGAAATAACTTGATTGATATCGTTATTTTGCGTCATTCACTCTTTGCTTCTATTTGTAATCATGCTTATTAACTTTGCAGTATCGACATCGCTACTGAACTCCACCAGGAATTTGTTTCCATTAAGTATCACGACATGTTTTCCCTCAAGCCCCTTCATGAACTGAATTGCGTCAAAAGAAGGACTTATGAAGAGTTTTTTAGACTCATTCTGATCTGAATTCGCAATCAGGTAGGCGTATTTCTTTTCAGAAGAGGCAATTTTTGAAATCAATTTTATTTCCTCCTCATTCAGTGAGGCATTTACATATTTTAATGGAAATGAACCCCCCTCAATACTTCTTGAATTTTGTATAATATCGTTCACCCTTGCCTTGTGGAGTGTTTCAATCTGTTTTTTTGCTTCAATAAGCTGGCTGAAAGTTTTGTGGAAAGTCTCGTCCACTTTATCCTCTTCTACTCCAAGATCAAGCTGTACGGATCGAAGTGACCTGTATACCTTCTGCGTACGCAACAGAGCAGCCTCGCCCGCAGCGAATACGATTCTCTGGATGCCCTCCTGAACAGTCTCCGTACGGATAATTTTTATGAAACCAAGTGCATTGATATTATCAAGATGGGTACCACCGCATCCTTCGGCATCGATGCCATCAATCTCGACCACCCTGAGCTTGCTGTCCAGTGGAACACCGCCCTGGAATAGAGTAAACCCGAACCTGTCAAGTGCTGAATACCATTCCATATTTCTTACGATAATCTTGGCACCTTTTGAAATAAGATCAAGGCACCTTTTTTCAATTTTTTCCACATCCTCGTCTGTGAGGCGAGAGAAATGCGTAATATCTATTCTTGATTCATCCACGCCTTTCTGTGCACCTGCCTGCCATACATGTTTGCCCAGGATTTCCCGGGTAACTGCCAGTAAGAGGTGAGTTGCAGAGTGATGGTACATCAATCTTTTTCTTCTGAACCTATCTATATGGCCCTTTATTCTCGTTTTTTCTGGAATATCAGTGTCAACATGGTGAATAATTGCCTTTCCCACTTTTTCAACATAATTCACGTTTATTCTCTTATTTCCGTAATCAAAGTAGCCAAGGTCGCATGGCTGACCCCCGCCCTCAGGATAAAAAGCGGTCTGGTTTGTTATGAGGATACCGTCTGAGCTGTAAAGTACCAGACCGGTGAAATCTGATATCTGCGTGTCATCATAATAAAGCGGCCTGGTCTCAAGCCCGGCGGGGATCGCAATCTGTTTCTTCATCTTGTGCTTTGGTTCGTGCAGTGACATGACCTTCATGTGGAAATCGCTCGGAATCTTGACGCGCCCTCCCTTTTCCTCAGATATCCTCTCAATCGTTTCAGGATCAAGACCGTGTGAGTCATAAAGCTGGATGGCGTCCTTTTCACTTATAACACCAGTTTTGGCAATTATCCTTGAAATGATCGATTCTCCGCCCTGGAGCGCCACCTTATATTTACTCATTTCATCACTTACAGCCTTCTCAGCGAAGTCCCAGTCCATTTCATTAAGTATGGAAGAAAATCGTGAGTACTGCAGCTTCAATAAATCCATGAGAACATTTTCAACGCCAAGGTTTGAGAAGGCCCTGAACGTTCTCCTCAATAATATCCTCTCAAGGTAGCCAACCTTGACGTTGGATGGTATTACATAATTTGAGAGAAGGAACAGTATTGATCTAGTATGATCGGCTATTGTGTAGACGGCCTTAGAATCATTGAATGCCCGCAAGGCTGACTTCTCGTCATACTCGGAAACCCCCCTGTCACCTGTCTTAAATAAATGAGATATCCGTTCCTGAATATTCTTCCCAGGCATCAGGACTGAGTTTTCTGTAATGGATCGAAGAAGGACAGAATCAAGGTGGCCTATGCCTGCAATGTCAAGAACCTTCCTTATTATGTCCGGATAAAGGAAATCATAAATTGTGCTGGTGGCATAGGACAGCCATGATAATCTTTCAAGTCCATAACCTGTGTCAACGATTTGAAGATTCATTTTAGAATATTTTTCACCATCAACTTCGAAATCGCCTGCAGGATCGCTCTTCATATCCATGAAGACGAGGGTAGCTATTTCAAGGCCGCCAACAAAAACCTCCATTGCCTCACCCGCGTTTCCGCCTCCGCTCCAGGGTTTTTCGACATAAGTTACAGTATCAGGCTTTATACCCATGGCTTCAGTGAAGAATGAAAATGAACGAGATATGGTTCCATCAATCCAGTAGATCATATTTTTCTCGGTGTTGAATGAGTCATGACACAGCATCTCAAAACTCGTCAGATGCCTCCCGGTTTCCCCCACCAGGTCAACATCTGTCATACGAATACTTGGCTGTGACATCACAATAGGATTTGCCGGCGGCTTGACAAGTCCCGATGTAACATGCGGCTGGAAATCGTATATTGAAGCATTGACAAGCAAAACATCCTCCCTCCATCTGGGGACGACGGGATATGGTTTGAGTAATGTATGATCCTTGATGAAATAATTAATGAAAAGATCCCTCATTTCGTTATTGTCAAATCTTCTTTTGGTAAAGTGCCTACCTATGAATGAATATCCGTCACAATCAGTATCACCGCAGGTCAGCCGATCTCGCGAAATGGCCCAGAAGTACTTTCCGCATTTCGTGCACCTCTTTCTTACAAAACCAAGATCGGAAAGCATTCGTACATCCATTTTTTCACCAGATTTAAACGAGGTAATAATTCTGTAGATTAAAACAATTCTTTGTTTTACACTGTCATATCATCATCATAATTTATCTTTCCATATAAACCATGAAATTTGACTGATCAAACGGGGCCAGATCTATTATTTTCCTCACATTAAAGGATTTTACTTCTTTCAGGGCAGTCTTAAGTAAAGCCTGCTCTGGAAATCTTGATGAAATCGACCTGGTCTTTACAACCAGGAATGCATACTTAGCAGTCGGAAACATCTCAGCATTCAGGTTGAATATCTGTATCTGGTTTCTCTGCGCGATGTCCTGGTATATCAAATCAACCTTATCTACGAAAAATGAATATTTTTCAGGCATATTCGCATCCTCAATAATGGGGCATATGTTCCTTCTTTTTTCTGCTAGCCCAAGCAGCCGGTAAAACGATTCGATTGAAACCTCTACCGCATAGATTCTGCCGAAGATGCAAACATCTGATAGATAGCTGACGGTAGTTCCGGTAGACGCACCAAGGTAAAGTATATTGGAATCATCATTCAATGGAAAACGATCCAATCCGTTTATCAGGGCTGCCCCGAGCTTGCTTCTTTTCGGCTCAATCTTTCTGGCAAACTTTCCATGATAATTTATGATGTCTTCACCAAAAACAGCCTTCTTATATTCTGTAATAGTGAAGAAATCTTTACCAATCCGGATGAGCCTTTCACCGAAATTACCTGTTGCCAATATATCTGTATGCAGTTTTAATCTAAATGCTTTCTATTGCTAATTATATGCTGCCGCTTTGATGGTTAAGAAATATATTCTAATTTGGGATACGCACATCATGTTCTGTGAAATGTGTGGGAAAAATGTTCCAAAGACTCAAAAAGTCAGGGTTGAGGGCACGGTTCTTTTAGTCTGTGATTCTTGCGCTCATTTTGGCGTGCCTGTTGACCCTCCTAAAAAGCAGGTTCAGACAGTTGTAATTGAGTCACCATCAAAAAGCAGTACTCATTTTATACCAAAACAAAAGGTAAATCATACGAAGAAAAAACAATCAGATTCGGAGGACATTTTTGTTGTACCTGAATACGCCCAGATTGTAAGGGAGGCAAGGGAAAGACTGTCCTGGACACAGGAGGACCTGGCCAGCAAGCTCCTGGAAAAGAAAAACGTGTTATCAAAAATTGAGAGGGGAGATCTCCAGCCAGATATAAAGTTGGCAAGGAAACTTGAAAAGTTACTTGATATCAGGCTACTTGAAAGCTTTTGATTTAGCGGAAGATGTTTGAGAAGGTTAAAGAACAATGAAACCGATCACTTGCTGAGCTGGGAAACTTGAAATTGGAAGTTGGACAGAGGATTGATATCGAAGTAGATTTAGAGGATCTATTTGATCAGGTCGACAATAAGATAATCGCAACATGGTTCCACAAGGGCAATCCAATTTACATTGAGCTTGAGGTCAGTGCTGCACTTGTCAAGCAAATTCTCAAGTATTTCGAAAACACCAAGAAGAGGAGCGCCCTGCTATCAGTTACAAGGGTATCGCAGAGAAAATTTGAGGTTCAACCCGCAATGGTTGTTGTCAGCAAGAGAGATTGATTGGATCCGTGATAGTTTCTTAATTTTTACCGTTTAAAAGAATCAGGTTGCTGGATCTGGGAACAACAAAAGGTTATTATAGGTCCATTTGAATTATTTCATGAGATTATGTCAAAGGTCAGAATCAACAAAAAAGAAGACCTGGATGACGTTGCGAGCTACGAAGAACTTGATAGAACTGTTTATGGTGAGGAAGAGGGCAATAAGAAATCAAGGACTAATTCTCGTTCTGTCCCGAGGAAATAGGGTAACCTCGCGTATATTGTGCAGGTTGAGCATTATCATAGTCAGCCTTTCCAGTCCCAGCCCCCAGCCTGCATGTGGTGGCATCCCATAGCGGAAAGCATTGGTATAGAATGAAAATTCATCAGGGTTAAGTCCTTTTTTCCTTAACCTCATCTCCAGCATGCCTGGATCATGAACCCTCTGGGCACCAGATGTGATCTCGAATTCCTTAAACTGGAGGTCGAAAGAGTTGCTCAGCTCTTCATGGCCGGGTTTTGGCATCGTGTAGAATGCTCTCAGGTCAGAAGGCCATTCAGTGATGAAATAAAAGCTTGGGAATTCAGACCCGATTATTTTCAGGTTTTCGGGTGTGAAGTCAGATCCAAAATTAACAACTTCATTCTTATTTGAAAGAAATTCAATGCACTCGTTATAGGTTATTTTCGGAAATTTGTCAGGTGGTTCCGGGAGATTTATGCCGTGAGAATTTAGGTATTCGCCCAGAGTAGATCTCAGTTGCTTGACCCCGCTTTTAATCGATTCCTGAAGCATTTGCATTGCATCAGTATGATCTGAAAAACCCATCTCTATGTCAATCGAAGTGAATTCATTCAGGTGCCTCGGCGTATTATGTTTTTCGGCTCTGAAAGCTGGTCCAACCTCAAATACCCTGTTAAAACCAGCAGAAATCAGGATTTCTTTGTAGAGCTGCGGAGACTGGTTTAAATAAGCGTTTTTCTCGAAGTACTGAACCGGAAAGAGGTCAGCACCGCCCTCAGTGGCCGCTGCCACTATCTTTGGTGTATGGACTTCAACGAATTTCTGTTCGTGCAGATATTTCCTGATCCCCCACAATAATTCAGACTCAGATCTGAAGATCAGGTTGTTTTCCTCCTTTCTCAAATCAATGAATCTGTTATTTAAGCGAGTTTCTATGTCTGCGTTTACCTTGTCGATGACGCCAAGTGGGAGTGGCGTGGCCGATATGTTCAGAACAGTCAGGCTGTCGGCAACAACTTCAATTCCATTCTTTGTGAGCGCTTCCTTGTTTAGTTTCCCCTTAACCGAAACCACGGTCTCTCTCTGCAGGGAAGAAATAGCATTCTGAAGAACCTCCCTGTCTTTTTTAACGGTTACCTGCAAAACGCCGGTGTGATCCCGCAAAACAATGAAAGAAACTGTTTTTAAGACCCTAAAGTCCTGAACCCAGCCATTGAGCGTGACTTCAGTACCGTTTTCCTGAGTTAATGCATCTGCAATTGAAAGACTCACGGGACGTTATGCTTATTGTAAATTAAATATTATTGTGTTTGATCAAATATGTTTTTGGCTGATACTGGCTTTTCTGCAAAAAGAAAGGTTAATTTAAATCTTTATAATGAGCAGTATGTGCGAGAGAAGCAATTGTTTTCAGTCGTTATTTTATCCGCCATAATGTTATTGCTCATCGTCTCTTTTGTCCCCATATCTCATGGTTATTCCCCATCAGTATCAAGCAAGGATATTGTTGTCATAAATCTTCAGGAGAATGTAGACCCTGGCAGCTCTGCTTTTTTTAAGAGTTCACTGACGGGTTTGAGTTCATCCAGTGTGGAAGCGGTTGTGATCAACATGAATACACCCGGAGGTTACATATCAGACATGTTACAGATAATATCTTACATAAACTCAACTGAACACAAGGGAATTCCAGTTTACACCTATATTGATGCCGGCGGTCTGGCTTCATCCGCCGGATCCTACATTGCCCTAAGTTCCGATTTCGTTTTTATGGGGCCTTCATCCACCATCGGTCCATCATCTCCGGTTGTTCTTGGAGGCTCATCATCTGAGACTGTCCTGATGGAAGAGCTCATGCAAAGCCTTGCAGTCGCGCATGGCAAGAATACATCGGCAGCCCTCTCCATGATTACAGGCAATGCTATCTATACAAATTCTCAGGCCCTGGCTATTGGACTGATTAACGGTGAGGCTTCAAGCTTAAGCAGTTTTTTGGTACAGGAAGGGCTTGCGTCCAGTTCAACGGCACCCAACGTGATAACTGAAAATCCCAACTTTTATGACAATTTTCTCTCTTTTTTGAGTGATTCCTTTGTTGATGGAATTCTTATCACAATTGGCGTTCTGGCTATCTTGCTTGATCTGTATCATGGTAGCGTCATTTTAAGCGTTATCGGTCTTATCATGATTGGTCTCGGTCTGATCGGTGCTGAAATCATAGGCGCCCCACTGATTGGACTTGTATTCATTCTTGTGGGAGCAATACTGATACTAGCTGAATTTAAATTAGGGCATGGGTTCATGATGATAACAGGTATGGTCGTAAGTCTGATAGGAGCTTTTCTCCTCGCACCGGCATATATAACATATTCCCCTTCCGCCAATTCCTCCTCTCCATTCAGTACAGGCAACCTGTACTTTGCTGCAGCGCTTATAATAATTGCATTTCTGGTAGCATATTATCTGCAATATATCATCAGGTCACTTGGCCGTCGAAAATATACGGGGCTTGAGAGCATGGTTGGAACCGAAGTAGAGGTAAAGACGCCGCTTGCTCCCGAAGGCTGGGTCTCCTTTGAGGGACAGATGTGGAAGGCCAGATTAATAGAAGAAGGGTCGGCAGAAGCCGGCGAAAAAGTGATTGTAAAATCAAACGAAGGCCTGACATTGCTTGTCCAGAAGAATAGACCAGATAAGAGATAATGATGAGGAAAAGGTTGTATTGAGAGTCGAAACTTTGATCCTTTCTACATACACAAAGAAATAATAGACGAATTTTTTATTATAGATTCACATCATGACTGGATCTAATGAACATTCTTGGGTTCGACGTAGGCGGTACAAAAATATCGGCTGTTATTGGAAACGAGAAGGGTGAAATAATAGGTGCCGTGAGGAGACCTACAATAAAGCACCTTGGCAAGAACAGGTTACGCGACCAGTTATTCGAAATGGGGGACAGCCTTCTTAGCACGCATGGTATAAGCAGGGTTGATTCAGTGGGTGTTATTTTTGCGGGTCTTGTGGACAGGGACAAGGGTATGATAATCTCCTCACCGAATATACTTGGACTCAATGATTTCCGTATATCAGAGGAACTTCAGAAACACTTTAAAGCGGGGGTAGTGCTGGAAAACGATGCAACTGGAGCTACAATAGCTGAGAGAATGTTCGGATCAGGTAAGGATGTTGACAACTTCATCTATCTCACCCTCAGCACCGGCATTGGCGGTGGAGCATTTGTAAACGGGAATCTGATGAGGGGGAAAAATGGCCTGGCGGGTGAATTCGGTCACATGGTGATTATGTCCAATGGCCCAACCTGTGGATGCGGAAGAAAGGGCTGCCTGGAGGCAATAGCCAGCGGTAAAGGAATAAGCAGGCGTGTCTCAGAGAGCATAACCGCCGTGCGTGACTCCAAGATTCTTTCAAAAATTAATCCCGGAAATCTTACGGCAGAGACGATTTTTGATGCAATGCGCAGGGGTGACATGCTTTCAAGGCTGATTATCGAGGAAACTATCTATTACCTGTCGATAGGTATTGTGAATCTTGCCTGTGCATTTGACCCTGAGGTTATTATAATAGGGGGCGGCGTGAGCCTCGCAGGGAATACACTGTTTAGACCTTTAAGGGAAGCGGTTAAGGAAGAATTCAAATCCATGTACAGACCAGTAAAGATAGTACAGGGCCTCAAGAATGGAAGCGACCTTGCTGCAATATCGATTGCGCTGAAGAAGTACTGATATTATGTCCGTTTACTCCAGGAGCTTGATCGCCGTGTTAAGCATTATCTCTACCCCGTATTTCATTGCATCTTCATCTATGTCGAAGGTCGGGGAGTGGTTTGGGCTTGATTTTCCCTTTTTCTCATTGGCGGTTCCTAAGAAATAAAAGGTGCTCGGGACCTCACGCGCAAAATATGCAAAATCCTCTCCCCCCATAATAGGGTCCTTGTGAAGAATGCCGTCTTTACCAACAACATTCGCGGCCACAGATTCAAGTATTTCCGTGATCTTCCTGTTATTTCTCACAGCGGGATACCCCTCTATGTATTCAAATTCGTAATCAGCACCGTAGGTTTCACAGAGAGATTTTAATATCTTACCAAGCTCCTGCTTAACTTTTTTCCTGATCGATTCGTCATAAGTCCTGACCGTGCCCGTTATTTCAGTATGGGCGGCAATTATGTTATATCTATAACCTGAATTGAATGTACCAACTGTAACTACAGCCGGGCTGAATGCAGGGATCATTCTTGAAACAATGCTCTGTATCAGGTTAACGTAATAAGTCCCAATAAGGAGAACATCGACTGCCTTTTCTGGCTCGGATCCATGCCCTCCCTTTCCATGTATCTTTACGCGGAATTCATCCGCATTTGCCATGGCATAATCGTAATATGTTGAGATTTGACCACACTTCTCGTCCGACGATACATGCTGTCCAACAGCTGCATAAACACCCTTCAGGTAGCCAGCTTTAACAAATTCAATTGCACCTCCGGGTGGATTCTCCTCTGCCTGCTGAAAGATCAATCTCACGGTCCCATTCTTAACACCACTGGAGGAGAGCATTTTAGCAACACCCAGTAGCATCGCAACATGGGCATCATGCCCACAAGCATGCATTACACCCGGAGAAGCTGATTTGAAATCAACCTTATTCTCTTCCGTAACCGGCAGCGCATCCATGTCCGCTCTCAAAACGATTATCTTACCTGGCTCCTTCCCCTTAATATCTGATATCAGACCTGTAGCTCCGACGTGTTTAACCTCAAGGCCAAATGAACGCAACTCAGATTCAATGTGCTTACTTGTCTCAATCTCCCTAAAACTGAGCTCTGGATGCTTGTGAATGAAGCGTCTCTGTTCAATAACATATTTTTCTATTTCCGGTGGAATCGCCATTGTCAAGATTATCTTCACCATAATAAATAATGTTTGCCAATTAACTGCTATTTAGGTCGCTTATAGTGAGCAAATCAAATAGCAAATACCCCAGCCTCATTTGTCAGATCCCATCATGCAAGCGAATTAATTTTTAAGTTTATGTAATGTCGTAAGGTTCATTCAATAATAACACTCATTATACCATTGGGATAGTAGAAATGAGTATCCTTTCTGGAATCCAGATAATTCTTTATGTTACCTCATAAATTTTTGACAGTTTTTCACTTGGTTTAATATGTTGGCATGTTCAGTTCCAGGTATCCTGGTATTGGTACATTTCAGGTTATATTATCTAAAGCTTGCAATTAGTTCAACAAAACTTGTCTTTTGGCTTTAACAGACACCTTAAATCTAATTCACGTTCTCTTAAGCCTTATGTCGGTTTTTGAACAACTCTGTCAACATGGATCTCAGTAGAGAGCCGCCGACGGGTTTCGATCCCGCGACCTCGTGCTTACCAAGCACGCGCTCTACCAGGCTGAGCTACGGCGGCATTTCAATGCCCAATAAATTACAGGTTCGTGATTGTAGGGTGTAATTTTATTTTTCTCTCACTTTCTATGTACCCTCGTCCCACGAATTAATATATTTCAGCTGTTCCTCGGTATACCTGTCAATGCTTATGCCCAGGCTGTGTAACTTAATCTCTGCAACCTGGTTGTCTATCTCCTCTGGAACGCTATATAATCCAGGCTTTAGAGAAGCATGATTTTTGACAAGATATTCTGCAACCAGTGCCTGGATTGCGAAACTCATATCCATTATTTCCACTGGATGTCCCTGACCGGATGCAAGGTTTACCAGTCTGCCGTCTGAGACAAGATCAACATAATTGCCGCTTTTGAGGTAATATCTTACGACATCCCCCCTGACTTTTTCCTTTCTCTCGCAATTTTTTTCGAGATCGTCAAAAGAGATCTCATTGTTAAAATGGCCAGCATTTGACAGGACAACACCACTCTTTGCTTTCATTAACTGCTTTGTGGTTATAATATTCTTGACGCCGGTTGCAGTGACAACGATGTCAGCTGTTCTAAGTGCATTTTCCATTTTGTCTACATAGAAGCCGTCCATAACTGCCTCAATTGCCTTTACAGGATCCACCTCTGTCACTGTAACTATCCCTCCAAGGCCCTTCATCCTCATTGCGATTCCCTTTCCACAGAATCCGTATCCACCAACTACTACACTCTTACCAGCGATAAGTAGATTCGTTGCATGCATGAATCCATCCAGCACACTCTGTCCGGTACCATAACGGTTATCGAAAAAATGCTTCATCTTAGCATCATTTACGTCGAACATTGGAAATTTCAGTGCACCAGAATTTGCCATTGCCCTCAGTCTTACAACACCTGTCGTTGTCTCTTCATTGCCACCAAATATGTTATCGACAAGGTCAGAACGCTCGGTATGAAGCAGCCTTACAAGATCCCCTCCATCGTCTATCACAAGATTTGGTGAGTGATCCAGTACGGAATTCAGGTTCTTGTAATATTCCTCAGTTGATTCCCCCTTCTTGGCATATACAGGCAAACTGTAATCTTTCTTTAAAGAGGAAACAACACTGTCATCAGAACTCAATGGATTGCAGGACGATAACCTCACATCAGCTCCACCCTCCTTCAAAAGCAGTGCAAATATGCCTGTTTTTGCCTCAACATGGAGAGCCATGCCGATCCTGATACCCTTAAACGGTTTTTCCTTGACAAACCTCTTCCTTATCTCTGAGACCACACCCATGTGGTCCCTAGCCCAATTTAGCCTTAGTCCCCCTTCTTCCATATTCTTCAATCCCTTTTTTCAATTGAACTGGGTCCAGATAGAGTAAAAAACCATCACCAAGTTTTTCACTACTCAAGATTACATTTCTAACATCCGAACCAATTTCGAATAGAGGTATGCCTCCAGTTTCTATTAAGATGTTGCCAATATACAGGCTGAAAGAACTGACCTTACCGGAAAGAAGAAACTGCCGGATGACTCTGCTGCCGCCCTCTACAAGCAAGTTTTTAATACCTCTGTCATTGAGTTCATCGAGCACGAATTCTATTGGAATTTCCGTGTTATCATTGTAAATTATTTCACAGTTTGACATTTCTCTTTCCCGGTTTGCTGTAAAAAGTAGAGTCCTGGATCTACCATCAAATACCCTGCAATGAGTTGGAACCGAAAGCCTTCCATCGAGCACAACCCTCAATGGATTCTTTTCATATCCTCTGTCAGCTGCTCGCAAATCCGGGTTATCATTTATTATTGTATTTGCTCCTACAAGTATTGCATCGCACGTTGATCTTAGATTCATCACTCTTTCTCGGTCCTGGCTGGATGATATATCAACCCTCCTTCCAAGCCTTCCGGCAATCAAACCGTTCATGCTCATTGCTACATTGATCATTATTTTCATATCTTTCCCTTAAGGTATATCTTATTATTCATTTATAGGTCTTTTAAGGATTAATTCAAGCCAACAGTTTACTTTCATTTATAAATCTGACTTCTTTTCCGAGAGAGATTATACTTATTCTCAGTAATAATTCTTGGATTCGATCAAAGAGATAATTATATGCTTACGGATTCTCAGATTATGAATTCACTCACACTCTTTGCATATAATTCAGCAGAATTTCTCAGGGAAGTTTCAAAGAAGGGAACATCATCAGATATTGAGTTCTTTGAGCGAAAAAGCGATGATCTGATTCTTACTATAGTAAACCCTAATCGGTATCCTGAGAAGATATCATCTCTTACGGATTCCATATTCCCCTCAGATGTTGCTCTTGTGAATGTTACACAACTGAACAGGGACCTTGGCGAAGTTATAGTCGGCCTCGATCTAATGGGGCCGGATACAGGGTTCATCACTTTTGATGATCCTAATATGATTGATCAGGTAAAACAGGTAATCAGGGGTACAAGGTTAGAAAAATATGTGATATCTGAAAAGCCTCCAATGGAGTTAGTTGAGGATATATCTGGGATAAGAACAAAAAAAAGCAACTCAAATCCATGCGTTGTAATAGACCACTTTTTCCAGGTCAGGGGTGTCGGTACAGTAGCACTGGGGTTTGTTATTAGTGGTATTATAAGGAAACACCAGGAGATGGAGATATCATATCTCAACAGAAAAGCTCAGATCCGGTCGATCCAGATGCATGATGTGGATGTGGATGAAGCTGGTCCAAGCTCGCGTGTCGGGCTTGCATTGAAGAACGTCGACAGCGAGGAGCTTCAGCGGGGAATGATGCTTACTGAGGCGCCATTGAATAAATTTGATTCTATTGCATCCAGCATTGCATATCACAAATCCGTCAGAAAAGTTCCCGAAAATATATTTGAGGTCTTTATCTCAGATGCGATGAGATACCAGAGAGGAAGCTATGACGGTCAAACGCTGACTCTTGACAGTCCACTCCAGACCAACCAGAAATACATGACCCTTGCCAGCAATATGCTGTCTCCGAGGCTTTTCGGAAGGATCAGGCTCTCATGAAGACAGCATTATCTTTTTCGATAACATATCCTCAGTCCCGATGTCTTTCCTCATATAGAAATCTCCACTTAAATTTACCATGTAGTCGTCAATTTTAGTCGCTGCTCCTGGAATAGTATCTGATATTCCAACGATTGCGAGTGCCCTCGATGCTGACAGATTAACATCTGTTAAGGACCCAGTCACTGACGCATAATATATACGGACATCATCTCTTTCAACAGGATTTATGTGTATTGTCCCGGGCTCTGGTTTTGTTCCATAGCCTTTGGGTACGAGGTACCTCAACACAGTAGCCTTATTGAGAAAAGATGATCTCACATTAAGGTTACCATTAGAAATACGGAACAGCTTATCCTCAAGACTGTCATTCATAATTGTCAGGATGTTTATTCCTTCAGGATCTGCAAACCTTGCATTTATTTCTATCAGTCTTGTTCCAGACTTCGAAAACATGAACTGACCATACAGGATACCTTTGAATGGTGTGGATTCAGCCCTCATTCGATCCACGACATCCCTCAGAATACCGAGTGCTTTATCCCGGGCAGTGCCTGGAATAAATGGGAGAAGGTGATTCCTGTCCGTAATTGCCCCCATGCCGCCCGTATTTGGTCCAATATCTCCCTCGAATGCCCTTTTATAGTCCTGCGCAAGTGGCATTGGCAGCATAGTTTTTCCATCGCAGAATGCCTGAAGTGAGAACTCCTCTCCCAAGATCCTTTCTTCTATCAGGACAGATCCATCCCTACGAATCAGGTTATTGGCATATTTTATTCCCTCGTCTCTTGTCCTGAAATGTTCGCCCATCACCCTGACGCCCTTTCCACCTGTTAGTCCCCTTGGTTTTACAACAAATTCATAATCATACTTCAAGGCCCATTTTTCCAGTGCTATGCTCGAATCGAATGACCAGTTTCCAACGTTTCCCTCAATGGAATAACGATTCATTAGATCCCTCATATACGTCTTGTCGGTTTCTATCCTAGCTGCTTTACTGGATGGAGAAGCGGTCATGATTGAATTTGCTTCAAGTTTATCGACAAGAGGAGTGGCGAGAACCGGATCGGGACCGATGAAAACAAGGTCAGGTTGTATCGACAATGCATATTTCAATACAGACTGCCAGTCGGTTTCCTGTATTATCCTGTATTCCCTAGCTTTAGTTCTGATTGATGGATTCTCATGTCCCATAACTGAATACAGAATCGATCCTTCTGATACCAGTTTCCCTGAGATTGCATCTTCGCGTCCTCCGCTCCCCACTAACAGGATTTTATTTGTCAGGATTCTCCACCTGCTGGTTTTTCATTATATCATCAACCCTTTGCTTACTCACTTCAAAATATCTGTAAAAATTTTTCCCAACATTATAAACTTCTGTATTTCTGTACTTTTCAGACGTGAGTATTTTCTTATGTTTCAGTTCCATTAATATTTTCTCAGATCCATCGCCAAAAACCTTTTTTATTTCGCCTTTCAGGGCGCCACCATTCCTGAGAATCATTGACAGAATTTCCTGCGCCTCCTTTGGAAATTCAGGCTCTGAAACTGTCACCGCAAAGTTCACAAAATCATCCTTCACTTCCATTCTATACCTGATGCCAAATTTTGATATTTTCAGGGCAGTGTTCCGGCCGGAATAATCCTTTATTAGTGAACGAAGTGCTTTTGACACCTCATCTTTTTCTTCCTTTATTGCGATTGCCATATCACTTACAGAAAGTGGTTCTTTGGAGGCAAACAACAGCGCTTCAACCGCAAGCTTAGTATCCATTGAATTAGATATGTTACCTTTAATAATATTATTTTGCCTGCTTACGTCGAAAAATGTTATTTATCACGGTGGAATCACATGCCATGACCGAACATATGTTCGATTTTAAATCCATCTCAACAGATAGCGTTGAGAACCTGGATATAATTCCTGAAATAGATAGAAAGGAACGTCCATCTTCATTATTCTGGCTCTGGTTTGCTTCAAATCTTACAATCGGTGATTTCGCAATAGGCCTAGTTGCCCAGTTGTATTCTTTGGGATTCGTGACAACTCTTCTTGCGCTTGCGATTGGAACAGTTCTTGGCGGGGTTCTACTTGCATCCATGAGCCTTATGGGCCCAGTTTTTGGAATGTCTCAGATGCGTATAGGCAGATATACATTCGGGAAAAGGGGCGGAATTCTTATGTCCGTTCTGCAGTGGGGAAACACGCTGGGATGGTTCACTTTTAATTCCATCATAGCAGCGTCAGCGCTCTCTCTGGCTTTTAATACATCATCCTACATTTATCCCATTTTGATCACTGTTCTGCTGGTCCTGGTACTCACTATCCTCGGTTATAAGACAATCCACATCTTCGAAAAGATAATGTCTGCTGTTCTTGGATCAATGTTTGTCGTTATAATGGCTTATTCTATCGATAAGATAGGAATAATTGGAAATGCTCCAGTTTTTGGAGCATTCTCCGCTGTTTCATTTGGCTGGATTGTCGCGTTCTCATTTTCATATATTATGAGCTGGGGACCGTATGCATCAGATTATTCTAGATATCTACCTGTGAAGTCATCTCCAAAGAAGATTTTTATTCTTGTTTTCGCAGGAGCATCGCTTGCTTCTTTCTTTGCTGAAATTGCTGGATATTACGTTGGTTTAGCAACACTATCTACGAGTTCAAATCCCGCAGAGCCGATGCAGTTATTCCTAGGCAAATACGCATTGGTTGGACTTTATTTCCTGTTTCTTGGGGGACTTGCAGCCAATGCGATCAATCTTTATTCAAATTCAATGAGTATACGTGCCGCAGGTATAAGGGTTAACAGAAGGTATATCTCTATTTCTGTCGCTGCTCTTGCTGTCATTCTATCTTACATAGGTTACAAATCTTTCTATGTCAGCTACGAGAACTTCCTCTTCATACTTGATTACTGGATAACTCCATGGATAGCTGTCATGATAGTGGATTTCTTTATTCGATCCAGAAGGGATCTGAAACTTCAGTTCACTGAGGTTTTTAACATAAGGGCAATTTCTGCCTACCTGATTGGAATAATAGTTTCCATCCCGTTCATGTACCCATCCTCGTATTATGTGGGTCCAATTGCAAAGATACTTGGTGTGGACATAAGTTATTTTATTTCATTCGCAGTTGCAGCGATCCTCTACTATTTGCTTGAAACAAAGAAAACAAACAGATTAATTA
>JAKBLT010000084.1:0-4186 GCA_021831925.1 Thermoplasmata archaeon
CCCTGCCCGCTACCAACAATGTATCCCTGTGAATTCACCAGGTAATATATATCGAGCACTCCAGCCGGATTGTACTGCTGGGTTACCCACTGCGGAGCCGTTCCAATATACCAGCCAGGCTCATTTGCTCCACCGTATTGGGTTACGAAAGATGGCAGACTCTCCCCCTGTTGATTGAGATCATTGTAATTTTCTATCTGCAGTAAACGTATCCCATCTGATCTGAAGGTGTTATAATATTGCGAGACAAGAAGCTCGCTTGTCTCAGCGCACGAGGAGCACCATGTTGTCATTAACCAGACAACTAAGGGCTGACCCTCCAATGACTTGGTTGATACAGTTCCTCCATTTATCAATGTAACATTGAAATCGCTCATGGTTTTTTCTGCATTTTTAGTTACAGTATGGTTTCCATTTATTGCAGATGCCCCATAGTGGATGCCTACGACAACCAGTATAGCAATTGTCAAGGCTATAAGCGCTATTTTCTCCATCTTCTTTCTGGTTCTTAGCTGTCTCTTCCTTAACTGCTCCATCTTTTTCTTGTTGGATTTTGACATTCTCCTTTAAACCTCCTGCTTTTGGGATATCACTTTTTCTCCGCTAATGGTATCCAATCTGCAGCAACCAAGATTTGAGGCTATTTTCAAGATTGAATAAGTAAGCATTACGATGGAAATTATATAGAATATTGGATAGTCCACGGCAAAAAAATGTTGTATTGCCGGCGAATACCTGAAGAGAAACGGCGAAGACGCACCGACAATTCCAATGATCGATGGTATAATAGGTGTGCAGCAGAAGACGTTAACTATACTGGTCAGTGCTGAGGCTGCTCCAGTTCCCTTATTTATTTTTACGCCAAACGAATGCGATCTTATAGCAATTGTGATAAGAAGCGAAAAAAGTAAGCCCATTGCAAAAGAGAAAACAACTTGCATTGGAGTGATGAATTTTACTGCAGGCAAAAAGAATGTTCCGAATGGGAGCATTGGGAGTAGAATATAGTATATACTGGTCAGAACGGCCGAAAGTAAAACGAATAAAAAAATGTATTTCCCTATCACCAGAGTTTCCCGAATTGCTTTTGCAGACATTGAAAAGTTAATTCTGTTTCCGCCATATTGCATGGTTTACTCCAAATTAAAATTGATATTTAATAGAATAAGTAAAAAAAAGTTTAGTTAATACCGTTTGCGCCCTAATTTCCCATAGCAATAGTTTTCTGAAACGTCTTTATAATATAACCCTGCCATGGTTCACTTTTATTAATCCAAGTTGTATTTTTGCATTTCAAAAATAGAATAACTTGAAACCAGGGAAGATGATGGATATGGCTACAAATTTCCTTGTGTTTTGCTTCATATTGTACGCACCACATAATGTGAATTGGAAGCTTCAAATAACACATTAAATTTTCTCATCTGAATCATTCAGGTTGAAAATAATATACCTGAAGATGCCCATTAATTTATGAAACTCTGTATCGGTCAACCTGGATCTTGATAGTAATCTGCGGAGCATAACCTCTGTGTTCTTCCTCTTGTGCGCAGGATATTTGATCAGATCCAATGTCTCGATAATTTGCTCAATCAGAAGATCCACATTTTGGCCGCTCGTAAGTGGCATTTGGCTTCTGGATCTTACAGTTTGCCTCACCATCTCATATAATATAATAGTGACGGCATGCGATAGGTTGTACACAGGATACCTCGGATTAGCCGGAATACTTATGAAGCTGTCGCATTCTTCGATCTCCTCGTTCCTAAGACCATCATCTTCCCTGCCGAACACAAGTGCTATCTTCCCCTTTGCCTTGAGATAAATTTTCCAGAATTCTTCTGGCGAATATGACAGTCTGCGGTATTTTCTGCCATTGAAGGTGACCTCACTGGAAGATGCAGCAATGACGTTGAACTCATCTCTCAGGTCATCCAGGGAACTAAAATGCCTTGCTGAGTCGAGAATGTCTGTTGAATGCATTCCATATACATATGCGTCTTCCGGTATGTCATCCCTTCCGATAATTATGAGGTCGCGCAGACCGGCGTTATTCATTGATCTCGAAACTGCACCTATATTGCCGCCGTATTTGGGTCCAACCAGGACGACAGAAACTTTGTTTGAAAGTATTTGAAGCTTTGATATTACGGAATCCCTGAAATTGGTCTCTTCTTCCCTGAAAAGTTTACTGGGCCTGGTCTTTTTCGACTGGCTCATTATTTACTTCTTCTTTCTTTTCTTCCGCATTTCCAGATTGCGACGCTTCAGGTGCTTTCTGCTCCTCTTCAGGTTTACTGCCAGGTGCAGATTCCGTGGTTGTCGTTTCCTCTGGCTTGGGTTCTTCCTGCGGCAGGTATGTCTCGACCAGTTGCACTGTCTTACCAGGAAGGTATTTCCTCATATCGTTGACAAGATGGAATTTTGCCTCTACCCAAACTGGGTCGAATTTAGTCTCTTCAGGTATTTCGATCCTTACTACATCGCCCTCGACAGAAATATTGAATTTATCTTCGTTCACAGGATAGTTCATTGAAATGAGTGATTGTGCTTTTCCTTTTTCATCAGATATCTTCTCAAGTATTGTGTACTTGTAATAAACTGTCTTTCCGGCATATGCATGGTTATAGTCCACAAGAACTCTGCCTGGTGTCACTGAAAGGACTTTTCCTCTTCTGTGGTTTATCAGGACTTCCTGTCCTGGAACTGGGTCGATGTTCTGCCTTTTGAATTCAATGTATGAATGAACCTTGATATTCTTTGGATCACGGGCTCCATAAGACTCATCTGGAGTCATTGTAACTTCATCCTCTCCGCCCTCGGAATGACTCTTGAAGCTTTCGTTAATTTTCTTAAAAACCTGGTCTGTACCGACTATGATAACAGTTGGATGATATGCATGTTTATCATCAAAAATGTCGTTTTCTTTTGCCAGCTGTTCCTTGCTGGTAGAAACGAGTTTCTTCTCATCACCAACCCGCATTTCATAGTCCACTTTTATAAAGTCACCATCATTCATTAATAGCACCGCAATTAAGCGTACCGATAGAGCAAGTTTCTATTTATAAATATCGAACTTCTAACGCGCTATTTACGCAACCTGTGGAGATGTTTATTTAATGCAGGCTCAATCTAACTACGCAGCAGGATAAGCTTTGTTATCCACGCAAAGACCTGCTTTCATATTTATATATATTAACTACCAAGAATGGAAACGCATCGTATTTACAATAAATATTCCATTCCGGAATTAAACTGAAAATGCTATTATCCATGATGTAATTGAATAAACATGAAATTGTTGATAGATGGTCAATGGAAAGACCCAGAAAGCGGAAAATTCACAGATAAAATGAATCCTTCCACAGGTGAAGCTATAGAAAAAATACCTGCAGCTGGAAAGGGGGAAGTAGACGAAGCGATGGATGCCGCAGAGGGATCCTTCTGGAAATGGTATGAACTTGGCACAAAGGAGAGATCCAAGATTATCATGAAGGCAGTCGACCTCATACAGAAAAGCCGGAAGGAATTGGAGGATATCTTAGTTCTCGAAAACGGTAAGAGAAGGATAGAGTCTGTAGGTGAAGTAGATGGCGTAATTGATCAGATGGTCTATTATTCAGAATTCGAAAGAAAATTGACAGGAGACCTCGTGGAAGGCGATTCGTTCGAAAGAAAAATATTGCAGTATAAGGTTCCATATGGCGTCGTGCTTGCACTTACACCATGGAATTTCCCAGCCGCAATGGTTGCAAGGAAGCTTGCTCCCGCCCTCATTACCGGAAACACTGTTGTACTGAAACCAAGTTCAGATACGCCAAAATCAGCCGAATGGATTACAATGAAGCTTCAGCAGGCGGGGTTACCGAAAGGTGTCCTGAATTTCATAACTGGCAAGGGCTCAGAGATAGGCGATTACATGGTTGCCCACAAGAAGGTTTCGCTTATAACGATGACGGGCTCAACTGCAACAGGACAGAGGATAATGCAGAAGGCTTCAGCAAACATGGCGAAACTTGTTCTTGAGCTTGGCGGTAAGGCACCTTTCATCGTGTGGAAGGATGCAGACCAGAGGAATGCGCTGAAGACACTTCTGTGGGCTAAATTCTGGAACAGCGGCCAGTCATGCATTGCTGCTGAGAGGGTATACGTCCATTCTGATATCTACAAGGAGTTTGTTGATAAA
>JAKBLT010000085.1:0-4182 GCA_021831925.1 Thermoplasmata archaeon
TGAACTCTTTTCCCGCTGCATCCTCGCAATAAGATCATCTATTTCCCTGATCTGTGATCGAATCATCTCGCTTCTTGCATCTTTGCTGTTCTTGACTTTCAGCTCGGATGATCTTTCCGATCTCATATTTTTAAGTCTTTTTTTTGCGGTATTTCCACCGATTGGTTTCAATGTCATAAAGATGGAAAGATCTCTTCCATATGCGTCAACGAACCTTGAAAATTCATTTCCAAGATTATATCTTGAATCTGCAAGATAGAATTTTGCGGAGTATTTATCTGAGGAATAGTACTTTTTATGAATACTGATCCTGAAAGGCTTTTTCGGGATCACATTTTTCCTTGTCGCAAGAAATAACATGATTATTGGAATGCAGGTCAGGTCAGGCTGTAGAATAGATCTGACACCTCCTCCCTGCTTACTTTAGTACGCACACTGCAGCCAGCTGATTGAAGAAACCCTATAACGGCCTTAATCTTCTCATCGGTTGGAGATACCGAGGATGAAGGCCCGGAATTCGCGAGGATCATATACACCCTGTGGAACATGGTGGATCCAAGCGCATCGTTTACCATAGTGTAGTACTGAAATTCATCAGTGTCTTTTTCAAAGGAGTCAACCTTCAATTTTTCCGCTGGAACCGAAATTATCGCCAGTTTGATCTCCAGATCAGACTGAAGTAAATTGTTAATCTGCCCGGCTACATTAAACGAATCCTGCTCGTTAAGGTCATATATTTCGTCTGAGGTAATGGATAATATTACAGCTTTTCTCTTCCCTTCTGATATTACTGTGAATGACCGCTCAGATATTTCGAATCCGGTTTCAACGATTATGTTTTTTCCCGAAACTTTCCATGAAAAAGCGGATATGTAGTAAAGGAGAGGCTGTCTTCCATTTCGGGATGAAAGCGCCAGGATAAAGCCGCAGGCCAGGACAACAAGTGAAATTGGTATGTAATATCTTGAAATTATAAATGCAACAAGTGAAAAGATTGCTATGGTCAATATCCTGTCTGCCGATATCCCAAGCACGGATGATCTGAATCCATAGAGGTTGGACGGAAATTTTTCAGATCTCAAAATTACCATTCTCTCCTGTAGTCAAAATCACGATTATAGATCTCCTGCCAGTTAATTCCTCCATTTTTAGATCCGCTTATGGCAACAGAGGGGTTTATTCCAGCCACGGAAAGGCCAGTTCTCAGAGCATCCATGCTTGCAACAGATGAGCCAATGTTGGCAGCCCTCCCTATTGAATTCTCCAATGACAATCCATTCACTATGCCAAGAAACGAGCCTGATGAAAATATTCTGAAAGCCGATACTATCACAAAGGGGGAAGATCCTGCGAATATCAGGAAGGCAAGTTGCAGGAGGAACACACCAGAATATTCAATTGCAAAATATACGCCAATTATCGTGAAGAACGGAAAAAGAGCAGCCTCGAAAAATAGCTTCCACAGCCTCATAGCATACTGGTCAAGCTTTGGAATTACAAATGTAATTGAGAATATCGGGATTGCAATTGACAGCACGATAAGCAGGGCCTGCCTTAGCTCAAGTGTTATGATCAAGCTGACAATTGACAGAAAATATCCACTAAGGAAAAAGAATTCCATCACCGGCAGATAGGTTGAATTTACCCCTGAAATTGACTGAAGACCTGAACCAAGGTTGACTAAACTTAACCCCGAGCTCCAGTTTATTCCTGCACCATTCCAGATTGAAAGAAATGCATCCCCTGAAAAATTCAGGAAAAGTGACAGTACCTGGAGCGCAAATAATGGCAAAATCGCTCCAATACCGATCCTGATTATGAACGTATTCCTGTTCACGGGTCCCAGGAATGAATTTGTTATCATGAAGGCTATAATTCCGCCAAGTATCAAAATCTCAGCAAGAATGAAGTAGAATGACGCAAAAACAAGGTTGTATATGTTAACATATGCGCTGTTGGTTCCGATTATAGAATAGAAGGAATAGTCCGGGTTGAGGCCGTAATTGACGGCAAGGTTCCAGAATGGGGATATTATTGCAAGATATGCATCATCAACCAATGAAAACAGTGAGAAGAATACTGATTCCACTGATGCTGGAGACAGTTAATCACGTACCGAGCGCTACATACTGAAATACAGCATAAAGGACGCCACTGACTGCAAGAACATAAATTACCGTACCGTAGACAGCGTTTTTCAATTTCATTTTGGCATCTGTCTTCTTGTTCTCATCCGAGCTGAAGAAACCCAAAGCAATGGGAATCCAGAGCAATGCTATTAACAGGGCGGAAACTGAAATTACTATCAAATATACCCGGTTAAGTATATCGTAAAGTTGTGTATTTGTGGTAGTAGATGTAATAAGTGCAATTATTTCACTTAATGCCATTATTTACATGAACTTTACGTTATATTTATTACTTTTTGAATCCGCTGGATCAAGATTTATCAGAAAAAAATATCATGGACGAAAAGCTATGATATAAATTTAAAAATGGCGGTCAATCTGAGCCCTGCTCACTTTTGACCTGGTCCCTTATTTTATTCAAAAGGGCCTTCCTGTTTATGCTCCTGACCCTTGCCTCCTCAAATCTTCTTTTATCATCATCTGTTTCCAGCAATAGCTCAGGGCAGTCAATCGGTCTCCCATCAGCATCGATGGCGACATAGGTAAGGTATGCCTTGGTTGTAAATCTTCTAGTTCCAGTAATTCCCTCTTCTGATTCAACATCGACCTCGATTTCCATGGTTGTTCTAGTGGTAAAATTTATCCTGCCCTTCATGTAAACAATGTAACCCATCCTGATTGGTGATAGGAAAAAAAGATTGTCTATGCTTCCAGTCACTGTTCTTTTTCTGCTGTGTTTCATGGCGACAATCGAAGCGACATTATCTATCCACTCAACAAGCCTGCCTCCGTAAAGGCTGTCAAATACATTTGTGTCACCTGGTAGGACTATTCTCTGCAATTCAGAGTAGGATTCTTTCCAGCTCTTCTTTTCCATGATATCAACATTGGAAGGATGTTTATATTGTTTTACCGGTTATCAACTGCATTTCTTTCATTTTAACATGGAAAATTATTTTACTCGCCTCTTATCACGAACTTATGGCAAATACGGATCCAGAATCCGGCAAGAGATCAGCTGCCAAGAAAGCAGTATCATATGTGAGGGATGGCATGCTGATCGGCCTTGGTACAGGTTCAACAACGCAATATTTTTTAAAATTTCTATCCGAAGAGGTGAAGAATGGTCTCGATATCTCAGGGATTCCGACTTCCAGGGCCACGGAAAAAATGGCCAGAAAACTGGGCATTAAGATTTCCAAACTAACCAATCAGCAGATAGACATTGATTTTGACGGTGCAGACGAGGTCGACACAAAGGGCAACCTGATTAAGGGTGGAGGTGGCGCCCTTACAAGAGAGAAGATCGTGGCGGCATCAAGCAGGAAGTTTTATGTGATGGTCGACGAATCAAAGATATCGGAATCTTACCTCAGCAGAAAGAAGCTGCCTGTTGAGATCCTGCCTTTTCTTTATGAACAGACTGTTTCCCGCATACGCGTATTATGCGACGATTGTGAAAAACGTGAAGGATTCATTACAGATAATGGAAATTATATTGTTGACTGTTCATTTTACAGGATCGACGAACCAGCCAGGCTGGAATCGCAGATAAAACTTATTCCAGGTGTGGTTGAGGTCGGGTTATTTGTAAATATGGCAACAAAGATAATAGTTGGTAATGGAAATTCAGCCTACGAGATTAACCCGTATAAAAGCTAATGTTTGAACTCCTGTAACTTCTTGATCTTATCCTGTATCTCCTGAATTTCTGAGCTGAGATCCATAATTATCTCCTCGAGTATCTCATTGAAACCCTTGGATAGCTTATAACCATGGATAGGTCTCCCCTTTCCCTCTTTCTTCATGTTTCTTTTGTTGACCCATCCTCTTCTTCTCAGCCATTGCATGGCGATTGATACCTCTGGTTGTCTCAGGCCGGTTTCTCTCTCAATCTCAACACTTGTTATCTCGCCCTTGTCCCTAATATATACGAGTGTGTATGCAACGCTTCTAGGAATATCCGATAGTATGAGCGACTTCGCGAGCTTTTCCCCTTCTTCTGAAATAGGCAATTTGATCCGCCTGCTATATTATAAATCTATATATAGAT
>JAKBLT010000086.1:0-2619 GCA_021831925.1 Thermoplasmata archaeon
TCAACACTTGCCTACACAGGATTAAGGGTAAGCGAACTATGCTCACTGAATATAGAGGATGTCGATCTCGAAGAGAAGGTTATGAGGGTAAGGCATGGCAAGGGAGATAAAGACAGAATTGTAATCATGAGTGATGAGTGCGCTGACTCGATTGAAAAATACATGAAGTCAAGGGTACTGGTAAGAACAGACAGTGAAGCACTTTTCTTAAGCAGGAAGACGAGCAGATATGATCCTACTTCGATCCAGCGCCTGGTTAAAAAGATTGCAAAGGAATCTGGAGTGATCAAGAATGTCACTCCGCATGTGCTTAGACACACATTTGCAACCTCAATCATGAGGAATGGCGCGAATCTGAGATTCATCCAGGAAATACTTGGCCATTCAAGTATCTCCACAACTCAGATATATGTGCATCTGGATGACGGCGCAATGCGCCAGATGTACCAGAAACATAAACCCGTATACCGGTCAAGATGATCTTTTTATTATGTAATCTGACAGCCATATAAGAAAATCTTTCATATCCTGCCTGCCCGGAGATCTCACAATATACTTCTTTGAATTTTCAGCGAGTTTCTTTGAAATATCGATGGAATAGTCAAGTGAACCGGTTCTTTCAACTATCTTCTTGACCCTTTCGAATTCATCGTCGCTTACATTACCGCTTCTTATTGCACTGGAGAGGAATTCTCTTTCATCAGATGTCCCGTTCTCCATCGCTTTTAGGATCAGGAGCGTTTTCTTCCCCTCGTTTATATCGCTCTTGACTGATTTACCCAAAACCTTTTCGTCTCCGAAGAGCCCGAGGAGATCATCATGTAGCTGGAAAGCTAAACCGAGTGAATAGCCGTAGCTGCTCAGCATATTCAGTTTTTCCCTTGTGCCTGAAAGAATGGCGCCCATTCTCAAAGGACCTTCGATTGTATACCTGGCGGTTTTCCAGAGGTGCACCCTCATTAGGTCCTTGACGGTAAACTCATCATCGAAGAATGAATTGATATCTATCAACTGTCCGTGGCCGGTGGCCTCGAATATGTTACTTAACTCCATATCAGCCTGTGTGAGCAAGAGTGGATCAAAACCTGATTTGAGAAGGGCCTGGTGGCAGTAGGAATCTGCCAGATCAGACGCTATTATCGCAATGCTTTCCGCATGATGCTTCAAATCCTTACTGTTCCCGTAAAGTTTTTCAAGAACCTGCAGATGGAAAGCTGGCTTTCCCCTTCTAATCATGCTCTGATCCATTATATCATCCTGAATGAGAAAATAAGTCTGGGAAATTTCAGTGCTGATAGATGCATTGTATATCCTTGAATCGGGTTCCATGAACAGGGAGTATCCGGAAACCATCAGTATTGGTCTTATTCTTTTGCCCCCGTTCAGTGTGAATTCCTTGATCAGGGACGCCACCCGGGTGACAAGCGGATCGATTGATGTTTCAACCTTTTCGGTCAGGAAAGAACTGAGTGATTTCTCGACCTCTGATTTTGTGCGGCCCATGTATTCTGTAAAATCGTGCAACTTATATCATGGGAGTATAGTAATGTAATAAAATTGTTTTATTATTATAACTGCCCAATCAGAAAACAGTCAGATGGAAGATTATGTGAAACATCTCACCAACTGCGAATGTTGCAGCAGCTGTCAGGAGAGTTAGCAGGCTGGCCCTCAAGGCTGATCTGAGGATTCTTGCATTCATTGATAAAGCCACTATTGAATTTGATATTGCCTGGGTAATGGCAACCAGAGTCACTGAAAGCAGGAGAGCAGGTATCCTTGACAGAATCAGGAAAGGGAAAATTGCAATGAAAGCACCGAGAAGGTAATATGAGGCAGTTGTCAACGCAGATTTTTTGGATTTTTCCTTCAGGTCATCTATTTCCATCTTCTGTTTTTTGGACGGGTCAAACATGCTTTGTTTCTGTATCTGATGGATCCTGAATTCGCTCTGTGATTTTGATGAAAGATAAGAACCGAGAGACATGCTCATCGCACCGCTGATTGCTACAACGAAACCACCGAGTGCAATCAGGTATTGATCGAAAAGAATAGCTGTCAGACCTGCGATAGATCCAAGAACTTCAACCAGTCCGTCGCTCATACCATAAATAATATCTCTGTTCTTCTCAATTTCTTCCTCTGTCTTCTCTATCTGTTTTTCAAATACATCCTCATGATTTATTTCCTGATCCAGTATGGTCTCTAGCTTGTTCCTTAAATCCGACCCTTCGGCTTGTGTGGATATCATGTCTTTATACATGGATATCGCGCGTATTTCACCGTGCTCAAGCATCCTTATTGTCAGTACGGGGCCTATCAGTCTCATGACGAAAAATAAAAACCTTATTTTTAGCCGGTTTCCCTTCATCTTTGACGGATCTTCAGATATGTTCTTAAGTTCCTGCTCCCAGAAACTGGCATGTTCATGCTCTATCCTTGATAATTCAAGCAGCTGGCTCCTGAACTGATCGTCTGAGATCTTCTTTGCTAACTTTTCGTAAAAAAGGCGATCTGTAATTTCATCTCTGTAGAAATCAAGAGCTTTTCTGCGAAATTCTGCAGGTTCCACACACCGTTGATGCTTTTTAAAGTATAAATTTGATGCTTGAGTCATTA
>JAKBLT010000086.1:2719-4075 GCA_021831925.1 Thermoplasmata archaeon
GAATTTCTCCCGAGAACGCCGCGGGCTACATGCCCGCCGTCAAGCTGGCTTACAGGAAGAAGATTGAGTGCAGTGGCAAAAATACCAACCCAGACGGCGAGTTCCATGGGGAATATTGGTACTTTCGACGGCATTAACAGACCGAGAACGTGGTAAATTATTGGAAACTGAACGACAAGAAGCGTCGAGGGGATACTGACAGGTACAAAGACGTGCTGCAGGTAATTGGCAACAAACAGGAGTGGAAAAGCAGTAATAAATCCAAATATTGGACCGGCCGCACCTATTTCAAGCATTGCCTTCCTGTTGGGTATTGGGTCCCGCAATGATATGAAGGCACCAAATGTTCCAATGGAAAATGGAACAGGTATGAAGAAGGGAAACGAAGCCTTTACCTGATACCGCTTTGCTACGATATAATGGCCAATTTCGTGAATTCCGAGTATCAGAAGAAGCGGTGCAGAAAAAAACACCAAACCGTATTCAACTGCATAAAGATCCATCAGGGGACCAGGTTTAAGAAAGCTCAGGGAAAAGCCAGCCCCAACATATATTGTAGAAGCCAGTGTAAGAACGAAAAGAACAAGATTTACCCGATTGCTTCTATACCTTTCAGCAGGACGATGCCTGACCACGATGAATTTCTCATTCTCTTCGGACATGAATGGTATGTACCCTTTGGGTACGAGGACCTTCCTTAATTCCTCAAAGGATTCATTCAGGCCAGGATTGTCGTCACTGAAATAGTAAAAGAACACGTCTAATGGTGTAACTGCTATCTCGTAGCTCTTCACGTACCGATTTACAATCGCTACAAGATCCTTTAGATCTTCATTCTCTATCTTCCCTTCCTTGAACTCCAATTAAATTCCCCACTTTAGGAACTTTTCCCCAGGTTAACGGCGATTAATCACCCCTCATAATCCCTGACCCGCTGGGGAATTTTTGGTCCGCTGCTGATCGGAACGTCACTGCACGGTGACCCGCCGTAAGCTCATTCCGGAGCCCATAGCTGAACCAGTTAATGTCGCACGTCGTCATACGTGATCATGAATCACACGTACTTTTTAGTGGACTTTTCATGATGTAAATAAGATTTTTAACCTTTATTGAATATAATTTCCAAAAATTCCGTTATTAAATAAGTATCGGTAAGGAAAGTATTTCAATACAATTTATAATCTATTCACCAGTCGTCAGAGAAAACAACTGCATCAGATTTTTTCTTTGAAAATATATAGATATGGATATCAGCAATGTACCAGATAATGCCGGCTATAATGAATATTCCTCCTAATGTAAAAAGGACCCCTATAGATATTCCGTACGCGTAGACAATAAAGGCAATTACCATCA
>JAKBLT010000015.1:0-21752 GCA_021831925.1 Thermoplasmata archaeon
TGAATGCAGTTCTGTCCGGATGGAATGAAACTATAAAGCATTCAAGAAAACTTGCCATGTTAGCGATATCAGGATGGAAACATGGTTCTTTTTATGCAACAGATATGCTTGAGGCAGGTAATTCCCCCATTTTGTTGAAACTTCGTCTGGACATCTCAAACAAAGGAATTATTGCAGACTTCTCCGGCAGTTCAACCGAATTGGAATTGCCCATTAATGCAGTGAAAGGAGTGACCTTCTCTGCCGCAGCGTATGCCGTTAGGAGTGCAATGAACAGTGAAATTCCGACAAACGACGGGCTATATTCGATACTTATGGTTTATGCCCCCGAAGGGTCCCTCCTCAATCCGGAGATGCCATATCCAGTCTCTGGGGGAAACGTTGAGACAACCCAGAGAATAGCGGATGTCGTCCATCATGCACTTAGCGAAAGCACCGGTACTGTGATACCTTCTGCTTCATCAGGAACCATGTTCAATGTGATGATGGGAGGACCGAGAGGTCACGGAAAATTCTGGTCCTATTATGAAACGATAGGAGGTGGCAACGGTGCAGGAAGAGGCAGAAACGGCGAATCTGGTGTACACAGCAATATGACAAATACCATGAATACACCGATTGAGGTGGCAGAGCGTGAATACCCAATCTTTTTCACTGCATACAGGATCAGGAAAAACAGCGGTGGTGCAGGCACATGGAAGGGAGGCGATGGCATCATGCGTTCCTTCATTGCAAAGGAAGCATGCGCAATATCCATACTTGCAGACAGGTTTGTAAACCCGCCTTATGCACTTGCTGGAGGTAAGAGCGGTAAAACCGGTAAGGTTTACATTATCCACAAAAACAAAAGAAAAAGATATCCAAGCAAGTTTACAGCAGACCTGGCTCCAGGGGACGAGGTCATAATACTCACACCAGGAGGATCTGGTTATGGCAGGAGTAGAAATACCATCCCTGATTTTAATACGAATAAAAAATCCAAAGGAAAAAATGATTTTTAGAAACCAACTTCTGCGTGAATTCAGAATTAAAATTACTGAAACTGTAAAATGAGATCATCTTCTTGATAATCTCGAATCCAGATTATGTTATTGCATGCTTTTTATCTTTGAGGTTGCCAGTTTCTCTATATTTTCAATCACTGATCTTTCATTTGTCAACATGACTTTTTCTCTGTCAATACCCAATCTTTCCCAGTATTTTTTGAAGAAATATTGCAAATTGAAACTGTCCGGGCTCATATAGTTAAGGTTGGACTTGACCCATACTGCCATATTTCTAGCCTCTTCATCCGGATTTTGTTCTATTCTATGCAGTACACTGTTCCCGTTACCCGTCTTTAACAGTTCAGCCTTACTCGAATCTGTGCTGTCGTCCTTTGCAGATGAAAATACATGCATTATACCTTCGTGCAGGTAACCCAGTTTTTCTGGAATTGAGTTTTCATCACCATCGCCTGAACCAGCACGATTGGCATAAATGACCTTTATTCCAAGATCATCAGCAATGGAAAGAAACTCTTCCAAAGTTCCGTTGTAGAATATTGAGAGGTGGCTTTCAAAGAAATCAGTTCCGGCTATCCAGTATATTCTGAACTTTTTCAACAAGTCTCCCATGGTTTTTTTTGCCAAACTATCCTCTGTCATAGATATATATTACAACATCGGTTAAGGTCTTTTTATTTATCAATCAACCATCTGAAGTGGACTCAAGTATTTCTATATGGAATGAGAAAAACTTTGGGAAACGAAGACCCTGAAATATTTTTGACAGGCATAATTTATCACGTGTGCACACTACGAAACTTAAAATAAAATGTAAGATCATATGCAATTTTAGTCAACGCTGCAGTAATAAATATGCCGGATGGAAAAACTTCGAACAGAATACCAGCCAACCCGGGGCCAGGTACCTGACCAGCGTTCCTATAGGCCAGGAAAGATGAGTTTCCCCCGACTCTCGACTCCTCAGGAATTATGGTATTTACGAAGCTATCTCTCGCAGGAACATCCATCTGGCTTGTAGACTGGCGGATGAATAGCAGTGCCTCGCTCCAGACGAGAAAGTGAAAAACTGGTATAAAAAAGAGGAAAATGTTGCTTATAACATGTGTATAAACCATTGTGCGCACTAGACCTATTGACGATGAAAGGTAGCCGGATATTATAATAGACCCTGCTGTTATTATGTTAACGCCAATAAATATCAGACCTGCCTGCGAGAGCGTTACATGATAAACCACCTCGAACCAGAGTGTAATTATTGAGGTATTTACGAGACCTCCACCAACCGAATCAACAAAAAACAGTGAGCTCAGGGTATGGATTCTTCTTTTTGTCTCGGAATTTGCCTTTACCTGAGGATCTACCCGGTTCAGGATGGGAAATTTTAGCACACTGTAAATTGCGACCTGAGCGATGGCCAATCCAAGTACTGTTATGAATATCAACCTGAAATTCTGGGTTTCAGTCAGGTAAAGGAACGCTGAGGCAGCAGCACCAGAACCATAGGAAAGAAAGTTATAGAGAGAAAAAGCAAAATTCTTCGCCCTCTGATCCCTTTCAACCATGCCTATTGTATATTGCTCGAGAGACTGATTGGTCGCCATATCTTTTCCTGAAAGAGAGATAGCCCCTATGACAAGAGCAGCTATAAGCCCCGGAAGGGTTTCGTAAATGTATAGAAATGCAAGCGAGATCACAAGGAGAAAGCCCATCAGGAGAAGCTTCTTCTTTATATCTATCTTCAGCAGCGAATAGAAATAAATGTAGAAAGTCGAGACACCAATTGCAACCAAAAGCACAAGAGAAACATCCAGTGGATCATAGCCCAGGTAGGTGAGAAAAAACGGTATTGAAATAGAAAGTGACATGAAGATGAACGTTCTGATAGATTTAGTTACAGAGAGTAAAATATCTTCTGATTTGATCAACATATCATCATATCACTGATTCCTATATTTTTTCCCTCAAACACTGCAAAATCAAACATCTATATCATGAAAAACCCGCATTTAAAATTGTTTAAGATCAGACTATGGATGCCAAGATTCTAAGTTCCTGTTCTACGTTTAGAAAAATACAAAACACTCTAAACGTTTAAAACATGGGTTAACAATAATGCATGGTATAACTAACAAGCTGGAAAGACCCTGCAAACGCAGGATGTATAATACTACCCGATCAGTGTTCCATTTGTCTTACCAGAAGAGCAGATCCTGTCGTATTCCTTGATATCGTCTCCTTTTATCACATAAATTTTAATTCCAGACCTCTTTGCAATAACAAGTGATGTAAGATCCATAAAGACACTTGGTCCAGCTCCAACCGAAGAAACTATGCTCTTTTCTATGGCCTCCTCGTATGTAAGGTTCGAATGCTTTCTAGCACTTTTGTTCTTTGCTGGATCTGAATCGTATACACCATCCACCGATGTTCCATTTATCAGTATACTTGATCCAATACGTTCAGAAAGAAGTGCAGCGACAGTGTCAGTGGTGTGACCAGGCTCCGTCCCGCCCATAACAACGCATCCGTAAAGGGCGATCATCTCAGCTGCATCATTGACCGTTGTGGGTATCTTGGTATTCACATTGTCAAGAAAGGATGTGAAAGCGAGAGCGTTCATTCTGGTAGCGTATATCCCAATCTCATCCAGAACATTTTCATTGACTTTCTGCGGCCTTAACGCAGAAATATATGATCTTGCCAGTTTTCCTCCGCCAACCACAATACCGATCTGGTAATTTTTTCTCAGTTCTGTAACCACCATGGAGAGTTCCCTGATGAAATCAATCCTGAGTGGGTTATCGGTGAAAACTGAGCCTCCGAGTGAAATAACAAGTTTTTCCATTAGTTATATCGGGTTAAGATTAAATACGATTATAAATTTTCCACACGAATGCCTACTGACGAATCGCAAATGAGAAGATACGAATTCAAAAAAGCTCTGCAGGAGCTTGAAAACCTTAAAGGAAGGGGGACAGAACTCATATCCCTTTACGTACCGCCAGGTAAACAGATCTCCGATGTAGTGCAGTATCTGCGCGAGGAATTTTCAACCTCTTCTAACATTAAATCAAAGTCTACGAGAAAAAATGTCCTAGCAGCGATAGAATCAATAATGTCAAGGCTGAAGTACTACAAAGCTCCACCTGAATCCGGACTGGTCTTTTTCGTGGGTCATGTTTCCACCAGGGGAGACCAGACTGAAATGTATACGAAAATCATTGAGCCTCCGGAACCGATACAGACTTTTATGTACAAATGCGATTCCATGTTTCACACTGAACAGCTGAGATTGCAGCTTCAGGAGAAAGAGATATACGGTCTCATAGTCATAGACAGGAAAGAGGCGACAATCGGATTCCTGAATGGCACAAACATACAGGTTGTTGCAAATGAGCAGTCTCTTGTTCCAAGCAAGCATCATCAGGGAGGTCAGTCATCGAGGCGATATGAAAGGCTGATTGAAATTGCTGCACATGAATATTTCAAAAAAATCGGGGAAATAGTGAACAATTCATTTGTGCCAATAATCAAGGATATCAAGGCAGTTTTTATAGGCGGCCCTGGTTCCACCAAGGATTTCTTTTTCGAAAGGGATTATCTCAGAAATGAGGTCAAACAGAAAGTAAAGGAGTTATTCGATATCGGGTATACAGATGAAACAGGATTGAGGGAATTAGTCGAAAAGGCGGCAGGTACCGTAAAAGATATGAAGATATCAAGGGAAAAGGATCTGATGAACAGGTTCATGCTTGAAATCAAGAAGAATGATGGAGGTTTGGGAGTTTATGGAATACCTGCGATACTTGCTGCACTTGAACAGAAGAGCCTTGACATTCTTCTATTATCAGAGGGCATCGATATGTACAGAGTTGAATATACGTGCCCGAGCTGTTCAAATCACGTTGTTTTATACAGGCAAAACAAAGATGACATGCCGTGCCCGAAATGCGGTGCGACTATGCAGGCCACGCAATCTGAGGACCTTGTTGAGACATTCTACAGGATGGCCGAAGAATCTGGCACAACCGTGGAGCTGATTTCGGAGGAAAGCGATGAGGGAAAGCTGCTCAAGAAAGCGTTTGGTGGAGCCGCTGGCATACTGAGATACGCTGCTGGTGCTACAGTTCCACATTGAGAAAATTAAAATTAGATATGTTTTGATTGAGATAAATCAACAACCAGAACGTCTTCCATGGATTTTATGCCCTTTATGGAGACGACATACCTTCCTTCCTTATCCCTTTCCAGTGTTTGGATGACTGCATCCTCAGTTGGTTCGACAAGCAGGTTTGTCACCTCTCCAGTATCCAGGTTAAGGACAAGATTGTCAAGTTTGCCCACAACCTGGCCGGTTGTGGTGACAACTGATTTTCCGATTATGTCGGTTGTAAATTTTTTAAGATCTACCAAGAAACCTCACCTTACTTATTGATACAGACCAAGTTCTTCAACCTGCCGCTTCTTTTCCTGTACTGTTTTTCCCATTTCCTGTGCAATATTCTTGTAGAACTTCAGGACATTGTCATCAACAGAAGGTCTTATGGATTTCAATGCATCAATGAAATTCTTCTGCGAGACCTGAGAAGCATCTGGATTCTCCCTGTATGCCATCATTCCAGCTTCCCTGCAGAGGTTCTCGAGATCAGCGCCGACATAACCCTCCGTGCGCTCCCCAATTTCTTCCAGGTTGACGTCTTTTGCCAGGGGCATTGACTTTGTATGCACCTCAAGAATCTTGACCCTGCTCTCCTTATCGGGCGCAGGTATGTAGATCATCTTGTCAAATCTCCCTGATCTAACGAGAGCGCTGTCCAGTATATCCGGCCTGTTTGTTGCAGCTATTACAACAACCCCCTGAAGCGTCTCTATTCCGTCGAGAGACGTGAGGAGCTGGTTAACCATCCTTTCAGTGACACCTGAATCCCCGAATGTGCCTCTTCTCGGTGCAATCGAGTCAATCTCATCCAGGAAAACGATAGAAGGGGCAACCTGTTTTGCCTTCTTGAATATCTCCCTGATCGCCTTCTCGCTCTCCCCAACCCATTTGCTCAAGACCTCAGGTCCTTTTACAGAAATGAAATTGGCCTTGCTTTCCGTTGCAACTGCCTTTGCAAGAAGGGTCTTGCCGACGCCTGGCGGACCATACAGGATGAATCCCTTGGAGGGTCTGATTCCAAGTTTCTTGAACACATCTGGCTTAAGAAGCGGGAGCTCGACAGCTTCCCTCAATTCATTCTTGACCTCATTTAAACCCCCGATATCAGTCCATTTGACATTCGGTATCTCGGCTGTAACTTCACGCAGGCTGCTGGGTTCAATCAGCTTCAGTGCATCCATGAAATCCTCTTTCCTGACTGCCATCTTTTCCAGGATCTCAGCGGGAATGGGCTTGTCAAGGTCAATTTCAGGAAGATACCGTCTCAGAGCATTCATGGCAGATTCCCTTGCAAGGGCCGCGAGATCCGCTCCTACAAAACCGTAAGTATATTCAGATATCTCGTCCAGGAACTCACCCTTCTCCTGCTCTGACATGCCCATTGGCATACCCCTTGTATGTATGGAAAGTATCTCTTTCCTGCCATTCTTGTCAGGAACGCCAATGTTGATTTCCCTGTCAAATCTTCCTGGTCTCCTCAGCGCTGGATCAACAGCATCTATCCTGTTGCTTGCGCCAATAACGATGACATGCCCCCTCTCCTTAAGTCCATCCATAAGTGTCAGCAGCTGTGCAACGACTCTTCTCTCAACCTCGCCCTGGACCTCCTCTCTTTTAGGGGCTATTGAGTCTATTTCATCTATGAATATTATGGAAGGTGCAGATTCCTCAGCTTTCATAAATATTTCACGCAGCTTCTGCTCGCTCTGACCATAATACTTGCTCATTATTTCCGGTCCGTTTATTGAATAGAAGTTTGCGCCGCTTTCATTTGCCACAGCTCTTGCAATGAGTGTCTTACCTGTTCCTGGAGGACCATAAAGTAGAACGCCCTTTGGCGGGTGGATCCCGAGTCTTTCAAAGAGCTCTGGGTGCTTGAGGGGGAGTTCTATTATTTCCCTTACCTTGCCCAGCTGATCCCTCAATCCACCTATATCCTCGTAGCTGATCCTTGAAACATCCTCAAGAACTTCGGAAGCGGGTTCCTCCCTTATCTCTATCTTTGTTGTCTCACCGACCTCAATCGGTATCTTTGGGGGAAGCGTTTTAACGACCTTGAATAAAAGCCCGGAATGACCTGCTAGCGTCAGTCCTGGAACGCTGATATTATCCTGCTCGATCATCGGCCTTCGGATAAGTGCCTTCTGGACAAACTCCTCAATGCCCTCACCAAACTTCAATCTCTGATCTTTTCTGATAATCGGGGCAAGAGTGACCCTTTTTGCTTCTTCAGCAATGACTCTCCTGACCTTTACCTTGTCTCCAATGGAAGCACCGCAATTGTTCCTCATTACACTGTCGATTCTAACAATACCGCGGTTCTCATCCTCTGGTCTTGCACGGTAAACTCTGCCGACTGTTTTCTTTACCTTTTCTATCTCTACAACATCACCAATCTCTGCTCCGAGAGACATCCTTGATTCTTCGTCAAGCCTTACCCTGGACATGCCTGGATCAGTTGAATTAGCCTCTGCCACTCTTAAGGTAATGTCATTATTGCTTGGCATACTTATAGACAGTAAAGGAGGGTATTTTAAAATATTGAGACAATTTCAGGAACCATTATGATTCTGTTGACAGGGATTCGCCAAATTTCTTCCTGAATTTCTTGATTTTAGGGGAAATGACGAACATGCAATATGGCTGGCTTGAATTTCTTTCGAAGTATCTTTCGTGATAGGATTCAGCAGGATAGAAATTTGTGAACTTTTCCACCTGTGTTACGATTGGCTTCTTGAATTCACCACTGTTATTGAGTTCCTGTATCTTTTTCAGAGCCTTTTCCTTCTGTTGATCGTCAATATAGAAAATTGCGGACCGGTATTGCGGCCCAACATCGTTACCCTGCCTGTTCAATGTTGTTGGATCATGCGTGGAAAAAAATATCTCAAGAAGATCATCATATGATATCTCGTCTGGATCAAACTTTATCCTTACAGACTCAGCATGTCCAGTGGTGCCTGTGCATACGTCATCGTATGACGGGTTCTCAATATGTCCTCCCGAATAGCCTGATTTCACCTCCACAACACCCTTGACTTCGTTAAATATTGCTTCTGAACACCAGAAACATCCGCTAGCAAACACTGCAGTTTCAAGATTTTCACTCATATTCTATGCCACCTTTATGAACTTGTATCACAACCACTTTAATATTTATATATACAACAAATTTAGACATTTCTATCAATATTTCCCGATGTTCATCTACTGGATATCGTCCAGTGCAGGAAAATGTCAACATAAAGAGGTCCAGTTCCCAGACACCCTGCATTTTCTTTTAAAATTGAGATAGATAGCAATCCATAGTTACAATGTCGCCAAGAAGGGGTAAATCAAGCACTAAAAAAGGACATAATTTCGTCAACAGGGGAAATTATCCAATCAGGTTTCCACTGTTGTCAACGAAAAATGTAAGGATTTTGTTGCTTAACCCAGACTGCTTTATTTTAACATAACTGCCTGCTAAATATTCTTTCTCAAATTCCTTTCCAATTGACCTGAATCTGTCAAATGTCAATAGCAACACAGATAATTCCATACTCTCCCCGAGTTTTGGCCTTATCATATACGTTCCAGTTTCAGTATCGTATGTTCTTGCGTAGTCGTGGATCATGGTTTTAGTAGCTCTCTCACTACATGTCAGGAATGAATCAGGTATTACAAGTAGATATTTCGAATTGTAGACTGACAAAGATGGTTCTTTTGAAGGCAAACCTGCATAGTCATTCGAAAAGGTTGAATGATGGCAATCTTCACATAGCGTTATCAGATTCCTGAAAGAATCTGATCCACCATCCTTCCTCGGAATTATATGATGGACCTGTACAGAAAGATGGACGGAATGTGACGAATTATCATTAGCAATATGGGTAAAAGTTGATTTTCCGCATGATCTGCATGAATAACTATCCCTGACAAGAACAGCCTCTGAGATTCTTTTCCATGGAATTCCTGACCTGGTCTTATCCCCAAGTGGATCAAAATCAGACGCATTCTCAAATCCAAAGTGTCTGCCGATCTGATCTATGGCAGCTGGAGAAACTCTTGGTATTTCTGAATAAATGTTAGGGATCTTCATTGCGATCTCTGAAGAGATTCGAAAAAAGCTTTACCACGTTCTCTGAAAGCATTTGATGCAGATGGAGAACTGTCTTTAACTATGTTGCCGGAAATGTAAAAGTCCGTTTCTGTCTCAAGGAATTCTTTAAGTAAATTTTCGTTGAGGGTCATGACCAAAATGCTCGGTCCGGTATCTGCAGTGAAATATAAACCTGGATTTTTTTTTCTGAAAGAAATGATTCTTTCTATCAGTGAAAGCGATTCCTCCGTCTGAAGAACTCGACCAACCGACATAAGTAGCGAGTTCAGGTTCAGCATCTCTTCCTCAGCACGTATCAGTAGATCTTCAAGAGAAAAGGAACGATCAATTATCTCCTCAAAGCGGGCAAACTTGTTCAGTACCCATGGAATATATTGTGCCGACTTGACTGATAACTCATGCATCTGATTTGTAGAATAGTCTGCGAACTTCGGAAACATCGCTATCTTGACTTTAGATAAGTCTATCTTGATTTCGTGCGCCAAACATTTCGGTTCCTGAATCCCGGGATACGAGATCCAGGTGGAAAGACCTGGAAACACGGATCTGGTACCGGAACCAGAAACAAACTTCGCAAACCTGGAGGCAAGCATTGAATGTGCTTTAACATTATAGCCGAAGATATTGGATACAAGGGCACTGGAAACAGCAGCAGCAACCGCGGAAGATTCGCTCAATCCTTTTGCTCTGACATACCTCCTTTCCCTCTCTATGTAGAAAGTGAAATAACCTTTAACACCGCATATTGACCTGAATTTATCCAGCGCTATCTTCGCAGACTCGCTTCTTTCAGGATCAAATCTTGAGTCGAGATATACAATATCTGATTTACCAGATCTATTATACATGCAGTATGCTCTGGCAATTGAAAAGTCGGTCAGGATTGACATAGATGGTGTATAGGCAATCCTTGAATTCCTATCATAATAGCCGATAAACTTCTCGATCGCTTTGCTGGGATAACCAGAACCAAACGTGATTCTGCCATCTTCTGGCTCCGGCACGGGCATATTCTCTTCGTGTATTATTCCCATTTCATTCAGTTTTGAATAGATTCTTGAGCCCTTCTGATTTAGATCAGATACAACATTAAGATCCAGTAAAATCAGCCACCATTTTCATAAGTTTTTCCTTAGTATTTTCATATGAAATATTGTCGATCATTGCAATGTTATTCGCCCTGGACTCTTCAATGGAAGAATCCATGATAGTTCTGTATTCATATAGATGTTCGATAAGTCGCTTTCCGGATGATCCGGGATGGGTAAATTCCTCTCTTTCCCCAAGCCTTTGCTCATGTATCTTCCTGTCAGAAATGTAAATATAAACTGGCAATATAAGATCCTTAGCTATGTCGGAAAAATAGTCGGGCTCAAAGTAAAGTGTTTCAATTACCATACTTTCTCCATTTTTGATCCCTCTGTCAATAACAGCTCTTATGCCTTTCCATATGAATTTTGCCTGTTCTTTGTATCCTTTAATGATATTATCAACAGTCATATTTCCTAAATATTTCCAGGCGTCATAAACACTATATCCAAGTGCATTATTGTTTTTATCCTGATAGGCCCTCAAGAATTCCCGTAAATAATCCCCAGAAAGAACAATGTTTATACCATAAGAAGATGCTATTGCACCCGATAATGAAGTCTTTCCCACCCCAGGTACTCCACCGATCAAGATTATCTTTGATTTCTTAGGCAATTTACACCCACTCCTTCAAAAGATCCCTCGTATCTATTATTCTTGTTACACGTGAAAGAACATCGAGAGATTCATAAAAAATTCTTTCAGATTCAGATGAGCATGCATCAGAAACAACTATCGGTTTTACTGAAAGTTTAAAAGATCCAAAGACAGATCCTATTATATCCGTCTCCAGCCATGTCCCGCAAATCAGTATATTATCTTTGCGAGATTCAGAAATTGCGCTACTCAAATTGCCTGCTGAAAAAGCATCATAACCACTATATTCATATCTTTGAACCGGCAGAGTCGAAAGAATTTTTGTGTATCTTGTTATGAACTCATCATCGTATCTTGACTTAAATTTTTGATTTTCCTGATCAGACTTCCTCTTATCAGAAAAATTCTCGGCATTATCGTATTTCTTAGAAGCAACAAACACCGGAATTGCATATTTTAAAATCGCATCGGCAAGGTATTCAAACGCTGTCACAACCTCAAATTTGGTAAAAACTTTGATAAAGCGATCTAAAGAGGGATTTAGAACAATAACTGCACAACTGGATTTGTCTGGTATATTTGTATTATCCACTATTCCCAGTATAGGATCAATGCCTAAATATCTCATGTTTAATTGTTTATTAATGTATTCAATTGTTGTTACTATTTTACTGCAGAATTTCAATAAATAGAGAGACCGTTAGGTCATCATTGTCCACGTTTTTGAAAGAGAGATTTACTGGAATATTAGAAACCATTGTGAACAAGAGTTTGGGACTTAAGCTACATCTGATTCAAAAGTTATAGAAATGGAGGAGTCACAATATGAAACTTAAGTAGGATTTCTGGCATTGAGTATGCTGGCAAATCTGTTATAACAAACCATGAATTTATCTTGTCAAATAACAAATAAACGCTGCATTTTATTGCGTTTTTATTCTAACATTTTTGGCGAATATCGAAGTAAAGGAGAATAATTAAAAACAACTCATAAGCATCATTGAAAACATGATCGTAGTGTCCAGGATGTAATTTATTGTTAAGTGCAACCATTATTATTGCATCTACATTGTCAACTGGATATATTACATTAGACGGGCAGTGCTCCAAAAGTTATCCTAGAATCAAAGCGGACTAAGAATGTTGCATTCCTGTTGAAATAAATGACTTTTCCTTACTACCTCCTATGGGTTTAAATAAAGAAAAACATGGAAGTAATTTCTCACGATCCACTATTATAAACGAAATGCCATTTAACAGTATCTAACTAATCGAGCCACCAAGAAAAAAGCATTGTAGATAGGCCCCTAGACTCTTATGTTTTTGTTAAATCTATAGAAACGTAGCGTCAGGTTTCAATAGAATACTTAACTGTTAGTTATCCCTAAACCTAATTTCAAATAATATAAATAAGAGATTGACCCTGAAGGCTTTCAAGAAATCAGATAAAACAATTTTGTATCCATCTACACTAAACGTTAATTGCAACCTTGTCTTACATAGGTGAGCATCATTCAGCGCAATATAATACGTCAAGTCACTCCTTAATCACTTAATTCCATTCCTCAGCTAAATGTGCTATTAACACCGCTCTCTTTAAAAAAGTTACAATAAGGGCAACAACAATAAGATAGGTTACCTGACTTAACCCAATGCATTAAGACAAGCGCGGAATCTTTCGTTTTCTAGACATTAAACAGTCTTAAACAAACCTATTAACTTAAATTATTTTCAATGCTCATTTGCCTTTTGTTTCGGTTATTCAACTAGTGAAAAGGTTAACTCACCCCACTAAAGTGAAAATGTAGACTTTTAAAATATCAAACAATTATACCCCTATTACAGAGCGGAGGTTGTCGAGCTTGGTCAAAGGCGATGGATTCAGAGTCCATTTCCGTAGGGATTCGCCGGTTCAAATCCGGCCCTCCGCATTTCGTGATACAGTGCATTTCTGGTTTCAGATATTCAGAACCAACCTTATTTTAAGCAATTCTTTATATTTTCAGTTTTGAACTTCATATGATTTTAATTTCGGTTTTCAGGCTTGAATGAAACTAATAAGAGGATGTGCACGGTTTTGAGGAATATTCCATCATAGGTGTTATTATGATTTACCATGAAGTCTTCATAACTAGTCTTAAGTGCCTTTTTTTTAACTTCCAGTGGCTATGCACATCCTTAATTCAAGTTTGTACCTGCATTTCGCCTCAACGGAAGTGTAGATTCTGGACTATGAGGATTATCTCATGCATCGAGATGTTAAAACTTTCATAAAATATGATACATATTGTCCTCTATTGAGTTATATTTTCTACACGAACCATTAAAATAAAGTATAAGCAGGAATATTTATTACTCCACATCCTATTTAAAAGTTGATAAAGCTGAACCAGAATGAATTTATCAATAAGAACAGGGAAGCATGGAATGAGGTTACACCCATACATGTTAACCACAGAAAAGAGGAAGCCAAATTTTTTCAACGAGGCGGAAGCACACTCGATCATGTTGAATTAAAACTTCTACCAGATCTTCGAGGAAAAAAAGTAGGTCATCTCTGCTGCAATTGTGGTCAAGATACACTTTCTCTTGCTAATTTAGGTGCAAAATGCGTAGGTTTTGATTTCTCTGGTGCAGCTATTAGTGAGGCGAGACGTCTATCAGCAGAGTCTGGTATCAATGTAGAATTTGTTGAAAGTAACGTCTTAGATATTCCGCAAAAATTTTACAATAAGTTCGATCTGATATACATTAGCAAAGGGGTTCTTGTTTGGATACCAGAGGTCAAACAGCTTATCAAGTCCGTCTCAAAACTTCTCCATAAGGGAGGAAAACTCTTTCTTTATGATCAGCACCCCTTTACCCATATTTTAGCTTCTGATCAAGATGGGGATTTAGTTGTAAAATTCGACTATTTCAAAGAGAGCCCGAACGAATATAAGGGGCTAGATTATTTAGGTGGAACTGAATATGACGCACTACCAAATTATCAGTTCATGGTTAGATTAAGTGACGTTCTGAATGGAATTTCTGAAAGTGGAATGAAACTTGAGCTGTTCAAAGAATACGATCATTCTATGTTTCAACAGTTTCTTGGAATGGTAAAATGCGAGGATGGATTGTTTAGGTTCCCAAAGGAATCTGGCAAAACAAATATCCCATTGATGATGGCTTTGATGGCAACGCTAATATAGCCTTAAGAATAAGTGCAAGTCTAACTTTCGTGCCTTAGTTAATGTAGAATATATCACTTTGTCATTTCCGAAGTTTCTATAGTTAATAGAATAACAAGGGACACGAAACGAGAAAGATCGTAATTCCAGTTTATCCGACATTCTCATATCAAATCCACCCAAATCGAGGTTAAAATTTTGGAAGCATAAAAAAGATCAATAAACTCTTGTTTGAGTGTGGCAATCTTGAATTGCCTGTTATCTCAATGATTCAAGAAGCACCGTATTACTTCTCATGACTCGATATTTATAGGCTATTTACAACATCCTTGCATTTCAGTCATTCAGACAGCAAAATACCTTGTAATGAAGGGTGACTAATACCACTTTGTAGTTGAAAAATAATATAGGTAAGGAATTCATTACATGATGGTAAGAACATGTTGCTCAAATTGAGTAAAATTACTTCTAAAGGTCAAATCACCATACCGGCAGAGATACGAAAAGCATTGGATTTAGCGGCTGGAGACACAATCTTGTTTGAGAAGACTAATGGGAATATCATCATAAAAAAGAACAACAAAAGCACGCTGGTAACAATACTTGAGGAATCTGGTCCGTTCAGCCAGAAAGCGAAGAAGACAATACAAAACATTAGGGATGAGTGGCATTAGAGTCTGTATTGACACAAACATATTCTTGAATGTTCTGAATAAGGAAAGAAGGTTTTATTCTGATTCCAAGCAAGTGTTGAACGCTGTAGACCAGGGAAAACTGAAAGCAGTTATCCCAACTTTGGTTATTGCAGAGATACTGACAGGTTACTATATAGACAATAAAGATGATAAAGCCGACCAATTCCTGGCTACAATTATCTCTAATAAAAATATTGAAGTTGTGCAGTTATCCATTGAAATAGCTGCTTTTTCTGCGTTTATCCGGTCAAAAACAGGAATGAGGCTCCCCAATTCCATGGTATTGGCCACTTCAATACATGAAAAAGCGGATTACTTGATAACAAACGATGTTAATTTTCCCGATTCATTTCAAGGAATGAATTCCTTAAATACATCGGAACTTGCGAAACTCCTCTAAATGAATGGATCTGATTTTTTAGAATAGGCTATTTGCCATTCTTACTTCTATTTCTATGCAGACCTCCCTAAGTAATTACGCATAACTTTCTCAACCCCTTATTGAGTTTGTAATTCCTGTTGAATTCGTCCGATAGCGCAACCCCAAGCTCATCCTAAAACTGGAAATACCTGTTATGAGTTCCGTGCTTCCACACTCTCTTAATGTGATTCATCTCTGGTGAGTATGGTGAAAGAAAAAGGAGATCAATACCGAAGAGGAATTCAATATCTCGGATAGATTTTTCAAATAGCGAAAAGACTAAACTCTCAGATTTTACCCTTTAAGATATATTCTGGCTTCCAATCTTCCGGTGGGATATAATTCAGCGCACTCGGCTCAAGTTCATTTGCTCCTGGCTGAGTTCCATTTGCATCCAAATTTTTTATAAATCCTGTTTCCAGATCATTATGAATCTGAATGAACTTCCTCAAACTTGTAAGCCGATCTATGACTTTATCAGTCATATTCCTTTCATAATACAACTGTATTTTGTCAAGCATCTGAAGCATACCAGCATGTTCAACTTCGAATCCACGGATCCTTTCTTTTCCTTTTTGATCTATATAAGGATAAATTTTAACTTCAACAACAAAAATCCTCGCTCTTATTCTATTCAAGAGAGCAAGCAGGTTTTCTTCTGTGATGTTTTTACTCGAAATTATCCTGTCTATTAACTCTGAAATCTCTTTAAACGAGATGCTCAGAAATTCTTCTGCATTCACTTTTGCAGCAAGCTCACTCTGTCCTTGGTGCAAGCAAAAACAGGCCCTTCATCATACCCTGCCCGCCGAACTTGAATTCTATAGTGAGGGGATAATCGTCCTTAAAGCTGAGCTTCAGGTCTTCTGCAGAAGATACCGATTTTACAAACTTCAGGAGATATTCGAGCGGATAAAGACTTTTTATCGGAGACTTGCAGTTTATTTCTTTTAGCATATCTTTCGGTATCGTCATCTCAGATTCCTCGGACTCAGAAGCAGCCCTTGCCCTGAAGTCATCAGGTGTTAGAAGCAGCCGTATGGCATCAGAAACGTCCTCAGCTGCTTTCAGTCCCCTTTCAAACGCTGGTTTATCTATTACGGTATAGAATTCTGACGAGATCTGAGGTATTTTCGGTACTGTTACAACACTGTTATCAAGAAGCGTTATGCTCTTGCTTATCGTTCCAAGTTCAAATTTGAGTTTGTCGTTGGTTTTCTTCACGAGAACATTATCTGATGAACCCGCTAGCTTGAGAACATTTTTAAGTCTTTCAAGATCGATTGATATCTCTTCTTCTCCGTCAAGCTGATACTCAACAAAAGCTTCTTTCGGCACTTCGGCGTTAACCATTGCAACGTGGGCTGGATCAACAACCCTCACTATTACACCGGATTTATCAAACTTGAATTTTGCCTCTCCAACCACTGTGTTAAGAAGTTCGGCAAGCTCTCGAAGATTCTTAACTGATATGTTAAAAGTTGTCATTTTTTCACCTATTTTGATTCGGGATAATCAGCACTTCAATTAATAATATTTTTCCTTCATCAGCTAAAGCAACTGTCTATATGAAAGGGAAGCTACAGCATTCGCCTCCTCCCTCTGGCTGTTGCACCTCACACCAAGTTCCACGGAAAATTGCTTTATGGTCTCCTCTACTGATACCCACCATGATCTTGGTATCTTATTAGGCTGGCGTGCTATATCAATCACTGAGGAAAGCATCTTTTCGCTCCCTGGATACATAGAAATTGTATCATATATGACACGTATTCCGTGATTTCCCGCAAATTCCAATAGTTTATAAATGGAATCCTGTGAGTCATTAACACCAGGTATTATGGGGCCAAGGTACATCCATGTCTGTATACCCGAACCTGCCAGGATTCCAAGGGCACGCATCCTTGATGATGGAACGGGGGAATCCCTGTCAATTATTTTTGATACATCTGCATACGGAGTTGCGATACTCATCCCGATATCAATAAGTTTCTTTCTTTTCGTGAAAAGATCGATATCCCGCAGAACTAGAGGAGACTTTGTCTGAATCGAAGCCCTGAAACCATTGTAAGTCAGGATATCAATGCATCTTTCGGTTAATCTGTACTTTCCCTCTATTGCCTGATAAGGGTCGGTTATGGTTGAAATGCCAACGATGCCGCGCCTTTTGGACTTGACCTCTTTCTTCAGGACATCAACAATGTTCTTTCTCACAGCAACCATCGAACCCCAGGTTTCTGGAGAGTCACCCGGTGTCATGTCAGCTGCGTAGCAATATCTGCAGCCATGCAGACAACCAAGATATGGATTGAGGGCGTAATCCAGCTCCGGCAAACCAGATCGGTTAAGAGCAGTTTTAGCCTCCACTTCCCTGACCTGGATATTTCTCATTTCATAACAAACCTGTCAAGCGTTGCTGACCTTAAATACCTGTATATAGAGGATTTGGAGAGCCATTTTTGTAAAGGAACTTTCATGTATTTACTGAGAAAAGTCAGGCAGCCATTAAGATCCTCGAATACGAGCGGAGATGACCTGAACATCTCTCTGAGATTCTCCCGCACGTACCATACGCCCACCGGCAGGTTGAATCCAGGATAAATTTCCCTCCAGAGCATTGGCATGGCTATTCTCTTCCTTTTAAGAAGATATTCAGATACTGCAAGCCTGGAGGCATAGTAGCATCCCCCTATTCCGGGATAATCCTTTCTCCCGCCATATTGCTCAGAATCTATCTCAACCGCGGAATCGGTTCCAAACGTATTCCATGTGCTTCCGGGAAACCATGCTTCTCCCCATTCGAACTGCCAGTTACCCGGAGCCATTATTGCCATGAAAAGATTTCCTGAAGTCTGCCGGATAAAGACTTCATACTTGTCAATGCTTTCATATTGCTTAATTATTGAGACATTACTGTCTGAAACGTTCTTGTCGATAGCTGTGATCGACCACCTTGTTGGAACTGCTCTCCTGTTGGTTGAAACACCGAGTGCTCCTGTACTGAGTATCTTTGAAAGTCTTGAAACATCGATACCATTGGCATATAATGAGATAACAGCGTCATTTGCCTTGAGATCGGAGTCGCTGAAGGCTCTTTCTACAGGATTGTCTATCTTGATGTTTCCATATGATATCTTCCTTATCGGAGAGGATGGTCCCATCGGGGGTGTGTATTCTGAGAGAAAAACCTTGCTATCTGCCATGCTCTTTTCAAATATCATCTCCATATCAACAGGCTTGTATGCCATCGACAGAAGCTGCGCATCTCCAAGATTCTTGTCAGGCCTGGAAGCATCCTTCACCGAAATCTCCATCCCTCCCCTGATGATAGACAGCCTCATTGAGAGAAATGCTTCCAGGTCCATCTTCAGCCAGTCCGGGGGGCTTTCATAAGGGGTGGTCTCCCCGAACTGTGGCGGGGTTGATGGATATATTTTTATTTTGGGATAACCAAATCTCCCAACAAATATAGAAGGCGGTGAAGAACCTGAAACTTCATTGCTTATCGGTTTATGCAGCTTTGGCATTGTCATAGTCTGTACCAGTATGGGGCAATAGGAAAGCCCGCACAGATTCTTTGCTGCGCGGCATTTTATGCACAACGAGGCTGGAATCTGGTACGATGTTTTAAACTGCATCAAACAGTAAGAGATAAATTGACTATTAAAGGATTCTCAGTTAGGCGCAGGCTTTAATGAATAACGATCTACTTTTTTCTAATTATTCTAAAGATGCTAATGATATAACAGACTCTTGGGAAGAGTAAGTGAAACTACATAATTCGGTTCATCCACTATTTCTGATATTTTCAGGTTTCCTGCAACGCTACATAGCGCATACGCTTCCTCTTCGCTCAGTCCCGTTGTACGTGTGATATCGTCTATCATCTCTTCTATAGCTATCAATGCGGCCTTTCGCAAACTTCTCGATATACCAGTTGTCAAGATACAAATACCCTCTCCAAACGCAGGTATCATAGCTCTGGGATATTTTACAGACTGATTTTTGATCACACGGAACCTGACCGTCACCTCAGCTCCAGTCTCTATCGCTGTTCCACAAACTTCACCGTCACCCTGCGCCGCATGTGGATCCCCGAAGGAAACCATGGCACCATCTACATTGACAGGAAGATACAGTATGGAACCCACGGTCAAAAGCCTGTTATCCATGTTACCTCCAAATTGCCTGGGTGGAATCATAGCGTATCTTCCTTTCCCGGGCAAAGTGGATACGACACCAAGAAAGGGTCTTACAGGAATCCTGATACCTGATAGAAACCTGTCTCTGCTCACTGCGTGGGAAAGACCAATATCCCAGTGAATCAGGTGATCGCCGAATCTTCCTTTGAGCAGGCCAAATGATGGTGAAATCGAAGTCCATCCCCATCTCCAGGTATTAACCTTTACAATCTCCACCATCAGGGTATCACCCTTTGTTACACCCTCAACCTTTATAGGGCCTACCGCTGCGTCGTATTTGGAAGGATCTAGTTTTGTCAGCACAGAAACATCAGAATCCTCCTTGATCTGTAAAGTAGATGAATCTGGTATATCCAGGCAAACAAATTCATCCAGTGGAACGGATGCGATCTCATTCGATTTCGCATTCCATTCAAATTGCAGGTTTCTTTCCTCCAACCCGCTTATTTTTATCACTTGTTAGGAATTTTCCTCTCAACTTAAATTTATGCCCTGATATATGTGAATTGAAATGTTTCTTAGTATTTAATATAAAACACATTTTCTTCATTTTTTAACCATGGGAGATGTCAGGATCAAGACATAAAAAATATTACATAGATACGCAATCAACCAAGAAGTAAATGAGCACAAAGAGTAAACTCCTTGCAGTACTGTTTCTTATACTATTTCTCATAATCGTACCATTGCAGTTCGTAAGCACTGCACTCATTTATCTCGCCAGAAACACAAAAATATATCTTATCTTCGGTTATTTTGAGAATTATCATATTGTTTTCGTTACTGTTATCCTGCTTCTAATCCTTGGATTTATGGTTGCTAAAAAAACAGTTGGCTCCTATAGATCATCTATATCTCTGCTTGCACTTCTCACAATCGCTGTTGCTTCATTATATGACAACCCGTTGAAATTTGTTGAGGACGAAATCCTGCTTCTCGCTTTGCTTTTTGTAATAGGTGGTCTTTTCATTTTTCTAGCCGAGGGTAATAGAAAAAAGGTACCTTATGTTTTAACAATAGCCGGTGCCATCGTCATCTCCTTCCTTGTTCCAATCTACACACTTGTACTTTTTGGCTTCATTGTTTTCATAGCGTCAAGCTTCCTGTTCAGCAAAACCCGTTCAGTACCATTGAGACATAAGACAGGAAAGGAATCGGGTCAAAAAGAGGAAGTAAAAAGTCAAGCCACAAATATCACAAATTCTGCAAAGATACCATCTGCAGATGTTCAGCCAGATAATGGAACAAATACAGATCAAACACGCCAGAACCAATCAAAAATACCACAGGTCGTTGAAGTTCCGCCTGATCTTGACTCAGTCCCTTCAAACGCACAATGGCCTGGGCAGAGTGATTATTCACGTGCTATGCAGAATCTTTCTTTCAGCATCTCACAGGATTATCCTGAGATCCTCTCTTCATCGGTGGTACCAAATCCTTATGTGAATATACCGGGCAATGTCGTCTATTCCTCCGGAAATTACGGCACAATATTCAAGCTGCAAAACAGCTCTACTGCCCATGCCCTAAAGTGCTTTACAAGGAGCAAACCTGATCTGAGCAGGAGGTACTATATCATATCAAAATCTTTAGGTGCGTTCGATGGAGGGGGCATATTCGTCAACTTCAATTACCTTCCTAAATCCATTCGTACACTAAAGAATCCAGCCGTATATTTTCCAACACTTTTGATGCAGTGGATCGATGGTCAGAACCTCAACACTTACATATCTGAACATCTGGATTCACCCAAAAAGTTACAGGATCTTGCAAAAAATTTCCTCTCCGTTGCAATAAGGATACACTCAGCTGGAATAGCACACGGTGATCTTTCTGGCGACAACATTATGGTGGGTGAGAACGGTTCAGTCTCGCTTGTAGATTACGATGGAATGTTCGTACCGGCCCTCAAAGGGCTGAAGGCGACTGAGAATGGCCATGATCATTTCCAGCATCCGAACAGGAACCTGGATTCATATTCCTCCAATTTAGACAACTTTTCCGTTCTCGTTATATACCTATCTATTCTTGCTGTAAGTTATGATAAAACATTCTGGGCTAAATACAACAAGAATGATCAGGATTGCCTGATATTTAGAAGGAGCGACTTCACTGATCCTTCAGGATCCGCGGTGCTTTCAGAATTACTTCAGGTACGCGGCAGAATAAAAAAGCTTGCCCGTCTGCTCATAGAAGCGCTTTCTCACGATCCGTTATGGGATGGGATCGATCCTGAAAATATAGCTAAGATACAGAGATGAATACAATAGTAACATCATCATTTCTCATCTTGCCGCTAGATATGAG
>JAKBLT010000016.1:0-21302 GCA_021831925.1 Thermoplasmata archaeon
CCTTCCTCAAATGGGTGAAAAAGCACAGGAATGAGGTATTCCTGTATCTTGAGAATCCTGATGTGGAGAAGACCTCGGACCTGGCTGAACAGCATTTCTCCATCCAGTCATGGCTGCTGAAGCACAGGTTCAAGACGAAGGAAGGTCTAATTCGGACATCCTATTGGTATCACAGATACTTATCAACTGGATCTTGACAATGTCTAAAAAAGTGAAGTATGAAAACTTGGATTTATCTGCTGGAAAATTCTTTTAAACACCCCATAGGTTTCTCCACAAAATGAGTTTTGGTGGACGACCAAGAGGAGGAAAAAAGCTCCTAAAACGAAGGTTTTTACTATATTTCCAAGAAGGAGCGAGACTGCGAAATCCATATTATAACTGCTGCAAAGATGATCTTTTCTTTCTCGGTGATTGTAACATGCCAAAACCTAACACCTCTACGCACTGACATTGACTTCAAGAAAGCGTCAAGGAAATAGGGAAGAACTACATTGAAATCTGGATATTTTAACCATCCACCAAGATGTGTTCAAACTGTGGATAGAAAGAGGATCGTGTAGTGAATACCGCCATTGATATCAAAAGATTCGCATTGATTTCAGAAGGAGTACCCACGGATAGTGGGGAATTAACGCCTGCGGACAGAAGGGCCAATACTCTGGTACTTCTCGCAAGAGAGGGAATGAGAGCAGGCGTACTGGTCGAATCAGGAGGCCCCATCCGACAGGGTGGGGAGAATTTCACAAATGTAAGTAAGTCAAGCGAATTGCGAACATACCTCTCCGAAAAACTTAAGACATGCCGATCAATGAAGGGAACGGTGAAGCGTTGAGTGTTCAAACTACAAGCGTTACCAATAAGACAAACGGGCTAAAGCGAGAATTAGAGTTTAGAGACATATTTTTCTTATCTTTTGGTGGACAGGCACCTTTTCTGAGTATGCTCACATATGCAACAGCTGTATTATTACTAGCATTATATTTTTCTCCAATAGTGGTAATTATTGGAACATCTGTCGTACTTATTAATGGAATAGTAGTATATTATCTCTCCAAGAAACACACAGAGACTGGCGGGTATTTCAACTATGCGTTGAAACTATTATCAAAGAGATTTGGCTTCGAAACGGGCTGGCTTTATGTATTTTATTCAATCTTGTACGCAGGAGGATATCTTATTGGGTCGGCTTTTGTGCTTTCCTACATTGTTGGAATACCTGCACCAATATCTTTTGCAATCGTATTCTTGCCCTCGTCATTATTTCTCATTTTAGGCATTAAGCCATCGAAGCATTACGCTGTTTTTGCAGGTGCCATTGAAATTGTGGTGCTTATTGCCGTAGTTATAGTATCTTTGTTTATCTCGCATTTTGTTCTTTACAATCCGGTAAGTAATGTACCATCCGCCTCCGTAATATTTTTTGGAATACTATTTGCAATTGGAATACCAACCGGATATGGGGCTATTACACCTGTATCCGGTGAGACAAAAAATGCACATAAAAACGTGGGTCGAGCAGCCCTCATGGTCATTGTAATCGGAGGTCTGTTAGAAGCTCTGGTTCTGTATGGCCTTGTTGATGTTGGCATAACAACACATTCATTCAATGCCATGCTTTCTTCAAATATTCCAGTGATAACAGTTATGAGGTCATTCCTTGGAAATTACTCTGTACCGTTGTTTCTTTTTGCCGGAGTTAATGACGGTATACTTGGTTCATTAGCCTTTTTGACAGCTGCTTCCCGTGTTCTCTACTCCATGTCAAGCAATAAGATGTTAAATCCATTTTTTTCAAAGATTTCATCCCGCTCAGGTACTCCAATCACGGCTGTTATTGCGGTAATACTTGTCTCGGGAATAATCTTAATTCCAGCTGTGCTAACCGTTAATGTCTTCGTGCTCTTCTTGTTCCTTGGGTCAATGGCGGGTCTTGCTAATCTTGCGGTACATCTAACTTCTAATTTCTCTCTTCTCTTAGAATCTATAAGGTCAACTATGAAAAGCCTTAGAAGAATCAGTGTATCTTTATTGGCAATTTCACTGTCAGGCTTCGTATTGATATACAGCCTCATTGGGTCGTCTGATGATTTTATCTTAATTTTCATGGGATATATTATCCTGGGATTCATAGTACTGGAAAGTCTTGACATGAGAAGAGAAAGTGCCTCAATAAGTAAGGAGGTTTCCAAAAACCTACCACCATAACCTCCTTATCCCTATAATTTAATATCCAAGAGATGAGATAGGCTAAAATTGTTAATAGATATATTTTGATCTTTTTTAGAGGTCAGAATGAGTCTTGAGGATCTGAGAGGTGAGGTACCCGTTAGACCAAATAATGCATTATAAGGGAGCTGTTTAATACCTTGATCCGCTAAATTTTGAGGCCTTAATAGAAAACCATTTAATGCCTTAACCTGTTAAATTTTAAGGCCTTAAAAGACAACAGACTCACTACCCTCTTCCAAGATGCAGAGTTTGACCCTCCAATATACAATGAACCATTGAAATTATCCAATACACTCTTATGACAAGAGTGTAGTGGAAATACATGAGAATTAAATTTTGAAATTATACGCAGGCATAGGAAATTAAAGGATTGTGAAGATATTTGCTATACTTTTGTAAACAAAAGTGTGTCATTAAAAGACACTGCTATGGTACTATATAATAAAGAGGCGGATTCGCTTAAAACGTTTAATTCAAAAATTATATAATTTGATCGCAGAGCCTTTAAATTTCAAGAGAATCTTGATAATAGACTCTTGCGTTTTTGTGATCCGGACTATATATTATTTTGATCAAAAATGATCAGATCAATTTTCCACATAGATTTGTGATCAGATCAGAGTTTTTGGCATTATATAGAGAGTGATAAACATTATATTTAGAAACCTATTTGATATATAATGAGCCAGACGATTAGTGCACAACTTGACGACGAGACGTTAAAGAACCTTGCGAAAATCAACCCTGAAAACAGGACAGAGGCGATCCGAGTCGCAGCAAAAGGATATTTAGATGGCCTTGATCAAGATACACCGAGTTGGTATTTTAAGCAAGGTGGAATAGAGCCAGAAGCCGTTTACAGATTCCTAAGATCTATACGGCATAGCAAGGAAGCAGGCCGTTATGCAAACGGGATATATAGGAAAGCAGACGATAGAACCAAAGCCTATATAGCCGAGATGTGTGATCCGGAGAGCCCTATTTATGTTAAGGAAATTGCAGAATCGCTTAAGGATCAAGTTGAGTTGCATGACATTCGGAAGGAGATTGAAGCCTCAAGAAATGCTCTTAACAAGCTCAAGAGCGAAGTAACAGAGAGGACGGAGGAAGCAGAGGAACTTGCAAAAAAAGAAGAGGAATTGACCAAAAGAGTCAATGCAATGAATGAGGAAATCTCCGCATACAACAGGGAGATGTACAGGATAGGCACATATCGGCCGATAGACGCACTAAAACAGATCCTTGACCTTCTCAAACTCTTAGGAGACAACAAACTTGCTGACAGAAGCGAGATCATTACTAACTACAAGGTGCTAAATGGGGTTCGGAAGGCACGGGATATTGCCCAATCACTCTGGGATCGTTACAATAGTTTTGACTCCACAAAGATAGGAGAGATCGCAGAGAGGCAGAAGGTTGAAATGGTAAACGAGGCGGAATACACCGAAGATAAGAGCTTCAGGAAGCATTACAAAAAGTTAGTGGAGGCATTACAAACAATACGGCAGGTAGATAGAGGAGACGAGCAAATGGTTGCTACAGGCAATTACTATCTTTTCAGCTATGACTTCGATAGAATAGTGAAGGAAATCGCAAAGTTAAGTGAGATAATGGACGGAGCCGATGGGGGGAGAAAGTGAGATTTCATGCTGAGCTCGTATTTCTGGGAAAAAACCCTCACTTTTGCAGGTGAGATTCAGGTGAGAAATCCATTCAGTGCGAGATATGGAACTGATAGGGATCATATCTCTGGGGTAGGGATTTAAAGGCTTTCTCAGTGATCTGATAGCGGTTCCATTTCTCTTTTCGACTTTCCAAAACCTGAAACTTCCCATGATTAACATGTAGGACATTCGATTGATCGATAACACTCTGAAGAATAGGCCAAAAGCAAAACCGATCCACTGATGGTAAATCTCTGATGGAGTAAGATGATGGAATAAGGATGGAACTGATGAAAATTCTGATGTTGTTTGATGGAAATATCCGATGGCGTTCTTGAGTGGTGATGGAACAGGGCGATGGATATTGATGGAATAGCCTGATGGAACTGCAACAGATGGATAGATTGAATGATTGTTCAGGAATGCCTTCCTATCGCTTCAGAATAGGCTGTAACACTTGATGATATTGAATTGGTAAATCTTACATAGTCAGTGATGGAATGAAAATAAAGCCTATAATCAGTCCTTCTGTCAGGCAAATTTTGTATACACTTTTACTCTGTCCCGATAGGTTTGGGAGAGTTTTGGCGATTTCGGAAGTTCTTCCAAATTGAGTAAAGACTCCAACCGATAATCTATTGTTCTTTATGAAGCATTAAAATCCTCAGAATCATACTAAGCGTGGCTACACAAGCAAAATTAATAAGTTGTTAGTAATTGTATATAGTGGGCCTATGCTAACTAATGATGACAGAAGAAAAATATTAGTAGCACATTTGAAAGAAGCCGAGAGGCTGTTCAAAAATGATGATTATTTCCTAACGACAATTTATTCGAATAGAATACTTTCTGATTCTTTCATAATGGATGAACTTGACTGGGGCCTTGTTGGGTTTATGATAAGATCTATGAGTATGGATTACACAAAATTCAAAACTTATAACTCTGGCAAGATTGACAGTCAATACATCAGTGAAGTAAGGACTCCGGGAGTTGAGTTTTTGACTGCCTTGATAGAAAGATCAGTAGAAGACACGAAGGGTACTCAATCTCTGTGGGATTTGTTTGTGGGATTCAAGAATGCGTTCAGACGTTATCAGCACCTAGACTCAGAAAATGCCAGTTATTACTCAGATAATTCAGATGAGAACTATACTGCGTACGTGTCGAAATGGATGTCTGAGTTTCTAGGCTCTTCCAAAGACTATCTATATCTTGCTAACAACAACCTTCTAAAGGGCATAGGAAATGAGATTGAAAGGATATCTAATCTTACTGGATATAATCTCAAGATTACCCTGTTAAGCTCCTGCATAATGTCTATGGATTGGTACTTGGATTTCGTAAAACAATTTGGGAATTCTGATCCTAAAATCTACGAGATTATGATCAATGAAGGTCTTATATGTAATATAGATCGATTGTCAGAACTAATGGCGCGCGGAGATTTATCCGTTGAAGATTTCTCAAACTTGATCTGGGAGAATCTAAAAAATTGGCGAAAATTATTCATGGTATTTATAGAATCTCCTTCAGGGTCTACGCAAAAGGAGAATAAAGTTGTATTGCCACCAGACTTTAGAAATAGATTGACCCACATGCTTTCAAAATCCGTTAAAAAGGAGATGGGATTGAGGTGATTAACCCTAGTTTGTCATTTAATGAACTTATGAGCAGATACCCGGAATTGCCAATCGAGGAGCTGTCTCGGGCGGTGGAAGAATTTATTGGTGATGAGGATTTCCTAATTAGTTTGATTTCTAATATAGATGCCCCATCGAGAGTAGAATTGGCATTGAAAAGAATTAAGTTGCAAAGATTTTCTCATGGTCGGAAAACTAGAGAAGGAGAAAAATTAGAGTTCTTGGAAAACTTCGTGAACATTAAGAATTCCATACAGAATCAAGAACTACCATCAGGAGTATGGCAAAGCACTCTACCAGTATCTGGGACAACTGAACAATACCAGATTAATGAGTCTTCACTTTTCCTAGACGGATTTACTGACCCCACAGTTATGTCTGAGTTGACCACTCGAAGAATTGAAATTTCAACAGTAGGGAACATTAAACAAAATTTAGACGAAAATATAATGGTAATCAAGGAAAGTACACATAAAGGTACACCACTATCCCTTTATGCGATTAAGGATGTTATTCAAGCAAGGAATTACTATTCAGGTGACCCTGTTATGGTGAAGGAATTGCTTGATATTCTTAAAGAAGATGTGGCAAATAGAAATCGTAGAACAGGTTTAAATGTTATTCAAAACGAGGAAGATTTTCTACGTGAAGTTCCAATAGAGGTAAGTAATACTGGTAAACCGAAGGCTAATTCAAGGCTCGCAACTATTGATAAATATATCAGAGGAATAATCCTTGATGAACTGGAACTTGCTTCCCAAAATTTGACTGATGAATTCTTTCAAAACAAGATTAGCTTTGAAGAGTATATGGGAAAGAAAACTAGGTTATATGAAGATGGTAACAAATTCTGGCCATAGTGCTTTAAATCTAATTTTTGAGGAATATAGACGACCTGTCGTCAAGTACATGGAAAATTATATAATACAAATCAAAGAGGATCCACAATCAATCTCCCCGATACTTGACAGAGTCTTCGACGAAGCAAAGATTTACGGTTTAACTAACCTGAAGGGACACAATTTTAGACCTGCCTTGATGCTAAAGTATATTCAGGATAATTCCTTGACTCTTCTGAAAGCAATTCTCAGGCAAACATCGAAGTTCAAAGATGCAAAACATCACATCAATGTTGAAAAGGCAATTTTTGTAATTGGCGCAGGATTTTCATATGAAAGCGGTGCCCCAATGAGAACAGATCTTGATGATATACTTCGTTTTGTTGGTGTTAGTGACTTCGCTGAATTAAGAGGGGACTTGCCAAAGTGTTTTCAATTCAAAAAGCAGTTCCAAACCCTTATAAACAGAAGTAATCCCGGATTATCACATAACCTTATCGCGGCTAGTTTTCCCTCCAATGTGATTGAGATCATATGCTTGAATTGGGACAATCTTATCGAGAGGGCTTTCAAAGCTCTTGGAAAATCCCCGAAGAAGATTAACAAGGAGTCAGAAGTAAATGAGAGGAGCCATTTATGGAAATTTCACGGCGACATAGAGGAATTCAATGATCACAATCAGGCAGGAAACTTAGGGTGGGTATTTCCGGACGAAGGAGGTTATGTTTTTGAGTGTTTCAAAGATTATTTGTCCCGTTATAGTATATCTTCTGAACTTTTTAGTCTCTTTATCGTTGGTTATTCAGAAAAGGATGACCAGGTGAATAAAGTAATAGCTGAACTAGAGATGAAACCTCAACGCCCTACTTACAGGATAGGAATTGAAATAGACAAGCTCCACGATGATTTCTATCTATTAGGCCCTTCGCCTTTCATTTTAAGCAGAATTCTTGGTTAGAAAAAGTCACAACTTTACTAAAACGTGCTAGCATCCTGTATGCCCTCCCTTAATCGTTTTCACCTTGGTTTCCCTTATAGATATCTATGGTTTCAAAGGACCAACTCACGTAAAAAAATCGTTGGTCCGAATTATTTTATCAGTTGTTCGATGCAATATTTTTTTGTGGCATCTCCTCTCCTTCTGTGATCTCCTTATGAGTATGTTAGGAGAAGTACATGGCAATCATAAATAATACAGAAGAGCGAAACAAACAACAAGGCAATCTGGAAGGGACAAGGAATTAAGATTTACTGAGTTTCAGGGGTAATAGATTCACTATTGATCATACTTGAAGCGCAAGACTATGATCATTAGATCGCCTCGGGCAAAACCAATCGATAGCAGCCCCTATATTTTACGGTAGAATTTACATCATCATAGTTTAGTGAACAAAACGCTGATTTCTCATGATGGGCTTCTAAGGTATAAGTAAATAGGCTGGAAAACACACATTCTCTCATTTTGTGGAAAAACACACATCTGATCAACGGTTGAATTAGAAATATGTAGGTTCATCTGGAAATACATACTTGTTAAAACACCATTGAAATAATAGTAAATTGGATCAAATCTATATAGAACATGCGATTATCTATATATGGCAGTTAAGGCAGTTAAGAAAGATAAGGATGGGGAAAGCTACTATTCAAAGGTTAAAGCGGAAAATGAGGCACTAAAAGAGAGAGTGGCATGGCTTGATAATGAATCGTTCCTATTGGATTCTAATGCAGATATAAGGCAGGTTTACATTTATATGAAAAAGAATCCTGCATCGGCTCGGTTCATTTATCAGAAATATAAGCCATTGCAACCAATCATAAAAGAACTATGCGATCCTGAAAATCCCTTGTATCTGGATGGCGTTAAAAAGGCACTGGATGGCATTGTGGATCTGGAAAGCGATAAGGAGAATGTGGAAAAACTTAAAGCGGAAATTGCAAAGGAGAACCATGAAATCCAATTGTTAAGGCAGGAGATTGAACAGGCACAAACAGAATATGACGAAATCCACGAAAACCTGGAACGGATAAAGAAAGAGTCAGATGAATATAACAAACAAAGATCGAACGTTCGCACAGATGCAGGCCTGGAACTTATTCAAAAGAATACAACAGATGTAACTTCATTCATTGATTCTGTTATGGAAAAGTGGAAAGCTTATTTCAAAGAACACGTAACCGCATTAGGAATGGAACTTAGCAAAAGCGAACTTAGCCACATGGACTTATTGAACCAAAACCTTAAGGATATGCTTGAACGGATCCACAGTGATGATTTCCTATCCACTGAAAACCTTGATGCCTATCATAAGGAACTGCTTGAAAGGGTAAGGCAGGAAAAAGAGAATGCATTGAACGAAATGAATTCATTCATGGCCTACAACCCACGAAGGCTGATTCCAAAAGTTGTAGATGACATTAACCTTTCAATAAGGCACTTCCAAAAGGCAGATGTAGACATGAGTGGCCTTAAGTGGTTTAATGGGGTGGGGCAGGGGCAGGTTTTGAATCCACTCAGTGAGGCACTGGGTCTCCTGGATCATATGCAGGATCAAGTGGATGCTATAAAGAGGAGGGAGAAATGAACAATATGGATGTGAATTTACATCAGGCAAGGAAATGTTTGCAACCTTCTTAATGTTAACTTGAATATTGAGTTGACGAAAATTATTAAGGCATCGCTTGCCAATATCTAATGAGGTAGTCTATATGGAATCTGAATCACTTGCAATTGAAAAAGTAGGAAGAAAATGGAAAGTGATAGGTTCCACTGATGAATGGATTTTTAGAAGAGCCTTTAACAGAAAATGGAAAGCAAAGATTGCAGTTGAAGTCTATAAATCAGGTGGGAAATGGAAGGAATACTGTGAAAGAATAAATCAAGTACCTAACCACAGATCGCCACCTTCACATGCAATTGAGGCTATGCGGAAAGCCAATGCGGAAATTACAAAACTGTCACCCGCCTGCGAAGAGATAACTGCTTATGGAGACTACCTATATGAGACTAAAACTAATTATGGTGTTGTAACCTTGACAAATGGAAATGATTACTTTCAAAGGTTACATGACACTTGGTACGAATACTCCAAGTATGGGGGCAGAGTCCATATAGATCTTGGATGCAATGGTTATCACCTAATGCTGACAAAGAATACGTATGTGAATTTTATCGATTTTGTTAAGAAGAGAAGAAGTGTATAAAAATGGCAAATTCTGGATGTGATATTTATATAATTTCTTTCAGTAAATGGTAAGCCGTTCAGGTCAAAGAAATCTACACCTACCCTTTAATCTTGTCGTAAGTTCGATCTTATTAATTTCTTCCTTGGTTCCATTAATATGCTTGAATGTCAGATCATGTAAGTCACGAAGCTTATTCAGATCGTTCCCAAATTCATTTCCAATTTCTTCTCCTAGTCTCCTTATTTCATTGTAGACGTTATTGCTTTTTAGCCATCTTACCTTGTTGGGCCAGTCATCTTCGTCCTCTCCTAACACCCTGAGAAAAATATCCCCTGCATAGTCACTTTCTATTATTTCGTTCTTTAGATCGGTGAATTTCTTGAAAATGGCTTTGTTTCCATCCCAATAAGGAAAATCCATGTCACTGCAGGCAAGTTTATCATATATATTGGCAGAAAGAGAGTTCAGTAGTGTCAGAATCTGTTTACCGTTCTTCCTAACTTCTAGTTCTGTTTCTTCAAGCAATTTATGCAACTCTGGAAAGTGGGTCGGTATATCATCGTATAGGATAGGATCAATTCCCACTTGAATAGTGCGATTGTCGTCAGAAAATGGATTTGATAGCTCCATTGCAATAGGCTCTCTCTTAATTTCCAAATTTTCGATCCGCTTTGTATTCCCGAAGGGGGGTCTGTAAAGTTTTAAGTCTTCAGCTCCAGAAACGAAAGGCCAGACTTCACCCCAGATTTGATCAAGAGCCTTACTTACAGCCTTTAGATTATTCTTGTGCTCCTCAAAGTGCTTCTGCTTTCTCTGTTCCCTTAGACTGACTATTGTAGCAAAATATCCAACCCCGCCTGCAACTAAGCCACCTATGACCGTGAAGATTACAGATGTGATTATGCTCATGTAGTAACCCACTCATACCCCAGCAACTTTGCCTGCTCCAGTACAGTGATGGTGACTCACGTTTATCATTCCTTATCTTCTTCCTTAAGGCCCTTATAAACCATTGTGAATATATTGTCCACAAGATCTTTTTTCAGATTCTTATTGTCGTTTATCTTTCTGTAGAACGCAAAATGATCAGAAATGAATGAAAGCAGAACCTCATCAAACATGTGCCTGAATGAAAGTTTGAAATTCTCTTCACTGTTTATTCTGGCACTTGTCTTAAGATCCGCATTATTCTCAAGGCTGTTCTTCAGTCTCAATAGTATAACCTTGTCAGTCTCGTTGAATTCTGTTCCATAGCGATCATTCATCTCCTCTATAATTCTTGAAAGCGGTTCCTCCTCCTCTTTTGGCGTCTTGTATTCGAGGCTTTCTTTAGGTTCAAGAGATTTATCGGATTCTTTGAGCCTTATTTCGCCCTGAGTTATGAGTTCTATACGGTACGAGTCAAGGTCAACCTGCCTCAGTATCTCAACGGGCAGTGATTCCCTCCTGACTGGAAGTTTCCTCAGCAGAACCTTCCCAAAGGCGTAAAGTTTCTCCAGTTCCATATCCTGGAAACTTATTATCTGTGAAAGGAACGAATATGTCCTGTTGTAATCTCTGAGAAGTTTCCTGAATTTGTCCTGTTCTGAAACATCAAGATCATTGAATCTTGTGACAACCTCATCTATTACAGGGAAGAGCTTTTCCTGCCTGTTCCTTCTGTCATAAAATATCTTTGCAAACCTCTCTATATCCTCATCTGAAAAGATGTGAAAGTCAGAAAGCTGCCTCTGGAAATCATAGAGTATGTTTGGATCAGTCCCATGCTTTAGTGTGGTGTGACCGTAATACGGTTCGAAAGCATGTTCTATTGTATCCGGATCATTGGCAAGGTCCAGCACCACCGGTTCTTCTTTTCCTTCGTATATCCGATCAAGCCTGCTGAGTGTCTGTACAGCGGCAACCCCTGCCAGCTTCTTGTCAAGGTACATTGCATACAGCAGAGGCTCATCGAAACCTGTCTGGAACTTGTTTGCAACGATGAGCAACCTGTAATCGGGCTTCCTGAATGTTGCGGCTGTCATGGATTCACTCATGCCGTTCATCCCGCCCTCAGTGTATTCCTGTCCGTCAGATAGATCTCGGACAGTGCCGGAAAATGCAACGAGTGTTTTGAATCGGTATCCATGTTTTCGGATATATGAATCAACTGCGATCTTGAACTTTACGGCATGTAGACGTGATCTGGTGACAATCATGGCCTTGGCCTGCCCCTTACCTTCTCTGTTGGGTATCTTGTTCTTTATGCTGGAATTGAAGTGCTCCACAATGATTTCCACCTTCTTCTCTATGGCATGATCATTGAGATCGACAAATGCCTTCAGGAGAGCTTTGGCCTTTGCGCCCTCATATCTTGGATCATCCTCCACTTTCTTGAGCAGTGAAAAATATGTCTTGTAAGTCATGTAGTTCTTCAGAACATCAAGGATGAATCCCTCCTCTATGGCCTGTCTCATGGTGTACAGATGGAATGGTTCATAGTGTCCATCCGGTAACTTCTGCCCGAACAGCTCCAGGGTCTTGGCCTTTGGCGTTGCCGTAAATGCATAGTAACTGACGTTTCTCTGCCTTCCTCTTGCCTCCAGATCCTTTACTATGACATCCTCATATGTCTCCTCCTCAGTGTCAGATTCCTCTGCATCCTCAAGGCCGTTGGCAGTCAGCACAAGTTTCATGTTCTTGCTGTTCTCGCCTGTTGTAGAAGAATGGGCCTCATCAATAATTACTGCAAAGTTCTTTCCAGGCAGTTCCCTGATCTGATCAACAATCCTTGGGAATTTCTGCAACGTGGTCACTATGATCTTTCTGCCTTTTTCCAGTGCTTCCTTAAGCTGTGCTGAACTCCTGTCAATACCTGTCAGAGTTCCAGAAACACGCTCAAACTGCTGGAATGTCTTCTGAAGCTGTCTGTCCAGAACTTTTCTGTCCGTTATTACAATAACAGAATCGTATACATTTCTGTTTTCTTCATCATGAATGCTGGCAAGTCGATAGCCGAGCCATGATATTGTATTGCTCTTTCCGCTTCCAGCACTGTGCTGGACCAGATAGTTACTGCCTGTACCGGCACGGGAAGCGTTGACAAGTTTTCTGACTGCATCCAGCTGATGATATCTAGGGAATATGATCTTCTTCTCCCCTGTTGGTTTCCCATTCTCATCATCCACATCCTGATAGTTTATGAAATTGGCGATGATATCTGACAAGGATTCCTTGGGGAGTATCTCCATCCACAGATATTCAGTCCTGAAACCAGTGGAAGGAGGATTCCCTGAACCTCCTTCATATCCCTTATTGAATGGAAAAAATCTCGTTCTTGAACCCTCAAGCTTTGTTGTCATGTAGACAAGTTCCTCATCCAGTGCAAATTGAACAAGGCATCTGCCAAACTTGAAAATAGGTTCATGAACATCGCGCCCCTTGTACTGGTCAATAGCATCCTTCACGGTGTATCCTGAACCACTCAACCTATCCTTCAGTTCCAATGTAATCACTGGCAATCCGTTTATGAAGATTGCAATATCAATGGATTTGTTGTTCTTCTCACTGAAATATAGCTGGCGGATCACGGAGAATGTATTTGCCTGATGCAGTTTCATAAGATTTTCATTCAGCCCCGATTCAGGCTTGGGGTAGAAAAGATCAAAGGATACACCGTAATCCTTTACGCCTCTCCTCAGAACATCAAGTGTTCCGCGTTTTTCGATCTCCTCATGCACCCTCTTCAGGAACATTTCGGACACACGTTCATTGTGCTGTTCCTTGAGCTTATCCCATTTTTCAGGCTGCGTCGAAAGAATGAAACCTATAAGCTTTTCCTTATCCATGCATAAGGATTTGTCGTAATTTGAAGAGATACGCCTCACATATGATTGATCTTTAACAAGGTAACCTTCAATATGTGATTCCATGCTCTTCTCTGAAAGATCCATATTATTTCAATAAAATATATGAGTAAGTAATATAACCTTATCTCACTGATTAGCATCGCTTGAGGTGGTTGGGAGAGTAAACCCCCTGACATCTATTTTTCCCGTAACTGCTTGAGTGATGAGTGATGTTTTGTATTCTTTTAGAAGATCAATAAGTTTCAAATGTTTTGATATTAAACCATCTATTTTACTTGTTTCAGACGCAAGAAACTGAGTAATAGTTAGTTGTTCCTCAATTGGAGGGATTGATATTTGAAACATTTTAAGGTTCTCACTGCTTAACTCGGCGAATGTGCTACCCCGTCCAAGTGAGTTGAGAACGCTCCCGAAGCAGTACAAGTAATAGAAGAAGTAGTTTTCGTTTGCCTCGGTCTTCTTTACCAATGAGCGGCATCCTTGGTTTGTGCATAATTCGACTCCAGAAATCTTAACATATCCTATTGGTGCCCTTGTGGAAACTATTATACTCCCTTTTGGTACAAGGTTAGTCCCGCAACTGTCATAGCCTTCCGCGGTGATTTGTCTTGAACTTTTGCATATAACAGGACTTACGGTAAGACTCAAGTCTTCCGGGGTCACCCATATTATATTTCCATTCCAGTAAAGTGGATTATCACTCCTTGGTGTTGAGCCATTTAAGACTTGGAAAATACGTTTCAATTTTTGAATATTCCAGTGCTCCGGTATCTCCCCAATCCACTCAACACCACTGTCCTTCATTGGCACGTTCGGATCAAGACCTTTGGTGACTGCATTGGTTATGATTGCCTGGCGCTTTTCCTTGAGGAGTTCGATCATATTGTGTTGTTTTGAAATTAAAATATCTATCCTGTTTGTTCTAGAATCTAGAAAATTCGATATTAAAAATTGTTCCTCATTGCTTGGCAAGACAATAATTTCTTCGTAGGCATTTTCCCTTGATAGACCCGGGACTCCGGTGTCAAGGGAGTACATGTCTAAGTGAAGAATCCCAAGCACGTAATATAACCATTTTAAATTTACCTTTGAAGTTTTTTCATTAACGAAAAAAGTAGTATCTATTGCAAAACCAGATAAACTTGAATAAAATAGTTTGCCGTAAGAACCCTTCCTTCCTATTATTATAGTTGGGGATCCAGTGTTTGCAAGACTATTATAGTCTATAATCCCATTGGAACCGAAAACAGGGAATTCCCCTTCAAGTCTATCCTCTGTGGGAAGAGAATCACCATAATTGAAGTGGCACACACTTTTCAATTTTGTCAGTTTCCAGTGCTCTGGTATCTCCCCAATCCACTCAACACCACTGTCCTTGTAGGCTGGATACCTTTGATACTTCATTCTGTGACCTCTTTGAGAAGATCTATTATTTCATTTCCAAGTTTCTTTAGGTCTGCATCGATTTCCTCCAGTGGCCTGGGTGGTACAAATTTGTAAAAATACCTGTTAAATGGGATTTCATACCCTACCTTTCCTACTTTTCCGTCCTTAATATCCCTGACACTTTCGTTTACCCATGCGTCAGGTACAAAGGGTTTTACCTCTCTATTGAAGTATACATTAATATCTTCCTTCAGCGGAACATTTTCGTAGTCTCTTAGGTCTGTGTCAGCTTCCGGTTTTCCGTCAGATCCTGTTGATATCTCAGCATTCTCGTCACGGACTCCAAATATCTTCACAAGTGCCTTCTTCTGTGTTGCCGAAAGTTTCATTCCGTTGCTTAGAAATAGAGATGATATTTTCTGTTCAAATTCACTTTTAGTCCTGAATTCCATTCCCTTTAACTGAGATATTAAATTCACGATGATATCCGAGGTCTGTGATTGTTGATCAAGTTTCTTCTGCTTCCCGTTCATTGCTTTGTCAAATGCCTTATCTGAGGAAACTTTTGAGATTCCCTCTTCGCTTATGACGAATTTCATTCTTAATGGTCTGTCAATGGTTATCTTTCTATAGCCGAAATCCTCATTGTCAAATATCTTGACTTTTTCTCCATCCCTGGCACTGATGTAAAGATTCCTGATCTCCTCTATCTGCTCATCAGATATCTCTTTCCTCTTCTGGCCAAGGCTCTTTTTCATATCATCGCTCATATCTCTTGCATCTATGAGTAAGACCCTTCCTTTCCTGTCTTGTTCCTTAACACTGGATAAAATCCACAGATAAGTGTTGATGTTTGTGTTGTAGAAGAGCTGATCCGGCAATGCTATTATGGCTTCAAGCCAGTCATTTTCGATGATCCATCTTCTTATTTCTGATTCTCCTGACCCTGCATCTCCTGTGAAAAGAGGTGAGCCATTGAACACTATTGCAATCCTCGTCTTTGTTTCTGTTTCTGGAGGATGCATTTTTGATATCATATGCTGCAGGAATAAAAACTGGCCATCATCTATTCTTGGTAAACCTGCTCCGAATCTTCCTGAGAAACCTCTCTCATATTCCTCCTCAATAAATCCCTTGTCCTGATTCCAGTCCTTTCCGAAGGGAGGGTTTGAAAGGATGTAATCAAATTTCATGTCTGGAAAACCATCATGTGAAAAGCTTGAATTTGGTTTTATATTATCAGGATTCTCTCCCTTTATTATCATGTCTGATTTGCAAACTGCATATGTTTCATCGTTGATCTCCTGGCCGAAGAGTTCAATTTGTGACTTGTCATTCATTTCTGAAATGACATGATCCTTTGCCACGGTAAGCATTCCCCCTGTTCCACAGGCAGGATCATACACTGTCGTTATTATGCCAGGTTCCTCCAGTCTCTTCCGATCCTTGGACATCAGAATTTCTACCATCAACCTGATTATTTCCCTTGGCGTGAAGTGCTCTCCTGCCTCTTCATTGTTGGCCTCATTGAACTTCCTGATGAGCTCTTCAAAGATGTACCCCATATCGTGATTTGATATGGTGGAAGTCCCTAAATCAATTTCAGAGAATTTCTGGACTACTTTGTAAAGGAGATCCTTCTCTGCCAGATAGTAGATGCGATCCCTGATCTTGAATCTTTCCATTACATCCGTCAGATTCGCTGAAAAACCATTGAGATAATCGAAGAAATTCTGCTTTATATTTGCTGGATCAGAGAGCAGTTTACTAAAATCGAATTTTGAAATGTTATAGAAATTGTGCCCGGAGGCTTTCATGAGAACTGCGGAAGGATCTTCAAGTATACCTAAGTATTTCTGGTATGTTGTGAGCACCTCTTCCTTTGATTCTGATAGTACACAGTCAAGTCTCCTCAGAACTGTAAATGGCAATATTACATCAGGATAGTCTTTTCTTTTGTATACGTCTCTAAGTAATTCGGCAACGTTCCATATGAAATTTGTAACAGAACTGAAATTACCATTCATATGACGTATAGAGATGAAAACAATTTATGATTATCGATTATCTGGCACAAAATCGATAGTGAACTAGATCTGCTGTTAGGTTGAACAAATCCAGGGCAATTGAGATTTGGGATGTGAATATATGCAGAATCAATTGGATGTAGTGAAAAAATAATAAATGTTTTCCATGACATTTTGCAAGGTTTTACGTATTGCTAAGAAAATATATGTAAGATCACGGATACCTTTTCCTGAACATGTTTGTAATCTGAACCCTGCAGTTATAATATCACTTGATGAATCCGAGAGGCCATTTCTTATTCCGCTCGGCCACTCTGTAATGTATTTTCTTCATTGCTGCAATTTCGCTAAGCAATGAGCCCATAGACTTTATCCTCCAAATGTCAGACAAACTCATAGCTGTAACTAAGACATCAAAACGTGGTTCATCTTTATGAATAACCCTTCCGAAAGATATAGCAGAGAAGTTAAATGCCACTGGATCAGAACATATTGGGTTTTATGAAGTTAATGGGGAAATTGTGGTTAGGAAGATTGAATAAGTTTCACTTAGTACTAAATAATTAAGTTAAGGGGATTTTAGAATATTCTTTAAACGGTCTACCATCCACTCTTGTCTTTTCTGAAGCCCCTCTCGATTCCAATTTTGAAGTCTGGTTATAGAATCGTTTATTTTATACCTAGTAGCTCGTGAATCGCCTATAGTTCCTGAATAATGCCCTTTCTTTGAGATAAAGTCAAGATTTCTAATTTTTTCATTTTTAGGTAAAGAGATAAGTGTCATATTTCCGAGCTTATATATAAATTGATTTGCATCGCTTTCGTTCCATTGTTCAGTCCAATAGTGAACTGATCTCCAATCCTTAGGAAGTATATGATCAATAGAGGGCGAATCTATGCCAAATTTTTCAATATAAGCCGCGCCTGAATCATCATACAGATCGTACTCAATAAGGCATAAGACGGCACGCAACCAGTTTTTCGGCTTATCAACATAAACATCTTTATTCAGATTCTCAAAGGCCTGTCTTTCAAGATCTTCGTTTCTAATTTTCTCTTCAGCTAGGCTTATTATCTTAGAAAGTAGTTCATTATCCTTTACGAGTTTTAGAACCTTTATGGAGCTATCCTTTATGTTAGCTGAGTTATGCCCTGAAATCCAGTTTAAATAGTAAAGCCTTAAAAGCTCCTGAGCTAAGTCAGAAACATTGCTATAATTAACATTAATAGCTGTAGCTAGAATTAACTGCCAATAAACAGAATCATATAAATAATAAAATGGGTAGAGCACTCTGTCGTCTCTTATATATCTGTCTCCTTTTGAGTGCTCCCTGTGCAACTCAATAAGGCTATCTGTAAATTGTTTCACTTTGTTTATGATTACAAGGGGATTCTCGCCCTTTGTTATCATCTTTGCATAAGTGTCATATACAATAGTTCTAGGCTTTTCGCCCAGGTAATAGTACGAGTAAAGTGTAAAAATTCTCTCAAGCTTATCCAATGTTCCCCAAAGATTACTAAGTTGTTTTTGGTCATTTTCAATTGCCCTCCACGAACCCATGAATGTTTCTCTATCTTTGTCATTGAGCTTATCGTATAGAATGACTTTTATAACCTCATCGTTCGATAAACTTGTGCCTGTTGTATTCATCACGTAAAAGAGTTTTACAGCGAACCCCTCTGTTTCAGTGTAAATTCTTATTAGGCTTACACTGTCAAGAAGATAATTATAGAAATCTTTGGCTACATCTTTATTGTCGTACAAATCGTTCTCGGAAAGCAATTCTTTTGTTAAATAATAAGAATATGAGAATTTGTTGTGTCTGTCTGGATCAGGTTCTTTTCCATCTACGATGGCCCTAAGGAAACCCTCTTGAAATTCATTTCTTTGGTCGACGCGAGGAGCAACCTTTATTCTAAATTTATTTTGATCATCGTCCACGAGGCATTTCTTTAGCTCATTGGTCTTATATTTTTGATAGAATGCCGAAAGGATTAAGGTAAGGGTTGTTAACCTTTGCTGACCATCTATAACGTCAAAACCATCTGGTTTCTTTACTAGTATAATACTACCAATGAAGTATTCTCCAGTATCCATAGATTCCTTTATATCCTGAATAAGTTTCTCAATATTTTGTCTGGTCCATTTGAATGGTCTCTGATATTCAGGAATTGTGTAAAAGTTATAACTGTTGGATAACAGCTCACGCACAGTCATGTGTTCAGGTTTGAAGCTTTCTCTGCCAACCATTTAAGTTAATGTAATATTAATAATATTAATATTTGGCTGTTTGTATAGTGTTAAGAAAAGTTATTAAGCTTGCAATTCTATAATCCTTATTGAATAAATACATAAGTTGGTTCGTGGCAATTGTAATCTTATACGTTATAATCGCGGCGTTTAGTTACTATGGCTACATAACTAATATTGGCAGTGAAAGTTTTCAGCAAATACTGACGTTGGCATATATCAAATACGAATTCTATTATTACGTTAATTATATTGCATACACCTTTGCGTCATACTTTCCTCTGAAGTATCAGGGGGATGTTATAACAACAACAAAGGATTTGTTATATGCCGTTGTAATAATTATTTTTTTAAGTGGCCTTTATGCAAAATTTAAGCCCAATAGGTATTAACCCACAATTCGAAAAATAGAGGGAACCTATTCAACAAGCCTTATCTTTTTAACAATGCACTTTTTGTTAACAGTTAGACTTCTTATAACTGTTAGTTAAATATCCTAAGAATAGTCACAGGAATTGATAAAAAGCGATTTAAGGCTGATGGAAATCTTAAAAGGTGAAATTATACCATGAGGGTGATGGAGAACTGAATGTATGCAGAATGGATGAGTTCATTCTCCTGGAATGGATCATGGATGGCATGGAAAAAAGATCAGAGATCATTCGATCTGCCTTTCAGAAATATATATTTACTCCGATAAAATTTTTCTTTATATACCCTGATCCGTTAGGATTGGAGTAATATGAACCGCCTGATACCAATCCCGACCGGAGCATAATTTGCAAAAGAGATCCAGGATTTAATTTCAGGGTTGGTTGAACAACAATTTCTCATATTGATTGACTAATCTTGATCTTCACGAACTTTCAGATTAGTTAAATTCATTGCTGTTACCAGTACATTATGATGATCTTTACGCTTGGGTATACTCCAGTGTCTCTGCAATCCTGATAGGAAAGCTGATGACAGGTTTTCATCTATTATGTAATAAGACGTCATTACATTACCATATATTTCTGCCTCGAAGAAGATGGTACCATAATAGGTCTCTATAACCTCTCTGTAAAAATCTGTGAAGAATGTAGTGTTTGCCTCCATTTCAACAATATTTGTCCCTTCTGAAAATACTTTCAATGAATGGCTTTCCTTGTAGTTCGGTGTTTCAAGTTTAAAGATAAGAATATCCTTATCAGTATTTGTAAAGTACTTTGGAACGAATTTTCCCTCATTCAAAAATACACCGCTGTTTTCTTTTTCCCTGGATATTATATTCAAGTGCCATTCGGTTTTGATAAGAAAGAAATCACTTAATTTACCTCCAAAATCTCTAAAGAGTTTTAACAAATACGGAATTCCACCAGAATGTTTTCCGAATGCAATTATTTCCACCCCGGTTTTGTTTGAACTCATTAAATCCAGTAATAATTTTGAGACCCGCTCTCTGGCTTCATCAGAAAAATCTGTCTGAATATATGCATCCTGTGAATTAGAAAGGATATTGGGATTAACTCGGCAGCCTTTCAAAGAGTTCATACGATTGAAGAAGACAAACGCATCATCTTTAACACTTATCTGCAGTACAGAGTTCTGTACAATGTTCATTTCATAATCTTGGAATTCTTTTGTTCTTTTCAGATTAAAACTTTCAATTTCAGAGAGGCTCTTGCCGAGGTTTCTGTACATATAAAGTTGGCCATCTTTTAAAATAGAAAAAAAGAACTTGCTCTCCAAATTAAAGCTAAAACTTGGTAAATTAAGGCTCTTTGGAAATCTATTCTTTAGTCTTATGATTGCGTAATTTTCAAGAACCTCTGTACTCCACATTGGCAAGCCAATATTTCCGGATAATATTAAATTATCATATATAATAAACAAAATAGTAGACTTAAATATTTCTCGTCATTTTAAATTATATGTTTTGACCTCAATATATTTGTTGGAAATTCTAATGTAGGAAGTCACCGAATTTTCATGTGGGTCCGGGAAAACGATTTGCATTATGGCATGTAAACCATATCGCCTTCTTTTGCTGTTCCTCAGTTCTGAATCCACATCTTCTCTTTTCTTGAAGTACCATTTTTGAGTTGATCCCAGCTGGGATTGCATTGGTGATCTGTACTATTTATCTCAAATTATAAAATCTCGGAAGCTTATTGAACAGTTCCACTGAGTCCCTTCGCTATAATATCGCGCTAGCTTATTGCCTGCTCTCAACGATTTGAAGAG
>JAKBLT010000017.1:0-20613 GCA_021831925.1 Thermoplasmata archaeon
AACCTTGATTTTATGGAAAGGATCTTAATTGCGCTTGGTGGTAATGCACTCCTTCAGAAGGGGGATTCCCCTACTTTCGATTCACAGGTTAAGAGAGCAACGGAGGCGTTTGAAAAACTCTCTCTGGCGATACCGGATCATGAAATCCTGATAACACATGGCAATGGACCGCAGGTTGGGAACATATTGATCCAGAATGAGGTGGCTGCTGGAACTGTTCCACCTATGCCGCTTGATGTGTGCGGGTCGATGTCCCAGGGTCTCATTTCGCAAATCCTGATGACTGCATACGAGGATGTCAGAACCAGAATCGGTCTCTCAAAAGAATCTATTTCCGTATTCACACGCACGATTGTGAACGCAGAAGACCCTGCTTTTCGCACTCCATCAAAACCTATCGGACCTTTCTACACAGAAGAGGATGCCAGAAAGCTCATGAAAACACGTCATTGGGCAATGAAGGATGATTCTGGCAGAGGATGGAGGAGACTGGTTCCATCACCAGCCCCTGTGGAGATCGTCGAAAAAAGGGTCATAATAAACCTCCTGAGGGAAAACTTTCTTCCGGTGAGTACAGGTGGTGGTGGCACTCCAATGATTAGAAAAGATGGAAGGCTGATAGGTGTTGAGGCTGTTATAGACAAGGATCTTGCTTCATCGGTTCTGGCTTCAAGCACGGGTTGTTCCAGGCTTTTGATCTTGACAGATGTTAAGAATGCGTTCATTAATTACGGGAAACCAGAGCAAAAGGCTATTGATCATATTTCAGTTGACCAGATAGCCCAGTACTATAGCGAAAAACAGTTCGGTGGCGGCAGCATGGGGCCAAAGGTCATGGCGGCAATAAATTTCATCAGGAACGGGGGGACTGTGGCAAACATTACATCGATCGAAAACTGCCTGGACGCGCTAAACGGGGAGTCGGGAACAATAATTACGAGGTCCTGATTATACGCCATTTCTGGTTGTTCCGAAAAACTTTACCAGACTGCCTGAAATTTGAAAGCAGATCCTGGAGGAGTTGCCTGGAGATATTTAGATCAAAGTTGCTCGCCAGAAGGGTAATTATCTCCTCTTCTGTGTGTTCACCGATCATTGCTTTGTCCAGCAGGCGCAGGACGTCCTCGTAGATATTCCATGGAAATATAAACCATGTCCATTCCTTGTTGCTAACTTCAGTCGCGTAATAATCAGGCTTAAACGAGGAATGGTCTATGTGCAACATCGTTGCGGTCTTAACTTCTTCAGGACCAAGCTTCTTGATGAAATCAGATGCAAGTTTCATACTCTTTCCAGTATCGGTAATATCGTCAACAATGAGGACAGATCGATTCTTAACCGGTATGCTCGGATCCTCGCGGATCTTTGCTGTCGCGTCCTTTGAGGCTGTTATTCCCCAGTGCTCCGTTTTAATTGTGTAAAGATCCTTGATCCACAGGTAGTCAGAGAGAAGTCTTCCTGGAACCAAACCTCCACGGGAAAGAGCAATTATTATCTCCGGGCTGTATGAATTAACAATTTCTTTCCTGATAGAAAGGCACCAGTCTACGATTTCGTTCCATGAAACTAATCTTGCTTTAAATTCCATTGGAAGGCGATAGCTGGATCGGTTAATATTTTGTTGCACCAATTGTTAGTGTCCAATACATTTAGAAATATCTGGAGCCACAGATAAATAATACGAAAAGTATTATACTTGAACTATAATAGAGGTCCATGAGTTCGGTTAGTTACGCAGAGATAGCGCTGCTGGTATTTGTTATCCTTGTTGTTGCGATAATATTCCTTTCAGGGCTTCACATATTAAAGGAGTGGGAAAGGGCAATTGTACTTACTCTTGGTAGGTTTGCAGGAATAAAGGGTCCAGGCATAATTTTCGTTATGCCAATTGTAAGCAGGATCCAGAAAGTGTCCACAAGGATACAGGCAGTTGCATTCAAGACAGAGGCATCATTCACCCAGGATAACGTTCCAGTGAATATTGATGCTGTTATGTATTTCCAGATAGTCGACCCAAAGAAGGTTGTTCTTAACATTGAGAACTACATAACAGGAACGAATCTTGCTGCACAGACTACCATAAGAGAAGTTGTTGGGAGATATACATTTGATGAGGTGCTGTCAGAAAGAGAAAAAATAGGCGGCGCAGCAAGGGAAATCATAGATGAGAAGACGGAACACTGGGGAGTGAAGGTGTCCGCAGTCGAGATCAGAGATGTTCAGGTTCCTCAGAGCATGCAGGAAGCGATGTCAAGGCAGGCGAGTGCAGAGAGAGAAAGAAGATCAAGGGTTACACTCGCTCTGGCGGAGGTAGAAGCTGCTCAAAAAATGGTGGAGGCTTCCAACCAGTATTCAACAAATCCTATTGCTTTCCAGCTAAGGTGGATGAACATACTGTATGAAATTGGCCTGGAAGGAAAAGGGACACTCATGATGATACCAATAGATGCAATGCAGGCTGGTGCATTTTCACCAATGTCTGCACTTGGTATGAAGGGTGTTGCTCAGGGCAATGATGCCCCGCTCAAAAAAACTACAACGCAGTAATTTCATGGAGTGACGTGCACAGTTCCATGAATTCTTTCATGGAAAGTGTTTCTGCTCTTCTATCTCCATATTTTTCGGGAGCATTGGGATATACGGTCTTGATCTTTTTTCTTCTTGATGAAAACAATCGTCTGATAACTCCATCAGCGAATTCTATGGGAATTGTATTGTGGAGAGGTTTTGGTGTTATTTTAATAATTGCAGAATCAACCCCGGGAACCGGATCAAAGAAGGATTTCGGTACAGTACGCAGATATTTTATAGAGGAACGAAGGTTCAGTGAATACGTGAGCCTGCCAGCTCTCTCTGTTCCTGGAACTGCAGCAGCCTTGTCTGCAAATTCCTTCTGAACCATCAATACAGCCTCTTTGAAGTCGTATCTGAGAACCTGAAATATTATTGGCGCGGTGATAAAATATGGTATATTCCCAATGATGGCATCGAAGCTTCTGGGTGATAATTTCAGGAAGTCTTCTTTAATTATGTGGAGCTGTCCACTGGAAATTCTCTCTGAAAATAATGAGCTCAGGATCTCAACATTTCTATGATCAGGTTCAACTGCATCGACGTGAAAATTCCTCTGTAAAAGGATATGGGTGAGAAAGCCTTCCCCGGCGCCGATTTCAAGTAAATTACTAAAACTTCCGGGAATCTGATCGGCCTCGAATTCAGCTATTTCCTTGTTTTTGAGATATACCTGTCCAAATCTCTTAGTATACTGTATTTTGCCGGTCATTGCGAGACGAACAGACGATGCTTCTGCGCCCTGTCACTCAATTCCTCGACGATCCTGGCAGCAAGCATCTTTTGCGGATTATGAATGGTTTTTACCCTTTCGACCAGGTCAGCGAAAGATTCAAATTTCCTTTTCTTGCGCTCGTCGAGTATGTTCCACATGGTCTTGTTTCCGAGGCCGGGCAAAAGTTCAAGTGAATGCATCCTTGCATTTATGGGCTGTGCGTTGTTGAAAAAATCAACAAAAAACTTTTCTCTCTCGTTGATTATGCTCTCGAGTATAAACGGCAACTCATTTTCAGCTGCATTTGTAAGTTCCCGGTAAGATATTCTTCTCTTGACAGATAATATCTTTACACGCAGTTCCGGGTTTTTTCCAATGTATACCTTCTCCCCTACGGATATGACTGCATTGTTCTTCGGTATAAGTTCAAGAAGCTTGAATTCCTCTGACCCAATAGAAATAACGAGGGGGCTCTTATGGTAGGCTTTCTCATCAGGTCTTCCAGAGACAAGATAATCCAGTACGAAGGCAAACTCCTCCATTTCAGGCATGAGCTCACTCCACAATGCCTTTGATTATATCGATTATCTTTGAAAGTTTCTCGTCAGTTAAATTGAGAGAATAGGAATTCAGTATGACCATAAGCGTTTCCCTGCTTCTGGGTACGAGATCTATTATCTTCACTATGACCTTCTCATTCAGGCCCTCTATGGCTGATAGATCCTTATAGGCTTTCTTAACATCTGCTGGCTTCATTGAATGGAATTTTTCAGTATATTCAAGCCCCTGCTTCTCTATAGCTGTTGAAGCCTCATTTTCGGAGAGCAGTTCAAATGCCTCTGTTATTGTCAAATATTTATATTCAGCCATAATTTTACACCTCGTGATATATAATTATCTATAATTTAGGCTTTTCCTATCTCAATCTTTCGGAGATGTACAGGTGAAGCAATTATAGTTTTCCGGACAGTTCCAACTTTTAAATCGAGAAGATAACTTTCACCCTGTCTCCCCTTCACGACTGCAGTTTTACCCTGAAAGTTATGGAAGGGCATGCCTCGGTGCTCAGATGGATTGATATTAATCGCTACATAATCACCGATCTCAAAACCCTTTACTAGGTCATTAACCTTGGGAAAACCTCTCTCCTTGATTGATTTTGTCATCTTCATCCTTGAACCTGATCTTGGACCATGTGACATTTTTGCCATTTTTATTCCTCCGTTTTTATGTCCGTTACATCGAGAGTAGCAACCCTGAGGTCAGACCCGTAAAGGGACGAAAGACTTGGATTGGTCCTACCTCCGTCACCGGTAACAAGCTCTTTTATGTATGTCCCGGCTTCAGCTGTTATCTCTATTATTGCCTGTTTCTCATCCAGTCTAACTGTGCGTGCGTTCTTTACTGTTCTTTCCCTGATCAGATCTGCTCTTCGATGGGATACCCTTAATGGAGTTCTTTGATAAATAACTTTGCCGGTTATCTGCGATATGACGGATTGCATGAGTTCCCTGTTGATTGGTTCACCTGCAGTGACAGATACCATGTAGGTTTTGTCGTGACGGGATTCCTTGACTTCTGCCACCTCATCTCTGGACACAAAGTGCAGGCCGGATATTTCTATTTCTTTAGATGAGTTCACTTTTCTCGCTATTTCATTCAAGTCGATCGATCTCTTCTCAGGCGATGAAAGCTCCAAAACGAAGGACCTTCCGCTTCCAAGCATAAGGACATCAACGTCCTCCCGGCCAGCTGCATGCAAATAAAAATTTGTTGCTCCGCTTGCCTCAGCAGCCGGCTTTCCTATTATCTCCTCAACGGATGTCTGGATCGAATCATCAACCCATCGTGTCTGCGGTATACCGCGGACAAGTTTTTTGTATTTTCCCCGGACATATAGACTCTTTATCCACTTCCTGTAACTTAAATAATCCAGACTAACGGTTATTATGATGTCAGGATTGGAAAGATCCACATCCTTTCCCAGAAGGGTAAAGAGCACTTTTCCGAATTCCCTGTTGAATTCCTTCTTTATGCTCTCATATGAGTTGAAAGGTGAGGCGATCTCCTTCTCCATTTCAAGAATTGAGGCACTTGCTTCTGATCCAACGAGAAATGATGAAAATTCATATTTTTCAAGGTCACCCTTCACTACTTTCCCCAATTCATTCAGTTGCGCGAATAGACCGTGGCATAGTGAACAGCTCTTTTCATCGACAGGGTTTAAATTGATTCCAAGGGCAGAAGCAGTGAAAATTACCTTTTCACCCCTTTCTGGGTTGGTAAGACCGTGACCGGCTTTCGCAAATATCCTTCCGATGCACCGTGTACAAATATTCGAGGAACCTATTTTTTCAAGTTCCTCTCGAAGATCCATGAAAAATCATTTTGTGATTATTACTTTTTCAACGGCTGGTCTCTGCTTGATGAATACCCTGGAACCGCATTCACATTCTATTTCAGCTGTACCGATCGATTTTTCAAGCGGTTTTCCGCATCTTATACATTTATACATTTTCCTTCACCTGCTCAACTACCGGTCTTCCAAGATCAGGAGTGTATGAACCACCAGCAAATCTGTAAGAACAGTGCCTGCATTCCCAGATTCCGCTTGCTAATCTCTTGACTTTGTGCTGTTTGCACGAAGGGCACTGGTAAAAAGATACCTTCTGCTTGTAGATCTCATTCCACTCTTTCCGTACTGTAACACCATAGCGTGGACCAAACCTCCCTGCAGCCCCTACCTTAACAGTTCTTCTTGCCATAAAATCACTTCAGATAATTTTCTCTGATAAGTTTACCGACATCACTTGATGTTTTTATAGCTTTCTGGATCTCTTCGATCGTGAAGTAACCTGGTTCTCCCTTCTGCATCGCTTTAAGGTGACCGTCCTCTGCCATCGTCACCGTAAGCCGCGCTGATGCAATCTGTTCCTCTTCAAGATCCGGGTCAACAACGATATCATCACCAATTTTTGCCATTGTAACTGAAACGGGTTTGCAGGTAATTGGAAGAGGTGAATCCTTCAGTCCTATAGTCTCTCCTGGTATGATAGCAGTTGAGAGCGCGGATACAGCACCAATTGTGCAGGCATCAATAAGATTTCCATCATAGTCAATTACATCAATGTCCACGAAAACTATCCACACTTTCTTGGCCGGTTCGACCACTAACTTCTGCATGTCGATCATCTTGGACTCTCTTATTCCCCTGTCAACCACACGTGATATCTCAATAGAATCTTCACTCGGCGGGCCTGCCTCAAAGGTTGGAAATGCCATTGGCAATAACTCAACATTTGTCGTCAGAACTCCCTGATTTGGCGTGTCGGGAAAAGGTTCACCAGCTTCTATCTTCACGCCAGCAACGATTTTGGTCCTGCCAAGTGTTACCATTGCTGAACCGGAAGCGCGCGGAATAAAGTTTGTAACTATGGTCAGTTTACGAAACTCATCCAGCTTGCGGCCATCGGCGCGCTTACCCTCTTTAAGTTTCTGCATCATGTAATTCTTCTTTATTTCTGACATTACGTCAAGTTCGTCTCTCGGCAATTTACTCACCCCAGTTCGTGTCGGCAGCATAGTTCTTTTTAAGCGCGTCTCTCTGGATCTGGTTGATTCTTTCAGTTGCCTTCATTATCATTGAAAGGGCCTGGTTGAATTCTTCTGTTGAGAGATCACCGTCCATCTGCATCAGGACAATCTTGCCTGATTTTGGCATCACTGCGATTGGCAGATCTGCCTGCCCAAAATTATCCTCTTCTTTGGAAAGATCCAAGACCACCTTACCATCAACCTTTCCGGCTGTGCATCCGACCACCAGATCACGCATCGGAACTCCAGCTGCTGCAAGAGCCACCGCTGAAGCTGTCAGCCCTGCTATTCTTGTTCCTGCGTCAGCCTGGAGAACTTCGATGAAGACGTCAATTTCAGCTCTCGGAAAGAGTTCTACCATAACTGCAACCTGCAGTGCCTCTGATATGACTTTGGAAATCTCCATAGATCTCCTGTCCGGACCTGGTCGCTTTCGCTCATCTACTGAAAAAGCCGCCATATTGTATCTTGCCTTTACAAATGCCTGGTTTATATCCTGCATGTGCCGCGGGTAGGCTTCCCTTGGACCGTAAACTGCGACCTGAATCTTGTTGCCCCCCCATTCAATAAAAGCGCTTCCATCTGCTCTTTCCAGTACATTTGTTTCAATCTTTATCGGCCTGAGTTCTTCAGGCGATCTACCATCCAGTCTTGTTCCATCTTCGTTGAATAATTTTTTATCACTTGCTGTTCCCAACTATTTCACCTTTCCTTTCTTCAAGAAACTTTGATACCCTGTCTGTAAGGCCAACGGTGTGCGCCTCTCTCTCTACAATTCTTATTGCTTCGATCGCAATTATTACATTCTCAGGTACGCCGTCAAGCCACATGATTCCATTCTGCCCAACCATGATCTTGGTTAATGTCGCATCCTTGATCATGTTTACCATATTTCCACCCTTGCCTATTACACGTGGCACTTTTGGAGCCGGGAGACTTATGACAGTCCCACCTTCCAGCTTTCTAAGACCTACATCCTTCATGGATATCCAGCTTTCTTTAATCTCATTAATGGAGAGTATCTTCGCATAGACATAGTCACCAACTTTCATGTATCTTTTCAGCTCCCCGGAGGATACTCTCCATGGAACATCATTCATGTGCAGTAGGGTCGTATATGTTGAACTAATATCCACAACCCACATCGAAGGGCCAATTTCTATTACCTTTCCTATGACCCTGTCATTCCGTCTGGGTTGGTATTTCCCGTAAAATGGAACAACATCGACAAACTGCTCACTTTCCTGCAATATACCGAAATACTCTGAACAGTATTTCTGATCGCCGCATTTATAGACTCCATTTCTGGGTTTGCGATCGGCAACCTCAACCGGGTCTCCTGGCATTATTATCTGTTTTGTATTTGGCATCTATTCATCATTCCCTCTGTTAACTTATTTTATTTCTTCCTATATCTTACTGTATTGTGTCAAATGATATAATTATATCATGATCGGAATAGACGGCACTTCTGATTGCTCTGACTTCTGATTAAATACAATATTCCTTCCATGCATTATGTTAACAATATAATGGAGATTCTCTTCGTTTAATAATATATGATAAGAACGTTCAACGAAGAATTAATATTAATTATCGTCCAAATAATTCCCAGAACCGATTTATAGGCATTTGCAATTTACTATTATGTCAAGAATAGAAAGAGATGTTATCGGAGAGGTAAGTATTGAGGATAACGAACTTTATGGCATCAACACCAGAAGGGCAATGGAGAATTTTCAGATTTCTGGAATGAGGGCCGATTCAGATCACATTATTTCGATGGTTCAGATTAAGAGATCTGCTGCAATTGCAAATTTCCTCGGAAAAAGGATAAATGCTGAAATGAAGGATGCGATAGTAAAGGCGTGCGATCTAATTATTTCCGGGAAGTATCAGGATCATTTCATGATTGACGTTTACCAGGCGGGTGCAGGCACCTCGTTTAACATGAATGCAAATGAGGTGATTGCGAATGCAGCATTACTGATAATGGGCAAAAAACCTGGAGAATATTCGGTTATTCACCCAAATGATCATGTAAACATGAGCCAGTCCACGAACGATATTTACCCAACAATGATGCGTGTTACAGCTGCAAAAAAAGCTATAAAGTTGCTGAAGCAAATGCGTGAACTTCATACTTCGTTTATGAAAAAGCGGGATGAACTGAAACATGTGGTAAAGCCTGGCAGAACCCACCTGCAGGACGCGGCACCTGTAACAATGGGTTTAGAATTTGGTGCTTATGCATATGCGATCGAAAACGACATAGAGGAACTGGAGTGGGCCACTGATAAAATTATGGAATTAAATGCAGGTGGAACGGCGGTCGGAACCGGCATAAATACTGCTCCTGGGTATCAGGAAAATGTTGTAAGGGAAATTGCGAACATAACTGGAATGAATTTTCGCCCATCGAGCAATCTTATGGGGATTATGCAGTTCATGACAGATTTTTCAAGGATAATGAATGCTGCTGCCAATTTGGCCATCGACATCAATAAGATTTCCAATGATATCCGTCTCCTCTATTCCGGCCCCGGAGCGGGGATACATGAGATAACAATACCAGCTGTCCAGCAGGGATCGTCCATAATGCCGGGTAAGGTAAATCCCTCAATCGCCGAGGCGATGAACATGATATGCCATTCAGTTCTTGGAGCTCAGGAAGCGGTAAATTTTTCTGCGCAGGCTGGACAGCTTGAATTGAATGTTATGATGCCTGGCATAGATTTCGAACTGACAAGGTCACTTGACATACTTACTTCTGGACTTAAAATGTTCAGGGAAAAACTGATTGACGGCATTAAAGCGGATTCGGAAGTGTGTTCAGAACATCTCGCCCACAGTTTTGGATCAGCTGCTCTTTTAAACCCGGTTCTTGGTTATGATAACGTTGCTAAGATAGTAAAAGAGGCGATAGCAACTGGAAAAAGCATAAAGGAACTTGCACTTAAAACAGGAAAGTTAAATGAACAGCAATTTGATGATCTTATGAGAAAGGGTATCCCGCAGAGCTGATACCAACTGGAATGATATAGATTAACAGGGAAATCGATCTACAAAGAACTCTTTTCACTTAGATATGAGTTGATCGAACTCAGCTGACCACAAAGTCTTGATAAACATATTAATTTGACCAAATTTAAATTTTAGACAATGCAGATATGTAAAGCCATTGCTATAAATTGAATGAAATAATCACTCTGTATGCAATCCCGTTCAGAACAGGCTGGTTTTGTGAAAAATTCTAATGATGTTGAGGAATTGGAGATGGATGGCGGTGCAAGGATAAGGTGGCTGATAACACATAAGGATGGAGCACCAACTTTTTCTATGAGGCTGATAACTGTTGATAAGGGCAAATCAACCCCGACACACAGTCATGACTACGAACATGAGATATTTGTCATAGAAGGTAAACTTTCAGTCCAGATAGGCCATTTAAACCAGGATGCCCCAGCTGGCGCATATATCTATATCCCGCCTAATGAGATACATGGTATGAGGGCCATGGAAGATTCAAGAATAATATGTATAGTACCGATCAAAGCCGCCAGACTTGCTCTTGGAGAATAGATAAAAATCTGAACAAAAAGAGCAGGGCAAAAACAGCCTAACTTTATCTATTCTTGACATGTGTAATCCAGAATTCTGGCCTGAATAACTTACTGTTCTAAAATCTGCTCTGTTGTGAAACAACAAAGATTTTTCTGGATCTGTGATTAAACTACCCTTATTAATAAAAGATTTGGGGAAGTCATAAATTTTAAACCTGAAGTTTAATAATGCCCTGCATGGGAATAAAGCCGGAGGAATTCTTCACAGATGTGTTTGGTTTAAAGATCTATTGCAAGATTTATCGAGCATTAAATGAAAAATGTGTCCTCATGACGATGCATGGGGGCCCCGGAATGTCGCATGATTATCTTCTTCCGCTTGCCGATCTTTCAGAAAGTGGAATAAGTGTTTTCTTCTACGACCAGTTTGGTTGCGGAAGATCTGATGAACCATCAGATCGATCCAAGTTCACGATTGATTATGGCGTTGAGGAAGCAGAGGAACTCAGAAAAAAAGTCTTTGGAAATAGAAAAGTGTTCCTGATGGGATCAAGTTATGGCGGTGCGCTTGCACTTGCATACTCTTTAAAATACCAGAATAATCTGATTGGACTCATAATCAGTGGAGGTCTTTCTAGTGTGCCACTGACAGTAAAAGAGATGAACCGTCTAATTGACCTGCTTCCCGATAGGTTCAAAGAAGCGATAAGGAAATATGAAAAATTGAATGATTATAAAAATCCAGAATACCTGGAGGCTGTTTTAGAATTCTACCGCAGGCATCTGCTGAGAATGGATAGTGTTCCGGATGATGTCAGGAAAACACTGGAGTATGGTGAAAAAAGAAATGTCTACAGCATAATGAATGGACCAAATGAATTTACCATAACCGGCACAATTAAAGACTGGGATATAACAGATAAGATAAAGACAATCAAGATACCCACACTCATAACCGCAGGCCAGTATGATGAAGTTACTCCAAATGTCGCAGATGTAATACATAAAGAGATTAAAGGTTCAAGACTTGAGATATTCGAAAACTGCTCGCACCTAACGATGTGGGAAGATCGAAAAAAATACAACAGTGCACTTCTTGGTTTCATTAATGAAGTTTTGAATGCAAAGTAGAATAACTAAAATTTAATCAGGTTTTGATGAAGATATACCTTGAATCATACGGGTGCACTCTCAACAAATCTGAGGCCGGCCTGTATGTTAACAGCCTGCTTTCTGATGGTGGGGAGATTGTTCAGGACCCTGCGGCAGCTGATATAAGGGTTATTGGAACATGTGTTGTCATTCAGCATACAGAGGATCGCATGCTGAGACGAATTTCAAATCTTAAAGAAAACGGGAAGGTGAGGGTCATAGGATGCCTCCCATCCGTAGCTGCTGGTTCTCTTGTGGACAAAGACATCGAGGTACTTGAAAAATCTGAATTTAAGTCTTTTTACAGTGGGAAGCTTGACGATATTGATATCAAGGAACCATCTATCTTTAACGGCATACCGATCAATCAGGGTTGCACCGGGAGCTGCAACTTCTGCATTTCTCACATATCACGCGGCAAACTGCTATCCAGACCACTAGAAAAGATAATCGGACAGATAAAAATCCAACTGGGAAAGGGTGTAAAAGAAGTACGGCTATCTTCTCTTGATTCCGCTGCCTATGGTAAAGATCTTTCTTACAGGCTTGATCACCTTGTCGAAATGGTCGCAAAGATTGAGGGTGATTTCAGAATAAGGGTGGGCATGATGGAGCCGAGGAATACTTCTGAAATTTTAGATCCATTAATGAATGCATATCAGAGCAGCAAGGTTTACAAATTTTTGCATTTACCGGTTCAGAGTGGGGATAACCGAATCCTTGATGCCATGAACCGTGAATATCAAGCGGAAGATTTTAATAATATTGTAAGGGAATACAGGCACAGATATCCGGATTCAACGCTTTCAACTGATATCATAACAGGATATTATCAGGATGATGAGGAATCGTTTGAAAAAACAGTGAAATTGCTGATGGATACAAAACCTGAGATCGTAAATATAACAAGGTTTTCACCCAGGCCATATACTGCAGATTTTAACCGTAAAGTGCCTCCCTCGAATCTTGTTAAACGCTGGACCTCTCAGATAACGGAGCTGCATCATTCGATCTCGGCAGAGAGCATGGAAAGGCAGATTGGAAAAATAAAGAACATTATGATAACGGAACATGGGAGGAATGAAACCTCTGTTGGAAGGGATGAAGCCTATAGACCTGTTGTTATTAAAGATATGAAACAACTGTATTCATTCCATTCTTGTGAAGTTGTTGAGGCAACTAATACTTACCTCATTGGAAAAATAGCATGAATTTGAAAATCTGACTTTGCATATGAAAATAACGATTCAGGACATGATTCTGGTGTTCGGGCATACTTCAATCAACTGAGACAATCTCATCCATTATGTAACGATTGGTTTTCTTAAACTTGAAGGCAATCTGGAATTCCTGAGGTGTGAGGATAGGCATTGGATACTTGTCCTGGTCATCGATTGGAACCCTTGGACATCCTGTGAATACGACGAGATCGCAGCGCATGTTTTCAAACTCGGTTGGGCTGCAGTTGTTGCTGTGGATCATTACAGTTTCCAGACCGGCAGAATTCGCCTGCCGCAGAATAGTGTCGGCAAGACTTCGCCTCCTCTGCCCAATCTTTGTATCAATGACAACGCAAACTTTCTTCGCATCCATTGCCCTGGCAATGGCAGCATATCTGATCCTTATAGCCCGGTCAGTTTCCGCTTTCAAACTCCTCATCGTCAGATCATTCAGGTCAAGCAGAAAAACTTCCTTCTCCAGAGATAACTGGGCCCCCAGTGCATGAAAAATACCGGTGCTTACAAGCAGGAAACAGTCAACATACTCACTCACTGAATGCCCGGTGCTATAATTGCATCCGAGGACCTGCCCCGGGTATTTCAGCCTCCCGTCGTTTTGGCCTACTATTACCTGAAATCCTCTTTCCTCCAGCATTTTTCTAATCTGCGCAGCTGCCTTCATGTATTGTATGGAAAATAGAAGGCCTATTCTGGAGTAACCCTTTTCCAATATTTCCGTGAACTGTACTTTGGATAAATCCTGATCCCGCTCCTCCCTGTACTCTATGAACAGGACAGGTTTGGGATATTTTATGTTTGGAATCTCGGAATGGCCAAGCTGCACTATGACATCAACGTCATTATACAGGGCCATTTCACCGACATCACATGCACCGAAGAATGGGTCGCTTGAGATAATTATGGCGAATTCCTTTGAAAGTGCCTGAAAAAGAGAGAATACAGATGGCTTGAGACCATCCGGAACCATAAGCATTATCTTTTTCGCGCCCATCTTTCTCAGATCAGATAGGATCCTGTCTGTATCAATAATCATTTTAAATCTCGAATCTGTATTCAAATAATAACCTTTGATAAAAAAGATTTGCATTCAAATATGGATCACTGGATAATTTTTCCACCCTTTATTGTCATTAAAACTGGGTTTGACGCATATTCATAAGGGATTTCTCTGTAATCTGAAAGTTTCATTAAAATTAAATCGGCATCTTTTCCTGCCTCAATACTTCCGGTCTTATTGGCAATATTCAATGAATAAGCGGCGTTGATGGTAGCAGCATTTATCGCCTCCTCTATTTTAAGACCACAGAATCTTACTGCTAGATAAATGGCAAACTGCATGTTCTGGTTTCTCGTCAGGGGAGATGAGTCGCTCGAGATCGAAACAGGAATGCCGGAATCGACGAACTTTCTTCCTGATGGGTATTTTTCATTCAGGGCGAATGCAGTTATCGGTAGAAGGTTAGCGGTCACTTTGTTTCTAGAAAGCTTGTTGTAACCTTCAGAGTCTATTTTTAAAAGATGATCAGCTGATGATATCCTGAATCGATCGGAAAGGCTTAGACAGCCAATGTTTTGGATCTCGTCTGCGTGAAGACGCAGAGGCTTTGGGGCCACAGCTGAAAAAAGCCTCGCTGTATCTTCGGGTGAGAATGCGCCAGCATCGCAAAATGAGTCGACAAAGTCTGCCCTGTTGAGAAGCTTCGGTATCTCTTTCTCAATAACAAAGTCCACATGTTCGCCTGTTGTTTTTCCCATGCTTACTGAATGAAGAGGTAGAAGGGTTTTCATCACCCGAACAGTGTTTGTATTACTTATTGATTCCATAACAGAAAGCATTTTACTTTCGCCTTCCACTGTCGAGGAGTATCCAGTCTTCATCTCGATCGTGGTTGTTCCATGAGAGGAGGCGTCTTTTACACGAGCAGAGGTTTCCAGCAAAATTTTTTCATAGGATGCTGCTTCAGTTTCCCTGACAGTTCGGCCAATGCCATTGCCACTACGAAGAATCTCCAGATAACTCATACCTTCTATTTTCTGATAGAACTCCTCGTACCTGGAACCTGAATAGACTATATGGGTGTGTGAGTCAATAAACCCCGGGAGTGCTATTAGGTCTCCGCAGTCAATACTTCTATCAACACTTCGGTGGATGTCGCCTATTTCCTTTATTTTATTATTTTCTATAAGAATGGATGAATCTGTGATCACAGATAATTTTGACTGCTCAGATCCTGAATTCTGGCTGGAATGATCCCTGGGAGAAACTATCTGCTTTAAATTCTTAAGAAGAATGCTTGTCATTTAATTCACCTAAAGGACGTACCAGCTGCCTAGAAAGGAAACTAGGATGAATGATATAAGAATTGGTACTATGAACGGAATCCCGTAAACCATTACCTTCTTCCCTCCTATTTCACGCACTCGATACTTATTCGGATTCTTCTTAAGTTTTTCCTCGTCATAGTTGAAAGAGAAAAGCGAATAGAGGGATATTTTATCACCAGAGAGGAAAGAAAGGAGCAGTATGTATATTACTGATAAAAGTGAAACAAGTGAGAGGGTAAACAGGAGAGAGAAGTCAAAGGGGAAAATCGACTCGATATAAGTTGGTGTGCGGATGGAATAGATAATTGGGGTATAGAATGAAACTGAGAGAGCAAGAAGTGCTTTAACATCTCCATATCCAAACAGTTTTTCGCCAATCCCCATCATATAAATTAAAAAGACAACTGATATTTCTAAAAAATACCCAGGCGGGGAAAAATGAAAGGAAAGAGCGAAACCAGCAACCCCTATGACAGCGTATATCCATGGGACAAACTTGACAAATAGAGATATAAATAACACTGCTGGAAGAATTAGGAGAGACAGGGGTACCCCATTAAACACCCCCCCAAGAAACCCTACTAGCACAAGCGGTATGAATATAAATTTGTCAATCTCTCTTGATCTCATATCCTGGATTGCGGCGATCGAAAGCGTTACGATTGCGATTGCAAATACTGTAATAGTGACATCTAACATAGGCGATTTAGGTAAAAGTCCACCGATAAATTAAAATGTTTTGATTCCCCTGGAAAATAATATTCCTATTGTTCAAATGCGGAATTCATGTTTATCTTTCACCAAATTCACTCATAATTGCAGCCATTATTAGAACCAGATAACGATCACAATCACCATTAAATTCAATCTTCCAACGGTCTCGCATAGAAATTATGGGCGCATGAAGCAAGGCAACTTGGTTATTGTTATTGTCTTGAACCTCTATGGTTTTTCTGAAACCACGGTATTCAGATCTTAACAGGATGTTAGAATTAGTGTCCGTGACTTCAACCTTTTCCTTTGCAAGATTCATCAAATAGTGAAATGCTTTGAATTTTTCTTCACTCTCGTCCCCATTCATGATTGAGAAGTCATGCTTTTTGTGCATAAAGTTTAATGATTTGATTGAATAGACATAATTTCCAGAGAGGTCCCCTATCTTAAAATTGAACAGCCCTTCCACCATCTGTGCGATCCGGTTCATTAGACCTCCGCCACCTTGCTGAGAATTCCCTGGTGAAGGATCGTAATCAATCCTAAGGACCTCAGTATCATTTTCATCCCTGACTATCTTTGTCCCGTATTTTTCATAGTTGATTGGGACGCTTCCAATAAAGGGTTTAACTATCTTTTGATCCATCATGTAAATTAATTTGCTTCCTTGTATACTATTGGATTCCTCTGTCACTGAAATCTAATCTTTAATATTTTTAGGTATAAAAATTGTCACAATCTCATATTAATGATCTGATCTATGAAATTAGGAATAAATTACCTCCAGCTGAAGAGTTTAATGAGTTGATCTTCCGTTAGATAAAGCATGAACATTTTAGTTTCCAAGAAATCAATATGTCTAAAGAAAAATTTGCAAGGATAAAACTCATCTATTGTTTTAAATATGGAAATGCTGGAAATTGCAAGAAATTTGACCAATATGAATTTTCAGGGCCAATCAGAGAAGGAGCCATAAAATAACTTAAGGTGTGATCTTAATTGCGCGGGTGGGGCACACGCTCTCACAGGCCATACAGAAGATACATTCGCTTTCCCTTACTGGGTCGCACTTGTCAGTTCTGTATTTCGCGTAAAGATCCTTGTCCTTGTCAATCTTCTTGTCATTACCAGTTCCGCTCTGTCCCTGGTTAAGTTCCCACTCGAAAAGACTCACCGGGCAGACATCCATGCAAGCTCCGTCAGCAATACATGCCTCCCAATCAACTGCAACCTTTGTTCCGTGTATTCCAAGTTTCGTGGGATTCGGTTTGCCTTCAGCGTCCATTCTCGCTACGCCTTCTGCCCTCACTTCATGGTCATGATGTTTTCCTGTAACTGGATATTTTTCTTTATCTTCCTGAAAGTTCTCATCAATAGGCTTTGGTTTGTAATCAAGTGTCTCTACTTTGACCAATGTATCACCTTTTTCGAAATTATTTGATCAGTATATAAATTATGTGTTATGTTGAATCCGAGGTAAATAAATGCTTCTTTCAAAAACTTAATTTTAGTAATTCAATGATCTTTTTTTCACTAAATATTCTTTTCCAAAAAAGTTCTGTTTGCCGGAAAACTCATAAAATTTTATTTAACGTCATAAGATGACGTGTCATGAAAACCGGCGGCTCGTTTGTCGACAGAAAAGCCCAGGGAGAATTCGTTAGCACTCTTATTAGGCAGTTTAAGTATAAGAGGGGGGACTTCAAAACAATTGGTAGTTTTGGCGGTTTTACCTCGCTGGTTGACTTAGGTACTTTTGCAATTTCTTTCAACACTGATAATGTTGGTACAAAAACAATGATTGCTGAAGAGGCGAATAAGTATGACACCATCGGAATAGATTGCATTGCGATGTGTGTGAACGACGCTATTACAAGCGGCTCAGAACCTTTGGCAATGGTCGATTACATTCAGCTCAAGACTGTTGATACCGAAGTAGCAAGGCAAATTGGAACTGGACTTAACGTTGGCGCCCAGATGGCAAACCTCACCATGGTTGGCGGGGAAACTGCAATTGTTCCTGACCTGGTTTCCCATATTGATCTTTCCGGCACCTCAATCGGAATAGTGCAGAAGGGGCAAATTGTAAACGGAGAACGGATAGAGGATGGAGATCTCCTTTTTTCACTTGGTAGCAGCGGTATTCACTCCAATGGTTTCACTACCGTTAGATCTGTTCTGGCAAAAAATGAGATAGGCATTGATAATAAGTTTCCAGGCGACAGCAAAAAGGTTTCAGAAGTTCTGTTAGAGCCAACCAGAATCTATGTCAGGGAAATACTTGATCTTCTCAATATTGTAAACCTCAAAGGCCTGGTTAATATTACCGGAGGCGGTGTCAGGAACATATCTAGGGTGAAAGACATGAGATATGTCATCGACAACCCTGTAGAACCGCAGAATGTGTTCAAGAAGATAATGGAACTTGGTAACTTCGATTATCCATTTATGTATGAAACGTTCAACATGGGAACGGGATTTGTAGTTGTAACAGATGAGGACAGCAAGAGAGATCTGCTTTCAACACTTAAAGGAAAAGTTCCTGTTAAGGAAATAGGGCACGTAGAAAATGGAAACGGCATAGATTTACCAGAATTTGGAGTTTCATTCAAGGGCTATTATTGAATCAACTTGTCGCTGCGATAATCCGATCATATTTATATCTTTAAATGCTCTTTATCCAAGTATGAAGGTAGTAGCAGTTGTTGATGAGGAAAACTACATAACTCCACTGGAATTTGGAAGTTCGATAATGTTGATCGACGATTCGACGAAAGAGATCAAAGAATATGAGAACCCTGGCTTTGGCGCTATGCACGGCGGTAAGGAAAGAGCTATGGCAGGAATACTTTCGCTCTCACCGGATGCCATAATAGTAAAAGAGGGGACCTTGTGCCCTGGTTCATACTTCATGTCCAAGGGCAGGATGAAATACATACCGGTCGAAGAAGAAAAATTCGACGAGGTTATGAAAAATCTCCCAAAAATAACACAGAAAGCGGTTCCTGAACTTGAGCCGCTTATGTATCAGGAATAAATTTTCCTGAATAACCATATTTTATTAGCCTACCAATCAGATGGGCTAGTCTCAGAGGCTCTGGGGTATGCCCCTCCCTAATAGTTTTATTTATTATCGATCTGGCATCCTGAATGTTGATTTTAGACCTGTTTACGTAACATGTCGCACCATTTTTCAACTTCAACGCTTCGGTCTTTGATGATTCAAGAATTCTTAACCTCTCCGAGCCTGGAAAGTATTTTAAGATTGCAGCACGCATCCCTTCGATGTCCGGATCCCTGTCTGTAAAGCTTAAAAATGGCTTGCCAGTTTTGTCTGAAAGCCTCTGTGAATCAATCATGTTGAAACCGCCAAATGTAATGCCGCTTGTCATTATGACTGCGCACCCCGATGCAAGCCTGGATGACATCATATCCACAATTTTATCCTCCGCATCCGATCCATCAATGTGTATTCTCGCGCTAATGAAACCATCAATGTAAAAATCAGCTCTCATAACAACACCTATAAGCAGAGAAAACTCCTCATCTCTGGAGAAGGGAGAATCATCAATCCCTAGAATCCTGAATTTGGTTTTCATCGTGGATTATGCATGTTCGTGGATATATAAACCTTCAGTCCAGATGATTGATGGAGGGGATGAGTTCTTGTTGAAGAATCGATTCCGTCTCAAATGAGATTCTATTTTTAAGGCTCAAAAAACGACACTTAATTTCACCAAGTATTTCACCTGACGGCATGGCTAATTAGTAATGTTTAAATAAATTAGTGTAATACTAATAGTGTTAATATGATTGAACTTACTAAACGTGAACGTGATATGATGTTCGCAGTTAATACACACACTTCGTCACAATTTCCTGCGAGGTTGTCAGAAATAGCCAAAAAGGTTCATCTTAAGCCGCCTACCGTTATAGAGATACTCAGAAGACTTGAACGCAAGGGCCTCATTATCAGGGAAAAGGGCATGATTAGACTTACCGATATTGGAAAAAAGAAATGTGACTCACTTGTAAGGTCTCACAGGATACTGGAGGCACTATTTGTTGAAAGCGGTGTTGACATTCAGGAGGCATGCAGTGAGGTAAGCAGTTTTGACTATCTTGTCCGAGCCGATGCAGCTGAAAAGATATCCAAACTGTTAGGGAAACCTGAAAAGTGTCCTCATGGATATCCCATAAAGTACGGGTGATACAGTGGTAACAGTTAATCTCTGGAATCCACAGAATGTGGATCTGATATCTGCGCTAATTATCTCTTATCTTTTAGGCATAGTTCATGGCATAACACCTGATGAGCACACATGGCCCATCACGTTTTCATATTCAGTCGGAAGTTATAGCACGAGGAAAGGTATGAAAGCTGGATTAATATTTTCCAGCGGCTTTACACTTCAAAGAGCAGTTCTTTCAGAAGTGGCGTTCTTTGCACTTGCAGGACTTTTCATGACTGCACTGGCCTTCGGTATTACATATATCATTGTTGGTATTGCCATGGCGGCTGCCGGTCTTTACATAGCATCAAGAGGAAAATATCTTCACTGGCATTATCTGGAACATTCCCTCGGTAAGCTCGTCGGTTTGCACAAGGGGAACCCGGAAAAGGAGGAGGAGGAACTGGAACATGTCGCAAATCCTGTATTTAATGGAAGTGATATGAAACCGATCCCACTGAGACTTGCGTTTGTTCATGGGCTGATAGCAGGATTTGGTTTTGGAG
>JAKBLT010000087.1:0-3741 GCA_021831925.1 Thermoplasmata archaeon
GGATAAAGTTGATCTCTTTCACAGGATCCGTAAGGTCAGGAAAGATTGTTTCCAACAAGGTTGCAAACAGGTTTGGCAAGATGATTCTGGAACTGGGAGGAAATAACGCTGCTGTTGTAACCGCAAAAGCGGACATTGACCTCGCTGTGAAGGGAGTCGCATTCGGTGCTCTTGCTACTGCTGGTCAAAGATGTACCTCAACAAGAAGGGTAATAGTTGACAACAGGATTTACAGCAAATTTGTTTCTAAATTAAAGTCTGTCTTCGATTCTGTATCAATTGGAAATCCAGTAAAAAAAGACGTTCTTGTTGGCCCGCTGATTGACAAATCTGCAGTATCAAATTTTCTCACAGCCATTTCAGAAGCAAAGAAACAGGGTGGAAAATTACTGGCAGGCGGGTCTGTCTACGATGAAATGAAGGATGGTTTCTATGTCAGGCCCGCACTGATTGAGGCGAGACCGGATATGGAAATATGCAAAAAAGAAACTTTTGCACCGATTCTGTACGTTTTCAGATCCACAGGTATAGAGGAAGCAGTTGAGATACATAATTCAGTGCCGCAGGGTCTGTCCTCATCAATATTTACAACCGATTTGAGGGAAAGTGAATATTTCCTGTCTCATCGTGGATCTGATTGCGGAATAGTTAACGTCAACACAGGAACAGCCGGTGCTGAAATAGGCGGTGCATTTGGCGGTGAAAAGGAGACCGGCGGAGGAAGGGAGAGCGGGAGCGATGCCTGGAAGTCCTATATGAGGCGACAGACAGTCACGATAAACTACGGCAGGACACTGCCACTTTCTCAGGGAGTTGAATTTGAGATATGAACGATAAAATTACTATGAATAATTTTTTAATAAAAAACCCATTTTAACCATTCTCTGATGTGGGGTTGAAGTAGAACCATGTATGATTCAACCGCCTGATTGAATTAGCTGCATCACGCTGGCTATCTCAAGCAGTCTGCGTTTGAAATCTTAAGGGGAAAATTTCAAGGAACCAGAAAAAACGAACTGAAATATGTGTAAGGGTGAAATTTGAATGAGTAAGATAGAAACAATGCTGTATGGAATATATCCAAGAGATGAGCAGCTCAGAATTGCAATAAGCAAATGGGAAAGAGGTGCTACCACGACATCTGAGCTTTCAGGTATCATCAATAAAGAAAAACAAAATTTGCTTTCTGTATTCAAGCAGTCCGGGTTGGATCATTACACAGATCCGCTTGTTAACTGGCATGATATCCTAAGGATGGTATCGTACACAATAAGCAGCAAGCAGCTCGAAAAGCTTGGGAGGTACAGGGAGACGAACACTTTCTACAAGCAGCCTGAAATAGACGATTACCCCGTCTATCACGACATCAGGGAACAGGATTCCGATCCTGATAAATTTCTTCCTGGTGAAATCTACAGTAACGATAATTCTGATTCATACCTTCATTTTTTACCAGGGCCTGAATCTTTTCTTAACATGTCAATAGTAAGAAAGGAACTGAAACGTGAAAAAATACTGGAATCCCTTATAACAGTCTATAAAGAGATCATGAAAAAAAATAGAATGAGACGACTTGTCCTTTTTGATCCTTATCCAGATAGAACTCTTTTTTCTGGATACGGTGATATTTTCCAAGGCGCTGAGGTTTATTTTGTGAGATACGATGTAAACAGTGAAACATTCAAAAATTCAAATTTCGGTAAACCCTACGCGCTGGTTTCTAATTCGCCACTTTCTTTTGTTAACATCCTTGTTACCAACAGCAGGTTGCCAGGGGTCGCAATTGTGGATTCGCAGAATACGTACCTTGAAGATCCGCATAGAATTAGGGAGAAGGCAGAAAGGATAAGGGAAGAAAATTCTCTCGACAGCCTCCTTGTGACACATACGGAATACCTTGATTTCCTGCCCAGGGTCATAGCGGATAAAAAAGTCAAAATATTAGGAGAGGTGGGTGAGTAATTATGGATAAGATCCTTATAACACAGGAGATTGGAAGTTTCAGAAAACCGCAGTATTTGAGTTCAGTTTTCCGAAAATCTGATCCAGAGAAATTGAAATCACTTGAGGAGAAAGCCACTCTGGAGACATTATCGCTCTTTGAGAAAGCTGGACTTGACAATATAGGGGTTGCTGGTGAAATGTACAGATGGGAGATGTATGAACATGTCGCAGCTTCTCTTGATGGAATAAAATTCTTCGGGCCTGTCAGGTCATTCGACAATCGGTACTACAGGAAGGGGAGCATTGTATCTCCGATCAGGAGGAAGAACAGTTTTCACGAGGACGAATTGAAATTCATAATGACGCACACTAAAAAGAAGATAAAACTACCCATTACTGGCCCGTACACAATGGCCGACTGGTCGTTCAACGAACATTACAGGGATAAGATGGAGCTTGCAATGACGTTTGCAGACATACTCAACCAGGAAATCCGTCACCTGAAGGAGATCTGGAATGGCGGGACCAATGATGTTTTCGAAGTCCAGATTGATGAACCTGCCGCCACAACACATCCTTCTGAAATGGACATCGTTGTGGATTCTGTCAACAGGGCGGTCGAAGGAATATCAGGATGCGAATTTTCCATCCATGTTTGCTACAGCACAGATTACAGGATTCTCTTTGAAAGAGGTTCTGACCTGAAGCTTCATGGGTACAACCTGGAGTTCGCAAACAGGGATACGAATGTTCCTGGTATGGGCAGATCTGAGAGAAAGGCTTTTGCGGAGCTGCCGGATCTGTGGTCAATAGACGGAAGCAAATTCATAGGCATCGGGGTTACCGATGTGCACATAGATTTCATAGAACCCGTTAAACTCATAGAAGACAGGATAAAGTACGCGATTAAGTCTATCGGAGATCCCGCAAAGATCCGGGTGAATCCAGACTGCGGTTTAAGAACAAGGAGCAGGGAAGTAGGTTACACCAAACTTGCAAACATGACGGAAGCGGTCCGGAACATCAGAAAAGATTATTCATAATTGTAGCGTTTCTTCTTCCCAAATGCCTTCCTGAGCATTACCGCGGCCAGTATTATGTACCCTATGATCATTGCATAAATCGCAAAGTTAATCAGAAGATCCGGCAGCGCCAGTGCAGACACTTCCCTTATGTTACCAGGTACATTCTGACCTGAAACAAGCATGGAAATTACCTGTACATAGTAATGAGCTGAAGGTGTTACAGGAAATATGACTGTATATGTGGATGTGCCTGAAACCATCACATGACCTGCCCCAGACATATTTGCATTTACAGAATAATAGATGAGATAATTCGCGACACCGGTGCTCGATGGAGATTTCCATGATAGATAAAGGGAAAGATATGCTATTGGAAAATAGAAGTCGATGCCTACCTTGAATGCCGCCGAAACATTAACCGTACGTGGAAATAGAGAGAGATCTTTTGTCTGGTTCTGTGACATTGTTATTGTCAGCGTAGAAGAGTTATAGTTGTTCGCCGAATATGTCAGGTTATATGTTCCGGGTGAGAGGTAAAGGATATAGTCACCTGAGGAGTTGGTATAGCCCATTGTACTATTGTTGCTTGAAATGGATGCACCAGCAATCTGAACATTATATATCGCATCAGTTATCCTCCCGGAAAGAATAAACGACCTGTTCTCAGCCGTGAGGCTGAACTGGTAATAATAAGAGGAACCGGGATCGACGAGATATGATCTGTTCAATCCAATAAACCCTGGAGCCTGTATGGAGACGTTTAAATCTCCAG
>JAKBLT010000018.1:0-20470 GCA_021831925.1 Thermoplasmata archaeon
GTCAGGAAACTCCTCCTTTGAGTGAGGAAAAGATTCAGGTTCCGGTTATTGACATAAACCAGCCGCCTGCAGAAAACCGGGAAGACGATTATGTTCTGGTTAGAATTGTATCTGATCTGCCAACAATTGCACAGCCTGAGGGTGATTTTTATCTTAGAAATAATGACATAGTTCACCTGAAGAGAGATTTTGCAAATATGCTGATTTCAAGAAAGTGGGCTGAGAAAATGAATATAGTGGTAGGTTAAACCTTACTCATGTTGGATTTTTACCTTCACTAATGTTTTCAGGAAGAGTTATTAGACCTCAGGCGTTTATGAAGCGAATGTAAAAGCCCGAGGGCAACTTACGCTCGAAAGAGTGAGGAAAGTCCTCTCTCCACGGTAAAGTCCAGCATGCGCAAGCAAGCAGCCTGAGAGGGCTGGTAAAGGTAAAAGAAAAAAACGGTTTCCGATAAAGGATGATTTGAAAAGATGACGTTTCCGGAAGTGCCGATGGAAAACCTTCCTGGGCGGAGAAAGTCTAAACAGGTCCGGTGAAATTACCGCGAGGACCGGGTAAGACGCAGATCTTTGCGATCAAAAGTCGAATGTTGCCAGCCGTGTTTACGGTGAACAGAAAGAGGCTTACTCCGGGCATTTACAGTTCATTTAACTGTGGTTTCACATTCGAAGAATGCTGCCTATATGCATTCAAATGCCAGTAAAGTCACCTCTTCTTGCTGCTTCTTTTTCAGATAATTTGGTAACTTATGCGATGTTTGATCGGAAAATACATCTATCTATTTTGATTCATAGGACAAATGGTAGAGAAAATTTGTGCCGTTCCGAATTGTGGCAAGGAAAGCTTTCAAACTGTACCCGGAGATCTGGCCCACAAAGCGTTTCCGTCTATTGAGGCAAAGGGTAAGGTGCATCTCTGCAAGGATCATTACAGGGATTATAAAAAAGCCACCAAGAAGGAAAGGGAACTGAAAAGAATGGACTGGGTATAAAATAAATGACTGATCCTGAAGGTATTTCTGTTGTAGTGACAACTCTAAACATGGGCGATTACATGGCAGACTTACTGGATAGTCTAGTGGGTCAGGAGCAGCCGTTCGAGATTATAATTGTCGATTCTTTGAGTACAGACAATACAGCTGATATTATTCTTTCATACTCATCCAGATTTCCTTTTATAAGACTTGTCCAGAAGAAGTGCAGCAGAGGGGAGGGACGCAATATTGGGGTCAGGGAAGCTCGGTATGATCACATATTATTTACCGATGGAGACGCAATCGCAAACGCATTCTGGATATCGAAAATGAGGAAAATGTTTGAAAATGGTGCGAAGGTTGTGGCAGGTAGAACCATCCAGATGGGATATCAGCCGTTTGAGAAACTCGGAAGAGTTGAACTTTTTTTTGATGATTTCGATGTTACCTATCCTTCAGTGAATCTTGGATTTGACAGAAATCTGTTTCTTGAAATAGGCGGGTTCGATCCAGTCTTTGTTACAGCAGAAGACATCGATCTCAACATTCGGGCGGTTATGAAAGGATCCAGGATAGATTTCTGTGAGGATTGCCTTATATATCACAGAGCGAGAAGCACAGTTGTTGACTTTATTGAGCAGGCTTTCTGGAATGGTTTCGGAAGGAAGCAGCTTACACTTAAACATGAACATGTCTGGAGTCATTTCAAGGCAACTGAAATTTTTACACCGCAGGTCATAAGTTTCTGGTACATCATCCGTGGGGTAACAGCACTGATTGGTTATCTTACCTGTAAATTGTTTGGTGAGGAATTCCTGAAAAACAAGATGAAATATTCTGGGGATCAGAATGTCTCTCCTGCTGAAAGATAAATACAAAGTCAAAAGGTATTAATTTTTATACTTACTATGGGTTGTCATGAAGGAAAATGAATCGTACTGGGAAGATAAACTGAAAAAAATAGAATCCAGATCGAATCACGATAACCCAGAATATAAAAAATGGAGAAGAGAGGTTGCTGACCAATGGAATCCCTCTGCGGTTAACGAGGATGCATTCGTAAATTCATCATACATAAAAATTAAGGACGTTTACACTGATGAGGACGTCCCTGATCTAAAGAACAGGCTCGGTTTTCCTGGTGAATACCCTTTCACCAGAGGTATTTATCCAGATATGTACAGAGGGAGGAAATGGACAATGAGAATGTTTTCCGGATTCGGCACACCGGAAGATACCAACCGGAGACTAAAATATCTCATACAGCATGGCGAGTCCGGACTTAGCATAGCATTTGACATGCCAACTCTCTACGGTTATGATTGCGTAAACGAAAGAGCAAAAGGGGAGATTGGAAAGTGCGGTGTGAATGTCTCGACCCTCAAGGATATGGAGGTAATTTTCAGCGGTATTGATCTATCGAAGGTCAGCACATCTATGACAATAAACGCACCAGCTATAGTTCTACTTGCCATGTATATTGCAGTTGCCAAGAAACAGGGTGTTCCGGTAGAGAAGATCTCTGGAACAGTGCAGGCAGACATACTTAAGGAATATATAGCACAGAAAGAGTGGATTTTCCCTCCGGAAGCTCATTTGAGAATGATACGGGATATGATGAAATACTGCACAGAATACGCTCCTAAGTGGAATTACATAAGCATATCCGGTTATCATATAAGGGAAGCTGGTTCCAGCGCTGCACAGGAGCTTGCTTTCACACTAGCCGATGGTTTTCATTATATTGAGATGGGTATTAATGAAGGCCTGGATGTTGACGACTTCGCCCCAAGACTGTCTTTTTTCTTTAACTCCTCAATTAACTTTTTTGAAGAGATAGCCAAGATGAGAGCCGCAAGGAGGATATGGGCAACTGTACTCAAAGAGAAGTATGGCGCAAAAAAAGATCGGAGCCTGTTGATGAGGTTCCATTCACAGACCTCAGGATATTCGCTTACCTGGCAGCAACCGCTAAACAATGCAGTGAGGACAACAATTGAGGCTATGGCTGCAGTTCTAGGTGGAACGCAGAGCCTTCACACCAACTCATATGACGAGGCCTGGGCTCTCCCCTCTGAAGGGGCAGTGAAACTTGCATTGAGAACACAACAGATAATTGCTGAAGAATCCGGGATTGCGGATACTGTGGATCCGCTTGGAGGTTCTTATTACGTGGAATATCTGACCGATGAGATGGAGAGGATCGCATATAAATATTTCGACGAAATAAATAGAATGGGCGGAATACTTAATGCAATTAAATCCGGTTATATCCAGAAGGAAATAGCGAGCACATCTTACCGCAGACAGATCAGGATAGAACAGGGTAAGGAAATAATGGTCGGAGTCAATAAATACGTCGAGGATGAGGGGCAGCCCATAAAAATACTGAAGATAAGCAGAAAAGCTGAAACCGCTCAAAAAGACAGATACCGGAAAGTCATGGAGACAAGAAACGCTGAAGCAGTTGACAGGAGTCTTTCTGAACTTGAGGATGCAATGAGGAATGAATCAGAAAATCTGATGCCATACATAATCAGATGCGTGGAGGAATATGCTACTATCGAGGAAATATCAAATGTCGGGAGGAAGGTATTTGGCGGATGGAAAGAACCAGTTATTGTTTAAGAATAAACCGATAAAAGTGCTCCTTGCCAAACCGGGTATAGACGGGCATGATCGTGGTATGTTTGTACTGGCAAAAGCATTCAGGGATGCCGGAATGGATGTTCTCTATGCAGGTCTGCTTCCAACCCCTGAGGAGGTAATTGATACAGCGGTCAATGAGGATGTTGATGTCATTGCCCTAAGCCTGCTGAATGGTGCTCATCTTACAGTATTTAAGAAGGTAATGGACCTGATGAAGAAGAGGGGCATAGACGATATATCGGTTGTGGGTGGCGGAACAATCCCGACCGCTGACCGTGCAAAACTTGAAAAGATCGGAGTGACCGGAAATTACGGCCCGGGCACGCCTTTAAAAACAATAATTGATCACATCACGGAAAGGGCGACTGAAGCGCGGAAGAAAAAGATAGGGATAAGTGAATAGTTGAAGATAGATGACATTGCCAGAGGGATACTAGAGAAGGATTCCCGCGCAATATCTCGGGCAATTACGCTTGTTGAAAATGACGGCGAAGACCATGCAGGCCGTGAAATTATAAAGAGGATCTATAATCAAACAGGCAGGGCAAAGATAATAGGAATAACCGGTCCACCAGGCGTTGGAAAAAGCACGATCATTGGAAATCTTTGCACAGCACTGAAGAATGATGGCAGGAAGGTCGCAGTTTTGGCCGTCGATGCATCCAGCCCTTTTACAAATGGAACATTCCTTGGTAACAGGATAAGGATGCAGGACACATTATTCAAGAACGATATATTTATGAGAAGTCTTTCGACCAGAGGGTCGACAGGGGGGCTTTCAACAAGCATATGGGATTCCGTCAGAATACTGGATGCAGCGGGTTTTGATATAATTATTATTGAAACTGTGGGAGCGGGACAGGCTGATCTTGATATACTCGACGTGGCCCATACTATTTTAGTCGTGCTTGCGCCAGGACTTGGCGATGAGATACAGGCAATTAAAGCTGGAATCATGGAAATTGCAAGCATTTTTGTGGTAAACAAGGTGGATCGCGAGGACTCCTTGATTGCGATAAAGGACATAGAGGATTCCCTGTCATTACTTCCACAGGGTACCTGGAAAGTACCTGTGGTAGGACTTGATTCGATTAAGGTAAAGGGTTATGAGGAACTTATCAAAATGATTGATTTGCACTTCAGTTTCTCAGAATCTGCACTTGACAAAAATGAAAGGTTAGTGAGGGAAGTTACGGAGATACTGCGGAATGATTTCAATATCAGGATTAAGAAAGTTATCTCAAGATCGAAGGATAAAATCGCTGAGACCGAAAATGGCACAGATCCATATACCATTGCTGATGAATTATCTAAAAAGATCCTAAATAGCGAATCTTGATGTATTATCTCATTTTATTTGATAACTGGAAAGCGGTTTCATAGACATGTGAAATATGATGTAACTTTTGTAATATATAAAAGTGTACATATTATTAAAAATGTGCATCCTTATTTATTCTCTGAATATCCCTCGAGGTAGTGAAACATTTAAATACATCAAAGTGCATATACTTTGCTAATGACTGACACTGAAGTCGTTGCTGAGAGATCAGATAAGAAACTTAGGAGAAGCCTTTCCACCTGGGATCTTTTGTTTCTGAGCCTTGGTGGTATAATAGGTTCCGGTTGGTTGTTTGCAGCTTATGCCGCATCATCTATTGCTGGACCAGCTGCTATAATTTCGTGGATCATAGGAGGTATAATCGTCCTCATAATTGCGTTGAACTACGCTGAACTCGGCTCTATGATACCGCGATCTGGGTCAATTGTGAGGTATGGGCAGTATTCTCACGGTAACATGGCGGGGTATTTTCTTGCTTGGGCTTACTTTCTGTCCGCTGTTTCAGTTCCTGCTATAGAAGCTGAAGCGGTTATAGAATATGCAGCACCATATGTAAATAATTTGTATAATGGGACAGTTCTTGAGCCTCTGGGAATATTCTTCGCCGCTCTGTTGATGGTCTTTTTCTTCTTCCTTAATTACTGGGGAGTTAGAATAATGGGTAAAACGAATTCGGGTATGACCTGGTGGAAGATGATTCTTCCACTGGCAACGATTGTTATATTAGTTGCCACGAGGTTCAGCTTTGCTAATTTCACAACACTCTTCAGTGGAACATATCATGGAATAGCAGGCGCTACAACAACATCCGGTTTTATGCCATATGGTTTTGAACCAGTGATGGCAGCGGTTGCAACCTCTGGAATTGTGTTTTCATTCCTTGGCTTCAGGCAGGGGTTAGATTACGGTGGTGAGTCCAGGACTCCGCAGAGATCGATTCCGCTTGCTACCGTTGGATCAGTCCTGATAGGCATACTGATATATGTCCTACTTCAGGTTGCATTTGTTGCAGCAATTAATTTCTCAAGCCTTGGTATACCTGCTGGTGGCTGGAATCTGCTTCAGGCATATCCAACAATAATATCCACAAATAATGGATTCTTAACAGCAGGTATAGAACAGTTGAATAGTGCACCATTTGCATCAATTGCTTCATCGGTTGGGCTAGTAATGTTAACATATGTCCTCTTCGCTGATGCCTATGTTTCTCCGAGCGGAACGCTCAACGTGTATCTTGGAACATCCATGAGGACACTATATGGAACGGCTGCAATGGGTTACCTTCCTGGTTCAATGATGAAAGTGGATCAGAAGAGAAGAATACCGGTGCTTCCACTGGTTGTTTCATTGATAGTCGGTATCGTATTCTTCGCACCTTTCCCATCGTGGTATAAATTAGTTGGCTTCATTACCAGTGCTACAGTTTTCACATATCTTGTCGGCGGACCTGCGCTTAGATCCCTGAGGAAAAATGCATCGGAACTCAAGAGACCTTTCAAGCTGCCAGGATCTGCAATACTTGCCCCAGCAGCTTTCGTGGGTGCGTCGCTTGTTGTTTACTGGTCTGGCTGGCCACTTGTTGGAGAACTTGCAATCGCAATTTTCCTTGGTCTAATAGTCTACGGCATCTTCTTCTTCATGAAGAATAAGGATGATCCCACCAGAAAGACCATACATGGATCTGGTTCGATAAAGTCTGGAATATGGGTACCAGTTTACATTGTCGTCCTGTCTATCGAATCATATCTCGGAGAATCTGCACTTGGCGGGTACAACATAGTGCCATATCCTTATGATCTGTTAATGGTTATAATAGTTGCAATAATATTCTACCTCTGGGCTACTGCAAGTGGAGTCAGGACGCAGGAAATTCAGGAGATCGTGGATCTGGACTCACAGTACCTCAAGCCAGAGGATGAAGAATTCGGCAGCTCGGGTGGTGCTTAAAATGAATAAATACATAGCAGGTATGGTTGTTAGTGCTATAATTGGTCTGATCGGTCTGGTTTTACTTATCTACCAGACCCTTCACACAACAAGCGTAGGAGTCAATGTAGGTTTAATCCCGCCACTTGGGATATTCTATGCCTTCTTGTTTGCTGCCGGGGTTATTGCAGCTATAGCCCTTTATAATCTTAACTTACCTTCAAAAAAATGAATTTAATTAAACATGGAAGTTCTTCTTAATTGTTAAAATTATTTTTATCCTTATTTATTTCCACTATTTTTATCCCGACGAAGTGAACATAGCAAAAACTCTGATAGAGAAAAGAAAAATAATACTGATTATCTGGATTGTAGCGATACTTGCTGCAACACCAGCCCTAATGAAGTATTCCGGATACATAACATACTCGACATCATCGCCTGCAGGAAGTCACAGTGAATCGTCGATTGCAAATGCAATCCTTTCCAAAAACACCCAGGAGAACCAGACTCTGCTGATAGCAATTCAGACAATCCCTTACAACAACACAACCGTGGCAAGCAAAGTTCTCGCCATGCAGGCATCGATGCAGAATGCATCAATATACGGCTTTTCTGGCACTTCATCACCTTTCTCAGCTTATGCGGCATTCATAAACGATACCAGCGGAAGGAGTTCAAATCTCATAAGAGATTTATATTATACAATTAAAAATACATCCATACTTGTTTTTTCCTTTCCAAACAGTTTTTACGCGAACTGGTCTAAAACAGGATACAATCAGTCTGAAATCTACACTGTTGCCAATGAATCTGGCTATAATTCATCAGCATACGAGAAGCAATTCTTGAATTATATCTATACTTCGTACAACAGATCCGAGTCCGGACTTTCTCTGGTCAACGACGCTGTTAATAACTCGGATTATCTGCTTTTTAACGAATCACCGTATGCGACTTCGATAACAGGTTATCTTAACGTAGAAAATTACACGAATGGCACAGACCGTGTAGTAAGCTCTATCATAAAGATAACTACTGGATTTAGCGTGAATGCTAACATAATTAACTCAGTTGTAGAATCATCCAACCCAGGTATTTATTACGTAACACATTACGGTCTGTCCGGGATACCAGCTTATATTTCATCCCAATATATCGCAAGAAACGGTACTTTATTTCTTGTAAACATAAAATTTAACCAGAGCACGAATGAACTGACTTCCGGCGGATCAAGTGTTTCCCAGAATGCGTTTCCGGAAATTAACAAGATAGTTGGTTCCTTCTTTGGAAATTCAGGTCAGGTAACTGGAGAGGGTGCAATTGCTTATCAGACCCAGCAGGTTACCTCGGGATCTGGAATCGTTTTCGCATTTATTTTCGTTATACTTGCAATCGCCGTATTTCTGACTCTTCTTTCATATAAGGCCTCGATCCTGACGCTTGTTGTGGTCTCAATTGCAACAGTTCTCGGATACGTTTCTATATTTATAACAGGCATACTGGTTCATGATGTTAATTATGTTGTGAATTACACCCTTACAGCTGTTATATTGGGTGTTGCTACTGATTACATAGTATTTGTCCTGTCAAGATTCAAACAGGAAATAAGATCAGGCAAGTCAAGGGATGAAGCTGCAGAGATTGCGACAAAAAAGGCTGGTAAGGCAGTCTTCATTAGTGGTTTAACTGTAGCAGCCAGCCTTGGTACCTTTTATTTTATCCCCGGTTTCAGAACATGGGGTTCAGTTCTGTTCCTCGCCATTATTATGACTGTTGTGTTTGAGGTGTCTATCCTTCCGGCAGTTATGAAATTCCTCGGGCCAAAAATATTCATGAAGTATGGTATGAAGCCATTGGGAAAGGATTCGCATAAGAATTCAGTTTTCTATAAAACCTCAAGCATATCTATAGACAGAAAAGTCACTGTAATAGCCGTTATCCTATTGCTTGCTGCTCCTGCAATATATCTATTTGCTACACTCCCCACAACATATAATTTTGACACCGGTCTACCGCTGGGTCTTTCATCGGTTAAGGCGCTTAACGCAGTAGATAACTCGTTTGGCGCAAATGAGATATATCCTATATATTTCCTTATACCACTATCGAACCCATATAACGGAGGTTTTTCAGCACAGGATATTAAAACGATCTCGAGCAACACAGGCTTCATAAATAATACTAATGGTATCACGTCTGTAACCGGGCCTTATTACAACAATCTCTCTAACCAGGCAGATATCAGTCATTACGTCGTTGACAATGGCAGGTATCTCCTGTACCTTATATATACAAACTACGGACCCTATTCGAGCCAGGCACTGAATGTTGTCAATCATCTGAGATCTGACAGCAATGCACTGGTTGGAGGCATCACGTCAGGCATTATAGATCAAAAAGCACAGAATTCCAGGACATACCTGGAACTGGAGATATTAATCGTGGCTGCTATCGGCGTAATTTTATTGTTTGCTTTCAGAAGTGCCATTTACCCTCTGATCTCGTTGAGCGGCGTTTTTATAAGTATAAGCTGGACAACTTCAATACTTTACATTATCTCGATAGACATACTTCACCAGGCACTAATCTATCTTATTCCTGTAATCCTTTTCGTAATATTGATGTCCCTCGGTAACGACTATACTGTCTTCATCATTTCTAGGATAAGGGAGGAAGTTGCTTCGTTCGGTAAGAGAGACGGAATAATTAGAGGTATGGTAGGTTCCGGGAAAGTTGTAACCTCGCTCGGTCTAATACTGGCTGCATCTCTAGGATCATTGGCATTCATACCAGTGGGATTCCTCACACAGCTTGGAATTGCGTTCATAATTTCGCTCCTTCTTGATACATTCGTCATCAGGACGTTCTACTTCCCAGCAATGGTGGCACTTCTTGACGGGAGGGGAAAAAAGCTAAAAATGCGTAATGTTTAATCATAGCTAAGCATTGATAGCCCTGAATGGATAATGTTGACAAGAAGCTGATCTACTTCCTTCTTAAAGATGCCAGGATGCCGCTGAGAAAAATTGCAGAGGAACTTGGTATATCGGCACAGGCATTAAACTATCGTATGTCCAAGCTTTATGAGACCGGGGTAATTAGAAAGTACTCCCTGCATGTAAATCCAAAAATATATGGTAAGGTCAACGGTTTTGCGGCTTACAAGAATGACAAATACATGTCTCCAAATGTGATTTCTAAATTCAAATGCCTTGAAGAGATAACAATTTACGAGTTCGCTGCAAACACAATGGGAGAACTTGAGGACGAGATAAGAAAAGCTGAGACCTTTGCTGGTATCCCTATTATGAAATATATTCCTGAACAGAGAGATATGAAGATGAACATTGGTGAAACAGACAGAAGGATACTTGAATACCTGAAGAAGGATCCAAGGATGTCTGTCGTAAACCTTGCTAAGGAACTTGGGCTTGCAAATTCTTCTGTTCGCAAAAGAATTAACCTAATGGAAAAGAATCATGTTATAGCCGCAACGACGGAAATAGATCTATCAAAAACTGATATCGTTCTATTCTCTATAATTTCTAAAAACGTAAAAAATCTGATTCCTGTTATTACTGAGCAGCCGATACTTGTCATATCAGACAGGGATAATGGAATACTTGTTTGCTTCTCAGAAAACCTTAAACAGGCAAGATATGTTATAGAAAATTCCAGAAAGACAGACCCTTCCGCTGAGGTTATGGTTGTGTATGACTACGAATTCAACTGATTTGAATGTTGATCTGACAAACCTTTTGTCGGTGCAGTTTGTTTATTAACCAAATATGACTTTTCTCTGATATTATGGCTGGCAATGTCACAGATCACATGGCAAATGAGAGAACCTATCTGGCCTGGGTCAGGACAGGAATAACAGTTATTGCACTGGGTTTTGTAGTTGCAAAATTCGGCATTCTCATTAAGGAACTTGTTCCGAGTGCACCAAGCACATCCTACCACCTCTCCTCTGAAATCGGTATTGTTTTGGTTCTGGCTGGAGCATTCATGCAGATACTTGCCTTGCGCAGCTTTGTCAGAAATAAGAACAATATAGAAAGAGGAGTGTTTCAACCATCAGCGGTTCCTGAGATGCTTGCCGGAATCCTCACGCTTATAATTGCAATTCTTGTGGTTGCCTATATGGTAATAACACTCTGAATATTTTTATACTATGAATCTGTATGAGTAAATAGATGCTGATAAAAGACATTCAGGCAAAGCTAAACAGGATCTGCCTGGTTTCAATTGAGCAGGATGGGTTCATATTTGATCTGACACGCAGATATAACCTGTCGCTTCCGTCCTTTCTTTATGGCGACGAGGAAAGAATCATGATTGACGTATTTGCCACCGAGAATCAATTAAAAGGTGTGGAAAAAGAATTAGAGGGTTCGGACAAATTTGAGAAAAAATATGGCATGAGGGTGTATACAACGAGGGTTAATCACCTTGAAAAGATGAAGATCATTGATGAGATTTTCAGCACAATCTCCGTAATTTCAAACTCAAGCTATGTTTCAAATGGCAAACTATTCTTTCAGTTCAGGTTTCACGATTCGACTGCGTCAAAAATCTCTGAAATACTTTCAAGGTTTATGGAACGGGATCCGGGGACGGATATAGAATATTTAGGGCCCTCAAGTGGAATTATATCTACAATCAATTCTCTTAATTCAATGATTCCTTTACATGTAATAAAATACTCTATACCATTCAATAAACAGACTTCGTTAGGGGCAGAGATTGTAGATAAATATGGATTGATTGCGGAGATGGAAAATCACCGGATAAAAAATAACCACTTTCAGGCCCTTATATATTCAATGAGAGATCTACCAAAGAACGAGATTAGTGGGCTTGAGGTTATTTCCTTCGATGACCGAATTTTCAGCGTTCCTATATATGTTGATATTCTTTCTGAAATTAGGCAGAGGGCAAACGGTGAGAAGATACCACGTTTCTCCATGTTTGTGCGTAAAAGGAAGGATAAGATAGAGGTTACGTCAATAGTGCCTTCGCCTGCATCAAAAGAATATGTCAAGATATTACTAGAACTCTCTAAATCGCGGCGTGATGGCTCAATTGATCTCGATGCCTACATCAAATATGAGGAAAGTATTTGGGACTGGGCCTGAATTATCTTAACCCAACTTATCTTTTGAACAGTATAAATGGAATGCCAAGTTTTTTTGCCAACTCACCGTCTCTGTCTTGCCGATCACCAGCGATTAGCGAATCAGCCAAATCTATTTTCAATTCCTCCACTGCCTTTAGAACAAGACCAGTTTTCGGTTTCCGGCATTCGCACCCCTCGTCCGGCCTGTGTGGGCAGTAATAGGTTGCGTTAACTATTACACCCCTCTCAGCAAGGGCATTTACAACTGCGTCATTGAACGTATGGAACTCGGAATCTGAGAAATAACCCCTGTTAATGCCAGACTGGTTTGTTATTATGACAATCAAATAACCTTTATCCTGATATTCCTTCATGAATTTCACAGCATCATCATAAATCCTGAGGTCCTTTGGATCCTTGCAATAAGGGCAATCGTAATTTATCGTTCCGTCCCGGTCAATAAAAAGTGCTTTCATGATTTTTCACCACTCCATTTTTAAAGTCTGATTAATTTTCACGCCACCTCGTAAAAAACCTTGCAAGCCCAAAAAAGAACACAGCCTCGATTATGAATATAAATATCATCGGCACCATAAGAGGTTCGAAACCAAATGCAGCCTGAGCCAGGACGGCGGCAGGCGTCGTTGGTGAAATTGCAAGAATGTAAATGATGTATTTTGGTAGATAGGTGTATGGGTAGAAGGTCGGAGGCAGGACTGTCAGGATGACTGACATTATAGCAGATATCCCCCAGACATTTCTTATGTGTTTAACAGCGCCCCCGATGCTCATGGAAAGACCTGCTGTGCTTATTGTCAGAACCACGAGTATAGCTACAAGTGAAAGTATAGAGTATAATGTGAAAATGTGTATCAGATATCCAATTATCGCATAAAGTACGAGACCAGGCATAGAGAATATGATATAACTGAGAGTTAATCCGAGGATGTAGTCGGTAGGTGTAATGGATGATGCGACGAATAAATCCTGAATTCTAAGCTGAATTCTAAGAAAAGCAGCATCTGCGACACTTGCAAAGCTAACCGATGCCACCAGGCCGAGAAATCCGCCGACTACAGCGTATTTAATCAACTCACCCTTTGATATTATATATATCAGAAAAAGAAGGGTAAGTGGAGAGCTTAATGATGCAATAACATAAGATGGCCCCCTTTTGATTGTCCTGAAGCCATAATACCAGGCAAAGGCGAGTGAAAATTTAAGGTTCAATCTCGACACCTCTTGCCACAAAAAGATCGTCAAGTGTAATCCTTCTTATGTTGTAACCCATTTTTATGTATTTTTCAGCGTCTTCCTCATCAATGTATTTCACATAGGTCCTGCCGATAGAATAGTCACCATCTTCCTTCTGGAAACTTTCTGCACGAACCTTGCCCTCAAACCTTTTGAGGAGATCTCTAACGTTTCCGTGTTCAAGAATCCTGCCAGAATCAACCAGCATTACTTCCTGTGAGAGCTCCTGCGCCTCCTCCATGTAGTGTGTTGTGAGAACTATGTTCCCTCTGAGATTCTTTATAGCTGACCAGACCTCGAATCTTGAAACAGGATCCAGTCCAGTGGTTGGTTCATCCAGGAAGGTTAGATCGGCATTGGCCGCCAGTGCCATTGCCACAAACACCTTTCTCTTCATTCCACCTGAGAGTGTATCTGAAGGCCTGTCCTTAGCCTCTAACATTTCCAGCTCCCTGAGCGCAATCAGTGATTCCTGGGTAGCCTGACTGACTGACATCCCCCTCGCAATCAGAAATAATTTAAGGTGCTCTAATGGGGTAAGAACTCCCAGGGTTGAAGCTTCCTGCGGAATGCTAACTATGTGTTTCCTGATCTTTTCAGGATCTCGCAGTATGTCAAGGCCATCTATTACAGCGGTACCTGAGGTTGGCTTAAGTTGAGTCGAAAGCATTCTTAGGAGTGTGGTTTTTCCTGCACCATTGCGCCCGATAATAGATACGATCCTTTTGTTTATTGTAAAGGAGATTGCGTTAACAGCTGTTAAGCCGCCCTTGTATGTTTTTGTCAGGTTAAATGATTCTATCAATCAGCCAATCCTCCACCAGAACGCTGCATACGGCAATATGGCTAAAGATAATAATCTTCTTAAGAAATGGATTGCAAAGGTTCTTCAATAAGATAAAATAAAAGGATTATGATTGTATTAAGACTTACAAAGAGACTTTTCCAGGAATTTTTGGAAAAGGATGCGTATCCTCTATTCTCTTGAGTCCGCTAATAAACCTTGTAAGTCTCTCAATACCAATTCCAAAGCCAGCGCTTGGTTCAAGACCGCGTTTGGCGTACTCAATAAACCATTTGAACTGTTCTTCTGTCTGGTTTTTGTCGTGAATTCTCCTGATTATGCGATCTATTTTGAACTCACGTTCTCCACCAGATAGTGCCTCACCAAAGCCTTCGGGATAGATCAGATCCATGTCTCTGAGAATACCATGCTGATCTTCATATTCCCGGTCGTAAAACTCTCGCTTTTCAAGCGGAATATCTATGATCCAAAAGGGTTCCTTCATCCTGGAGGATAGGATGGATTCAAAATCATTCCCGTATTCGCTCTCTGCTTCCTTGTATTTTATCCTTTTAAATGGCTTTTCAGGAACCAGTAATTTTCTTTCGAAGTAATTAAACGGTTCCACCTTTCCGCCGCTGAGATCCTTTAAAAGACCAATGTATAGGTCCTCTACAAGATCCATCATCTCTTCTCTAGTTGCACCAACCTTCTCCACGTCAATCTGTGTGAATTCAGAGAGGTGTCTCCCGGTTTCTGCCTTATCCGGAGTTTCGAGTCTTACGTTTGGCGAAAATGTGAAGATCGATCCTAACTCTTTCACGAGTATCTGTTTATGGAAGATCATGCTCTTTGTCAGAGCGTATTGCGTACCATAATAATCTATATGCGGATCATGGACTGGATGGTTCAGAGGATCAGTAACTGGAGATATAATCACTGGCGGAACTTCTATAAACCCCTTGGTTCTGAAAAACCCTCCTAAGTATCCCCTAATATAACTCTGCAACTCAATTGCTTTTTTAACCTTCTCGTCGCTAAGATGCGATCTGACCTCTTCAACAATAACTGTCTGTTCCATATTTCTCAAATTAAGATAACGTTTAAAACTGTTGTCTTAAAAAACTAGACAATTTCTACATAATACTCGGATTAATAGACTAATATCGGACGAAATGATAATCTTTATATCTCTTCTACCGATATTTTGTCATGGATGAGAAAGACAGAAAAATACTGGAATACCTCATGGAGAATGGAAGGGACAAAACATCAGATATATCTAGAGAACTTGAGATACCAAGGGTAACAGTTCATGAAAGAATACAGAACATGCTTCAGAAGGGCATCATAAGGAAATTCTCTGCCATTCCAGACTACGAAGCACTTAATATGCAGTTTGTCGCATTTATATTCGTTGGGTTCAGCCCGCTCCAGAAGGTTTCCCAGAGAGATCTTGCAAAGAGGATTGCTGCATTGCATGAGGTCGTTGAGGTCCATATTGTGGCCGGGCAGTGGGATTTGCTCCTGAAGGCAAGGGGGCGATCACTAAAGGAGATCGGTGACCTAGTTCTCGACAAGCTTCGGGAGATGGAGGGAATTGAAAAAACTGAAACTATAGCTGTATTCCAGACCGTGAAGGAATAAATTTGCTAATAATTCAAATATGCAGGTATGATAGTGATATGTGATAGTCGAGATCCCGTTATCCACCGAGGGCCAAACGGTAAGGGTTTTCAGGTACTTCCCGAGGTTCAGCCCGAGGGTTTCAATCAACCTGACGGGACCTTTCACAAGGCTTGAGCATGTATTCTTCCCGACAAAGGAAACAATGTCGGTCACATCGGGTGAAACGTCTTTTCTTACCATGTATTCAATCAACGGTTCCTTCAAGCTTGAATCTTCTGATGCCCAAAAGATCCTAAGCAAAACAGGGGTTGCAGAAGTTTTACTGAATGAAGATAGAACGGTCAGGATCACCCCTGTAGGAGACGATAAAAATAGCGATATTATTGCATTCTGGACCAGGACGAATAATCAAATAGAAAACAGAGAAATCAGGGTTGTGGCGCCGACTGACATTCCGAATTATGAGGAGGATGGGATAGTGGAGAGACGGATTTCTGGACAGTGGTCTGCTCTCGGAGATGTTGACCATGCATCTGCTTCCCTCCTGTTTTTCCGAGAGCACGCATCAGTATCATCAAGCAAACCGCCTGGAAGATCTATAATTCTGGTATTGGAAGGTTGGATCAAGACTGACGAGGGTCCTGTAATGAAAGATCAGCTTCTAATACCTGAAAAGACTGGTACCATTGATTGCCGCAAGGGTACAACCATCTTATTTCTGAGATCATCAGGCGATCATAATGCGATTACCTGAAATAAGGGGCCTTGAATTTTACACCTCTTGAGATGAGGTCCACCGATTTCTTGTAGCCGGCATCAGCATGTCTGATTACTCCCAGACCGGGATCTGCATTGAGCACCCTTGAAATCTTCTCAGCTGCCTCTTTTGAGCCGTCAGCAACCAGTACGAAACCTGCATGGATTGCATTTCCTATGCCTGTGCCACCCCCATGATGGAAGGATACCCAGCTGGCCCCGCTTATTGCATTGAGAAGAACATTCAGGACGGGCCAATCCGCTATTGCATCACTTCCGTCAAGCATTGCTTCGGTTTCCCTGAAGGGCGAGGCGACTGATCCAGTATCATGATGATCCCGCCCAATCGCCACAGGCGCCTCTAGTGTTCCATCAGCAACCATATCGTTGATCATCAGGCCTATTCTCTCTCTCTGGCCATATTTCGCATAGCATATCCTGGCTGGCAGGCCCTGGAAGTGAACGTTTTCCTTGGCGAGTTTGATCCACTTGACGAGGTGCCTGTCTTCGTCAGCCATCTCTTTGATTATCCTGTCATCTATTGAAAATATATCATCCGGGTTCCCAGAAAGAGCAACCCACCTGAACGGGCCGGAACCGATGGAAAACAGATCGCGGATGTATGCAGGGACGTAACCATGTATTTTAAAAGCGTCTCTATAGCCTGCTTCCAGCGCCCTTGTACGCAGGTTGTTCCCATAATCAAATACCTTTGCTCCATTTTCCATCATCTGAACCATTGCAGCGGTCTCTTTTGCGATTGAACTATAGACGCTTTTTCTGTAACCATCGATGTCCTTTTTCCTGAAAGTTTCGGCACTTTCAACCGTATAACCCTCTGGTATGTACCCAATATCAATATCATGTGCAGCAGTCTGGTCTGATACAATATCCGGTACTATCCCCCTTTTATTGATTTCTGGATAGACCTGAGCCGCGTTAGCCTCTATAGCGATCGACTTTGCTTTTCCACTAGAGATAAGATCATCCTTTATTCTCAATGCTTCATCGAGACTGCTGGCTTTCAGATCAAGATAATGATCGTGTAATCTTCTCTCTATCTTGACAGGATTAACTTCCACAATTATTGATACAGCCGAATTCAGCTTAGCTGCAAGCGGTTGTGCACCCCCCATCTCCCCAAGGCCGGATGATAGGAACCACTTTCCCCTGAGATCGTCTGATCTAAATTCAAGCCTAGCAAGGCTTGCCAGTGTTTCATAAGTACCCTGGAGAATTCCCTGAGTTCCTATATAAATCCAGCTTCCGGCAGTCATCTGCCCGAACATGGTGAGACCTTTCCGCTCAAGCTCCCAGAAATTGTCATCTGTAGCCCATCTCGGGACGATCTGCGCATTTGAAATCAGCACTCTGGGTGCGTCCCTAGTGGTTCTAAATATTCCAACTGGTTTACCAGATTGTATAAGAAGGGTTTCGTCTGATTCAAGTTCCTTAAGTGATTTAACTATTTTATCAAATGCTTCCCAATTCCTGGCTGCCTTGCCGCGCCCCCCGTAAACAATAAGATTTGCAGGATCCATTGCAACTTCAGGATCGAGGTTGTTCATGAGGAGCCTCAGTGCCGCTTCCTGAGCCCAGCCATTTGTATTTAATTTACTGCCCCTGGGTGCATGTATCTCTTTTATCATGATTGAATATACTTTTCAATCTAAATAATTTGATCAATGGTACCAGCCGAAGGGGTACCGCGATCAAGTGTCATGTCCCTTCTTGAACCAAATGAGATGATTTTCACCGGTACACCGAGAAACTGCTCAATCCTGGATATATACCTTCTAAGTTCAAACGGGAATCCTGCTATCGATTTACGTTTAACATCTTCCATAATTGATTCCGTTATCTCACCCCAGGGTTCTGCCTGCTCATATTCGACTTTAACTCTTTCAAGTGCCCTGAAATCAGATGGAAATGACTCCAGCGGATTTCCATCAAGTGTGTACGAGATCCCTATGTTTATCGAACTCAGCTTTCCAAGTGTATCTATCTTTGTCAGGGAAATTGAATCCGCGTCGTTTATCATTATTGAATACTTTAATGCGGGGATGTCTAGCCAGCCGACCCTTCTTGGCCTTCCAGTCGTAGTACCGTATTCTGAACCAAGTTGTCTCAGGAATTCCGCATTTTTTCCCTTTATTTCGGTTGGGAAAGGCCCATTACCGACTTTCGAGACATATGCCTTTGCAACACCTATTACCTCCCTGACCTTTCTGAACGAGAAACCGGAATCATTTGTTATGGCACCTGCTACTGTGTTTGATGAAGTAACATATGGATATATCCCAAAATCTATGTCCAGTAAGGCACCATGTGCCCCTTCAAACATAATGTTTTTGCCCTCAGAATAATATTTTTGGATTGAGTTGCATGTGTCTTTCAAATAGGGCTTAAGTATCTTTCCACTTTCATGTAATTTTAATACCATGTCGTCGAGTCTTGACTCATAGATGAACTCGGATCCTTCAATAAGAGATTGCTTCATTCGTGTGACGAGCAGCATCTTTTCTTTCAGAATTACAGGATCCAGTAAATCAGCCATTCTCAATCCGGTTCGACCGTACTTGTCCTCATATGTCGGTCCTATCCCCTGGGCAGTTGTACCAATTCGAAGGGCTTTCCTTGCATCCTCCTCCGCCAGGTCAAGATACTTGTGCAGATCTGTCACGACGGACGCATGCTCGCTCACCTCTATCTTGATTTTTGGGTTTAACTCCTTTAACCTTTTAATCTCATCATTTAGGGCAATTGGATCAATAACCATTCCATTGGTGAGTATCACCACTTCAGACTGAAGGGCGCCGGAAGGTATCAGGTGGAACTTGAAGGTTCCTGTCTGTGTCACAACAGTATGTCCAGCATTTCCGCCTCCATTGTATCGTATGACGACATCATGCTTTGCAGAAAGATAATCAGTGACTTTTCCCTTCCCTTCGTCACCAAATTGAAGGCCAACTACAACTGAAACCAGCTGGTTATTTTTTTTTACTGTCATGTTTTCACCGTTTGGAGATACAGGACAGTAAATAATTTATTACATTAAATTACTTTGCAGTTTTCCGTTTCCTCAAATAGTTGTAAAAATAAGCAAAGATGGTTTTTATAATCCTACTTCATAACACGAAAAACTAATCATATTACTTGACATATCTGGAGGATAACATGTCTTACATAGAGGTTAAAGACGGATCTAAGCTGGCTGTGCCATCAAACCCGACAATCGGATACATCGAGGGGGACGGTATAGGCGCAGATATCTCAAAAACTACGATTCAGGTAATTAATGCGGCATTGGAAACTGCTTATAGAGATGAACGGTCAATCGAGTGGAAAAAAATCCTGGCTGGCGACGAAGCTATGGAATCAACGGGAAAACATTTACCGCAGGAATCGCTCGACGAATTGAAACAATGTATTGTTGCTTTAAAGGGGCCGCTCACAACACCTATCGGTGAGGGTTTCAGGAGTTTGAATGTAACATTAAGGCAGTATTTTGATCTTTATGCTAATATAAGACCGGTCAGGTATTTTCCGGGAGTACCATCACCCGTAGTTGCTCCGGAGAAAGTTAACATGGTTATTTTCAGGGAGAATACTGAGGATGTCTATTCCGGCATTGAATGGAGATATGACAGTCCTGAGGCTAAGAAGCTCAGGGGTTTTTTGAACACTGAATTTGGCGTCAAATTGACGGATGATACTGGAATAGGAATAAAGCCAATAGGTCGCTTCAAGTCAACAAGACTGGTTAGGAAGGCTCTGCAGTTCGCGGTTGAGAACAACAGGAAGAGTGTTACCCTCGTTCATAAAGGAAACATCATGAAGTTTACCGAAGGGGCTTTCAAGGAGTGGGGATATCAGGTAGCTGAAAGTGAATTTAAATCCAAAATAGTGCGGGAGGAGGATTATCTCAGGGATCCCGCTGCCTATAAAGACAAGATTGTGGTAAAAGATCGCATAACTGATAACATGTTCCAGCAGGTGCTTACCAGAACAGACGAATACGATGTGATTGCT
>JAKBLT010000088.1:0-3658 GCA_021831925.1 Thermoplasmata archaeon
ATGCGCAGAAATAACAATGCCTGCAATGCCAATGGCCATTAACGCATATGAAATAATGAATGAAAGGTTCTCTATCATTATAAATTGCTGTAGTTGCGTTATTACGTGTAGACTTGTAAGGGAGAATAAAAAATCTGTGGCCCTTGATTAAACAAAACAAATCCTGCAACGAATAACAGAATTGGCAGGGACCATAATTTAATAGTACTGCTATTTTTCTCGCGATATGCCTTTGTTGCGAGTAACTTCCCCTCCTTGCCATGATTTGATCCCGATTGATACTTAAGAAATAGAACAGGAAATGAGAATTTTTTATGAAGTATTGCCTCATTTATTGAACGATTAAGTTGTGCCGAATAAATTCCAGAAGTGACTGGAATATTAGACTTCTGCTCTATAATTAAAGCAAAAAGTTTGTTCTGTTGCCCGGCTAAGTCACTATAAACTGAACCAGACTCGCTAGGTAACAGGGCCGTATGACCCTCACTCACAAGCCGAGCACAGATCTCGAACGCAACCTGCCTTATATCTGCGCTTTGAGCAAGCTCTATCAAGTGTGCATTGTTTCTATTAGAAGAAACGGATTCCTCATAATACTCAGATACTATTTTTTCAATGTTTGAGAAGTCTTTCTCACTTAAAATTGGCTTTTGGGTTTCTGAAACTGCCCAGTAATCTCTCAATGAACCCAGAGTATCAAACTTCAGGAATTTAGGTTGCATTGCTGTCATTCTTGCTTTGTCATCAGACTTTATATAACCTTGGAAATCTTAAATATTATCGTAAGCTTGTTAACACCCCTTATTTTGCAAGCTCACGTTAATTGTAGGACATAATGAATACAAAGCATGTCTACTAATAGAGTTCACTATCCTTGAAAAAACCAATTTTCCTCTCATTCGCCGCTGAGAACTACTAGAGAGAATTCATAAATGTATCATGCAGTTGTCGTCTTACAATAGATGAAGAGCGAAAGAACGATTTTTGTGGAATTTGCCTATCAAAATCTATTTTTATTAAGACCCAATATTGAGCGGGGTTTTAGGGTTGACCAGTTTTCCAATTGAAGTGCAGGATCTCAAGTATACCTACGATGGCAGAAAATACGCTGTTGATGGTATCAGCTTTTCTGTAAGGGAAGGGGAGGTTTTCGGAATGCTCGGCAGAAATGGCGCCGGCAAAACAACGACCATAAGGATTCTCTCCACGCTCCTGAAAAGATCTTCAGGGTCCGTCAGGGTGTTAGGGATGGATCCAAACACTGCGGGAAACCATATCAGAAAAAGAATTGGCGTTGTACTGCAGGATGAGTCCTTTGATTTTACAACTGTTGAAAAGGCTCTCGACGTATATGGTTTCATCTGGGGTGTAAACAAATCGGAGCGGGATAAAAAACGGGAATCGCTCTTGAAAACATTCGAACTTACGGATGTAAGAAAAAAGAGAATGTGGGATCTTTCTGGAGGCCAGAAAAGAAGGGTCCAGGTGGCCCGGGAATTTATGCATGATATGGATCTGCTCTTCCTGGATGAACCAACCTCCGGACTCGATCCAATTGCAAGGAGGAATATACTTAACATGATCAAGGACTTGACAAAAGACGGGTTAAGCGTGCTGTTCACAACACATAACCTGGAGGAGGCAGACTATCTTTGCCAGAGAGTTGCAATCATGAATAACGGCAAGATTCTTGCAAGCGACACTATAGATGCCTTGAAAACTGGCTATAATGGCCTGAAGACCGTCGAGGTAAAGATTGGTGGAGATCAGGCAGGGACGGAATCCATGTTTTCAAAAGTATCCTCTGGAAGGGTGGAACCTCCATTTGAGAGCGGTCTGCCTTACAGGATCGTGACTGAGAACACGCAGGAGACAATGCAGGAGATAATCAAGCTGGCGGTGACTGAGTCTGTCCAGATCGAGTGGCTGAACGTCAGAGCGGTTTCACTTGAGGATGTGTTCATAAGCACAATCGCCGGAGGCGCCTGAATGAATATATTAAATTCTTACAGGCTCATGATCCGGAATGTAAGAGTCAACACAGACCCTGGTACGCTTGTCTTTCTAGTTCTGATGCCAACAATATACCTGGTTTTCATGGGATACATGTTCGGCACTCTAATCAGCCAGATACCCGTGGGTACCACGTCTATAAACTACAAGGAGTTCCTCTCGCCTGGAATCGCTGCCTTCGAAACGGCGACAGCAGGAATAGTTGCTGGAGGTCTCCTATGGTCAGACAGGAGGTACGGCATGTTTGAGCAGATACTGAGCAGCCCTTATACAAGAGCAGAATATCTCTTTGGGATACTTCTCACAACACTTGTTTTCGGATTTATCGGCTCCGGAATTATGATGCTTGTGTCTGAGGCCTTCCTCGACTATACTGCCATATCATTGATGGGGGTTGGCCTTATTGTTGTCAGCATTTCGCTTGGAAGCCTTTTTTTTGGCTGCATGTTTCTTGCTATTGCAGCAAAAGTGAAGTCAAACCAGGCATATAACAGCTTAACAATCCTCATAATTTTCCTGGTTGATTTCGCAAGCACCGTATTCTATCCCATCACGTCGGCAACACCCGAAGCCCTGAAGATTCTCTTCTACGTTAACCCACTAACATACATTGCAGATGTTGTGAGGGCCGGTTACATTTCAACAGTCACAACAACAAATCTTGTGGAGCTGCTTGTTACATTAATTGAAACTGTAGTTATGGTTGCAATCGCTGTCCTGCTTTATAGAAAAGTTAGGGTCGGTGTGACGTGAGTTCAATTAGCAAAGGCATCATCAAATCTTAAAAACTTATCATTTCCCAATTCTTTTGTGCAGCATATACCAGTACCTGTGATCAAGGATGGAATACCCGGCTTCCAGCGCGTGCCTCTTCAATGATCTCTCTTTTCGGCCAGGCTATCGCTTGAATGCGGGTTGTGGATTCCAGCAGATGCCTCATTCCAGTCGGTTACAATAATGCTTCCACGGGTTAGTTTTTCCATTTTCTTTATCCCGAGAACAGGATCTGCAAGATGGTGAAGAGATGCTATCGCAATAGAGGTGTCGAAAACATAATTTTCGATGTTAAAGTCTTCGATCCTGGATTCGACAAGGTTCAGGCGGCCTGCTTTAATGTGCTCTTCATATGTGCTGTGCAGGGAGGCAAAAGACCATGCTTCAGGATCAACTGAAAATACCTGGGTATCAGATCTCTCCATCAACTTGCCAACTACAATTCCAAATCCTGTGCCAACATCAAGTATCTTATTGCCTGTTATCAGATGCAAGACCTCTAATAACATGCCTCCAAGCGAATTATCCTCATTCATTCAATCTAGAATTATTATTAAATAGATAAGCTTAAAGTTATCTTTCACCAATAAGGTTTTATGAATTTTCTGCATTTGAACAATATTAGTTGTGGCCTTATCAACAGAAGCCGTATGTTTGAATATAAGTGCTCGAATATATGAACTATCTTGTATTCTCCATTGATGCTTTTACTTCTTCTTTTCGCGATATTCGCCATCGGGTTCGCTGTCGGCATTCTCGGCAATATTTCTGGAATAGGAGGCGGAGTCATGATAGTGCTTGTGCTTGTCTATGGATATGGTTTCAAACCTATCGACGCAGCCGGCTTGAGTCTTCTTACCATCGTTTTCAG
>JAKBLT010000089.1:0-3646 GCA_021831925.1 Thermoplasmata archaeon
GGCAGGAAGAAATATTAGGATTATAATCATGACACAAATAGCTTTATATGAATCAGGATACCGAGTTAACAACGTTTGAAGATATCCGGGATGCTGCAAAATTTCTTACAGGAAAGATTAACAGGCCCCCTATAGATTATTCCGAAACACTGAGCAAGAAGTATTCCTCGGAGATATATCTTAAGATGGAAAATCTTCAGAAAACGGGATCGTTCAAGATAAGGGGTGCTCTTTACAAGATGTCAAAGCTCACCGAAGAGGAGAAGAAGGCAGGCACAATTGCAGTGAGTGCCGGTAATCATGCACAGGGTGTTGCACTTGCGTCAAAGATAAGCGGAATAAGCTGCAAGATAGTTATGCCTCTTCACACAAACCCTTCCAAAGTAAATGCGGTAGAAGGATATGGAGCAAAAGTTGAACTTGTCGGTAATGATTATGCAGAGGCCAGATCCTATGCACTTTCTGAGTCGGTGAATACAGGCAGAACTTTCATAGAGGGTTTCAACGACAGATGGATAATGGCCGGGCAGGGGACGATTGCGCTGGAGATACTTGAAGATCACCCTGATGCGGATATGATCATTGTTCCCGTTGGAGGGGGCGGACTTATCTCTGGAATCGCAATAGCGGCTAAAGCGATAAACCCTGATATAAAGATCGTCGGTGTCCAGTCAGACAGGATAGACTCCATGAAGGCTTCCATTGAATCTGGAGAGATCGTGGAAAGGGTTTTGGGGGAGACTATTGCTGACGGTATAGCGATAAGGAGACCTGGCGAACTTACATTCGCTGCTGTTTCCAGGTTTGTAGACAAGATTGTTACGGTTTCAGATGAAACAATTGCGCTGGCCCTTTATACCTTGCTGGAACGAAATAAAATACTTGTGGAACCGGCGGGTGCTTCCGGGCTCGCCGCAATTATGGAAAACAAGATCGAAGTCAAGGGAAAGAAGGTCGTGATAGTAATTTCCGGCGGAAACACCAATCTGCTGTTGCTTTCAAAGATTATATTCAAGTCAATGGAACATGAAACAAAGCTGATCAGAATTGGTTTCAAGATACCCGACCGGCCCGGCACTCTATACAGGATCGCTTCAGCCATATCGCAGGCAGGCGGAAACATCTATCATGCTGAGGTGGATAATCTCGACGAAAGCACACCGATAGGTTTTCAGAGCATTACCTTCACTGTCAATGTAAGGGGGAACAAGCATGCTGATGAATTGCTGGAGAACCTTAAGAAGGTTGGTTATTCTTTTGACATTTTATCAGGGCATTAAAGAATTTTAAAACCCTCGGGTGGCTCGCCCTCATAATCTTCCATAGTATAGGACTCAACCTCTGCATGCCGCAAACCATGGAGGCATTCCTGAAGTAGTTTGTAGACTGAATCGCTGTCGCCCATAAATACAGTCTCAACTGAACCATCTGGGAGGTTCTGGATCCAGCCTTTCACCTGGAAGCGATCGGCAAGATCCTTTGTTTGCCGCCTGAAATTAACTCCCTGAACCCTGCCGAAAAATTTGATTTTTTTTGACAGTATTTCAGTCATTATTTTCAGAAAACGGAAATTTTTCCTTCGACAAACATGTTGGTAAGATCTGTTATCTTTGAGAGGTGGGCATCTGTGATGGATCTTATTTTGCTTTCATATTTGGATGGTGAAACACCGTTTGCATATATCGCCTGAACGCTTGCGACATGTGGATCCGATATTTCCCTTCCTATCTGGGATACTATTCTTACCAGGACCTCCTCTATATCTCCGCCAGCTTCTTTTACGACATCATCTGCAATCATGTTTGCAAGGACGTTGTATAGCTTACCCACATGGGTAACAGGATTCTTTCCTGCGGCGGCTTCCATACTCATTGCCCTGTAAGGTGTGATCAATCCATTTACCCTGTTTCCTCTTCCGACTGAACCATCATCTCCATTTTCCATTGAGAGTCCTGTCACTGTAAGATATTCCACCTTATCCTCATCAGAGTCGCCTGTATTCACGAAAACCTGGACCTTCTTGTCCGTCAGCTTGACAGCGTTGTCCAGTGCCTTTGACTTGAGTTCCTGCTTTATGTTTGTGTATTCAGCGTGATCCTTTACGTATTTATCGACAAAGGCGGCAGCGATGGTAAGATTGATTGTGTTCTTTTCCCTGAATCCCATCACCTTTACGTCATAGCCCACTGCAGGCAGTGTCTTTTTAAGATCGCCATTTATGTATTTTTCTGTCGCGAGAACGAGTTTCTCGGTATCAGAAAAGGGTGCAAAACCTACACCAAAAGATGTGTCATTCGCTTTGAGTTTCCCGATGTTAAACAGGCCGGTCAGATCAACCGAACCATGACCTATCATAGAATCAATTATAACATCTGTATCGATGTTAATATGCTTGAAATTCTGCGCAATAAATTTCTTTGTCGCGGATATGGATATTGACTTTACTGGTATCTGTTCACCATTTACCTGGGAGGTTGCCCTTCCACTCAATATGATATAACTTGGTTCAATTATCTTTCCTCCACCATACTTCGGCCTTGACTGGCCACCCACCGCCTCGAGTTGGTCGGTATTGTGGTGAAGAACTTTCCCGTATTCCTTCAGGTAATACTTGCTTAGTTCCCTGCTGACAGCTTCAGCAATTCCATCACAGATACTGTCGGGGTGCCCTATCCCCTTTCTTTCAACTATTTCAACGTCACTCTTGTGTGTTGGAACTTTGTTGAGTTGCTCTACTGATATGTTTCTAGCCATTTTATTATCGCGGGCAGATTTAAGATTCGTATTAAACATTTTGTGAGCGGAGACAATAATATTAGTAATCTGTATCAAATATGACTGCAGGTAATACGGACTATTGACAATTCATCTTGCGTATGTGCATTGCAATTCATAAAGATCGCATCGATATCGCGATAAATCTTTTTTCGTGTTGAACAAACTCAGGGCGGGAAAAGATTATTTTTAATGTTATAAATATGCTACCTGTATGGGCATTACAACATTTAACACTATTTGTTATGTTTTCTCCATTTCTGTGGAGTCTGCAGATTCATGATTTTTAAAAACCTCTCAGACAAGAGAAGGAGACAGATTATTGCAATATTACTTATAACTGGATTGATATTTATTGCTCTTTCAATCTCATTTGCTTACAGTTCGCCCGATCAGAATGTTGCAGAAAAGAACTCTAATGGTCTTTCTGTTACTGTTACTCCAGAGAATGTAACTACTCCGGGATTGATTTCAGATTATGTAACCCTGAGAATAACAGTTCAGGATGACAGAAATTTTTCCGTTATCAGAATATTGAATGTAAACAACGAGGTACTCTATGAAGAGAATTTCACCCCTCGCCCGTATACGCTTGCTTACATTTTCCTGACTGAAAAAACTAGTCCTTTAATATTGAATGTAAGTGTTTCAGGCGGTCGGCATGTGGATCTGGCTATTCAGTTGAATCCAGGATACAGTGGAGTTATATATGAAATCATATTAATTACCGGCGTTTTGATCCTTGTCTTTTCGATTTCGCTGATCAGAACCAATTACAAAAACTACCTTTTCCTTATTCCTGCATATTTAGGCATAAGCGTATTATTCGGCCAGAGATACGATGATTTTTTCATGATTACAAGCGGGATGG
>JAKBLT010000019.1:0-20016 GCA_021831925.1 Thermoplasmata archaeon
CACAAAGAAAGGGCAAAGGTTGAAACATAACTGGTTATTCCCCCTGCGCTGATGTTAGGGGCAATTATCATTGCAGCGAAGTATTCGTTCATCCCGGGTTGCATCTGCAGGAGCGCGTCAAGAATCTACAAGTAGCCGAATAAAATTCTTAAAAAATGAATGAACTTGTCCTCCTCTTGGTATTTGTGTTTTCTCCACCAAATGAACAGGTAAAATATTAATGGTATAGTACCTATAGAAAATTCTGCGTAAAAGACGTCCAGCGTACCGGAACCGAGCTTCAGGTAAAGGTCTTCTGAATATATATATGAAAGAACAAAACTTGACGCCGCAACAAGAAATAATGCCAGAAGTCTGTTAAAAATTTTTTTGCATGTCTATGGAGTTCCGGTTCGCCGATCACTGCTGGAAATCATGTATAATATAGAGGCATAGGCGACAATGGTAAAAATGAACCCTAGGGACATGAGGAAAGAGAATATATTGTTCGTAAATCCGGAGAACAGGAATTCAAGGCCTCCGATGCCGGCGGTGAGTATTGATATGGATGCGACAGCGCTTAATAATGAAAGCCTGTAGTCCCCATTCATTGAAAATACAAAGAAAATCATCAAGGACACCAGTCCAATAAGAATTCCTAGCATCATGTGAACCATGAGTTCCGGTACGGAAAACATTACCTGCATCATTTCATACATGAAAAAAGAGTGACCAAAGGATGGGAATACGGCAAAGAGGTTCATCCACATCCCGATTACGAACTGAATGATCAGCAAAAAGAATTCCAGAAGGATCAGGTTCACACCTAATCTTGACACGGTGCCCATGCGGTTTCTTCTCGTCGCATCATAATTCATTTTTATCATCTCCAGGTTTAGAAACAACGACCCAATCTATCACAACCGATGATCCTGAATCTACCACATCAAATGATCTCTTAATTCTCTCCCATTCATCCTTTGGAACGCCAAGGCCATCTTTCCTGAACAACTTTGCTACGCTGATGAAACCTCTTGAGCCTGTTTTCATAACTCGCATCATCTCATCCACTGCCCCTCTGTGGTCAAGCATGCAGCAGAGGAGGCCGTTTGAAAAGAGAACATCTATTGATCTGCTTTGTATATATGGAATATTGGCTGCGGAAGAAACGTGTGCCGTGATATTCGTCAATCCAAGTGCACCAGCCCTGTTCTGGAGTCGCGTCACAGCCGCTTTATCACCATCCACCGCATGAACAGTGCCGTTGATTCCCACGGCTTCCGATAACATGGTTGCGAAGAATCCGGGGCCGCTTCCAAGGTCGAGTGCAGTCATACCACGTTTCACGTTGGTCTTTATAAAATCATGTTGGGGTCCTGACATGTATTTTCTGAGGGGAAAAAGCATTATTCCCGGTCTGAAGTGCCTATCCTGTTGCTGTGACATACTCTCTCTTCTCCTTAGCCTTGAACGGAAATCTCTCCGTACATACCCATCTGTGCATGCCCCGGAATGAGGCATATGTAGTAGTAGCTCCCACTGGAACTGAATGTCACCGTTAGGTTTGAGGCAGCGTATGCCTGATCTTGGGCATTCGCTGAGGTTCCAGACAGCATGGGACCCACTGCAAGCCAGCTACCGTTACCACCGCTTTGGTATCCCATCATTCCGGAGCCTGAACCCGTACCAGATCCCATCATGCCGTCCTGCATAGGCATGTAGCTGTACGGCGGGCCAATGGTGGTGATAGCAGGCATGTGGGTAATGTTGTCCATGTTTATGAACACAAAATGAACAGTGGTGCCCTCCCTTATCACTATATTTGGATTGACCAGTCCATAAATTAACCAGAAATCCCCCTGTCTGGGGTACCACGTGGGTGCAGCCTCAACGATGAGGGTTACGCTCTTCGAAGTCACGTTTATGGTATTGCTGCTGTTGTTGACAGCAACACCTGCTGGAACTGAATTCATCCTATTGAATGATGTATTGTTTACGGAGAAGGCCAAGTTGATCCCGCCTCCTGACTACCCGGAGCCAAAACCGCCAGCTCCTGAACCGTACATTACAAACGCAGCCGCTGATATTGCGGCGAACACCAGGACTGCAATAATGATGACAGAAACAATGGTGGTTACGGACGCCAACTCCCCGTCCGATTTCGTCTTTCCTGTATCCATTCGTTCCATAATTCTCATCTCCTGGGCTGCCATGAGACAATGGCAGTTCTCATGGAAGGTGGCTCTCGAATCCGGCTTCTCATGCCCTCCAGGATTTCCTTCAGTCGTTGCATGTCTGCAGGATTATCCCTGATATTCAGGAGGTCGGAAAGCAGGGGAATGACCTTGGCAGGTTCCATCACTGGCCCGGACATGCGCTTTTCCTCTATAATCGCAACATCGGCTATGATGCCCATATTCAGGAGCATGGGATAAAGATCAGAAAAAGTGAGCATCGCAGGCACGGGTTCTGTAGGACGGAAAACCTGCCAGATATTTCTTAAAAACTCAAGTGGCTGGTCAACATGAACAGAGAGGATGCACCGTTTTTTTGTGCATTTCTCCATGGAACGAATAAAGTTTTCAGGATCACGGGAAAACTGTATAACGAATGACGCAAAGGTCACGTCAGCTTGCAGGTCTTTATCAACAGGCCATGATGACTGGATCACGTTTATTCTGGATGTGAGCCCGTTCTGCTCCATAAATCCAAGTAAATGTTTGCGCATCTCTTCATCCGGTTCAACCGCAGTTACATTGAACCCTTCCTTAGCCAATGGGATGGCAAATCTGCCTACTCCAGCCCCTATGTCGATCACCGTACCATCAGTTTCAAGGTAAGAGATTATCTCACCATATAACGGTGTCGTCCTCGGGTCTCGTTCACTGGCTGACTTGTTTAAATTATCGGCCATGGTCTTCATAAAGGGTGAGGATAATAATGTATTAGTCCAGTCTTTTTCAATCATGGTTTTAACCCAGATAATTCTTCCACGATTGCCTTAAGCTTCGTTTCGACTTCACCTAAAAAACTTTCCATGTCCTCAGATTTCTCTCGATGAAGAGATTCAAACATCTCTCTGGGCATCTGGACGGATACTTCTGTGTGATCCTCAATCCCCTTCACTATAAGGTGGCATGGAACAATTGTTTCAACTCCTGAATCAAAAGAAAGTGCCTTGTTAGCATAACCGGCATTGCATATATCGTAAGTACGCAGATTGGCATAGTCAAATCCCTTGGATTTCAGAATGTCACTCGTTCTTATCTCCGCCAGAATCGCAAAACCATTTTTCTGAACAACTTCAGGAACTCTCGCACATAAATTCTCAAATGAAAGTTCGGATTTCTTTCTATATTCTGACATTTATTCACCCTTAATAATGTCTTCACGCATCTTTATATATTCTTCCCTGCTTAATTCCCCTTTGGCATAACGTTCATCTAAAATTGCAAGAGCATTTGAACTGCCACTGCTCACTACTTTCTTTCCATCGGATTCTGTCTGCATGTTGTCCATGCCCATATTTTTTCTCGAATTATTCATACACCCGCACGACATATTTTCAAGATTAAATAACAGTACTTAACCATGTGTTTGACAATATGTGAAATATCAGAACTCATTTTATACAAAATGAAAAGATAACTTCACATTTTCTTCCCAATTCTTTTGTCAAAGGTATGGTCGTAGTGCCGTGTAGTTATTGTCCCTTGAAAGTTGAAGATCAGCACGGCACGAGAACCCCTCTTATCCCTGTAATTCCGCACTAAGCGTAGCGTTATTGTGCGGTCAAGAATTCCCCTCCCCTATCCCCCTCAAATTGCACTCCGCAGGAGAGAATAATGTGCCCGAAGCGAGCCGGAAGTCTTGCGCAACAAGACCGAGTGGTGTAAGCGTTAGCGGTGGGTGGTGTGGAACACCAAGCGAAGCGAAGGTGTGTAGCACCACACAGACACCACGAGCGGCGAGCACAGGACACCACCCCGGATGAGCGTAACGAAGGAGGGGCTCTTCAAAGAAGAGTGCGAGCCGTAAATCAAAAGAGGGGTTAGGGGTGAATTTTGATTGTAGTCGAAGCATGGGGTCCTGTGCTCGGCGTGCAGGCGAGCGAAGGGCACATAGTAATTGGCGAAGGCTCAAAGAGGGGTGGCTGAAAGTCGGGGTGAATTTGAGACTAAGCGGTAAGTTTCTATATAAATTTATAAAACTGAAAAAATCTGACTAACCTTATCAATCCAGTACTTTCTGTAACCCTCACCCACCACACTCAAATTGTCTGTCTTCATGAACAGGTAAACTTTTATAGAAAAATCGCCGAATGTAAACACCTTCTGAGAACCATTATCTTCAAACAGTTTACTAAAATAATCTGCTTTTTGTTGATAATCTGTATATTTAGTGCTTTTAGGGTCTACAAACACTATTCTATATTCACTTCCTTTTTTGAGCCAGAATATGAAGTCTGGAGAGTAGTCTCTCATCTTGTTCTTGTATGCGTCGTAGTAAGGAACACCGATTCTGTCCAAACTCTCATCGATCTTAGAGAAAACCCACCAGTCTATTTTAAGAACCTTTGCTTCATCACTGGAGATGAATGTGTCTAGATCATGCACAAATTCCTTCTCACTATTAACCTTTATTATATGGTTTATGAAATCAGCCTTATCAGAGGCTGACAAGATTATTGGTAAGTAGTAGTGATGTGCCAGATTGATTAACTCTATTTTGCTTTCATCGTAGTCAAACAATAATCTCTTCTCGGTTTTTGTTAACTTTTTTATCTGAGAAGTATATCCATCTATGTCTATTTCATTAGATTCAAGCTTCCTTTTTAGTTCTTTCTCTATTATTTCTGGATTTTTAAAGCTTCTTACCTCTTCTAATTTTTCTGTCAACTCTTTCTTCTTCTCGTCAGAGACCATTTCCACACCGATTTCTTTAAAATGAATGATCTCATCTTCAAGCTCCTTAAATTTGTCCATTTCCCTCATGGAAGTATTAAGATGGTCTATGAGGTTCGATAATTGTTTATGGGCATTGTTCAAATCATTATTTACAAAATTGGCCTCATCTAGATAATCATGTAATCGACCTAAAGTGGCAGGCGACGCTCTATCAGAATAGAGCGCATAGATCACTCTATCATCTTCGATCCAGTTAACATAATTCTCCAAAAGCTTGAAATTGCCTCGGAATTTTGGCAGCTCCTTTAACTGAACTTCTTTCTTTTCAACGTAGACTGGCAAGAGAAGTGTTGGATTGAAGTCAAAGTTGCTCTTCCTGACATCTATAAGTTCACCAGCCTTTTCTCGCTCAAATTTTATACTTTCCATTATTTCTCTTAAGTTTTGTTGGTTCGTTCCAAAAACAAATAACGTTTCCATAAGCGATATTGAGCTTTCATTCTTCTTTTCCTGTATAAGAGAGAATATTTGCTTTGCTTCGACATCTCCATTATTTGATAAGGTTTCAAGTCTTTGGCGTTTATCCTTAAGCGGCTCTATCCTTACTCCTCTGCCTAAGGATTGGAGAACATATTTTTTTGCATCTCCACTTCCTATATTTACGAAAACCATTACGTTTGGCCTGTTGGAGTCCCACCCTTCATAGAAAGCCCTGGAACCCATAAGTATGTTAATAGAACTGCCAATACTGTTAAGACTGCCAAAAAAGCTGTCTTCCATGGGATTTTCACTCACCTCGTAGTCTGACAGGGTGTCCTTCAGCCATTTTGTTATATCGCCTATCTTTATTGAGGCAAAATACCTATCTGATGTCTTAAGTTTGAATGCAAGTTCTTCCTTGTTCACCTGTGTCTTAACGACCTCTATTTTTCCGGTGCTGTCAGCATTGTATACGAATTTTAAAACATCATCAAAGGTTAGATTTGAAAAATCAGTGTTCCCCAATGTAAGTTTTCTATTGCCGAACACATAATTCGGCTGATTCTTGAATTCATCTGCTATAGAACTCTTAACCTCCTCAAATAAACTAGTGTCGATCTTGTTAAGTGCTATTTCTCCCAATGTTTCAAAGAATATTTGAAGATCTGAATTTTCTATGCTCGTGGTGTTTCCGTAAAGTACCAGCAGCGGGTTATGATAAAGATTATCAGAAGTGCGGGATAATTCTTGGTAAGCTTTCTTAACCATTGCTAGGGTGATCAGAGTCTTCAGTACAACAATTTTTCTTTCCTCAAAATCTGTGTTATCATTTCCTCTTTCAAAGGCCTCCATGCTCTGTTGCGAAACGTAAACATTCTTTCCATATCCTCTCTCTGTAAAAGCCTCAAGATTCAGGTTAAATACTGTTGTTATCAAATCCCATGCATCAGTAAAAGTAGCAGAGAAATTGAATAGAAATCCGTTGCGGGAGAGAATTGAGTAGAAAATCTGTCTTTTGGAGTCTTCCTTATTGCCCTTATGCGCTTCATCTAGGATAATGTACCATTTACCATTGTTCTCTATATCCTCAAATGACAGGAGTTTTTCACTAGAGGTATCAGATATTAAATCGGAGCGGTAGATAAATACGTTTACGTCATCCTTGCTAAAAAGTAAGTTATGCTTGACGCTGTCGTATTCCTTTAAATCCCAATATCTTATCTTTAATGGTGAAAATGAATTGAACTCATCGATATGGGCTTTAATTTGATCTATTAAGTCTTCCCGATATGTGAGAAACAAGATGTCTTCATCGGGAATTGATCCTCTTTTTTTAAGTTCGTGCAAAATTTCTATTAGTTTGACTATCACAAGGCTTTTCCCGCTGCCAGTTGCCATCCAGAAACCAATTCTATTCGTGAAGTTGAAGAACGGTATTCCTTCATCTTCTGATTCATAGAACCTATTTGCAATTTTGAAAATATTGCCATTTCTAGCTGAAATACCTAATGCATCTGCTTGTTTAACGTGTGCTTTGATTGAGTTAAAGAGTGACTTTTTGCCGTCTAAGACGCTATTGTCATAGTCAGACTTCGGATAGTGTAGCAGATTAACATAGTAATGGTATAGGAACTTCAACCCCGACTTCAAAGCTTCCTTTTGATAATCATACAGAAATTTCTTATTGGAGAACCTTTCAAATTTGAAATCCCACGAATCTGGTAGAGCCTCAAATGTAATGTCTGCTATGAGTCGTTGGTAAACTGGTCGTATTTTTTCATTGTTAGCCATTCTACCACCAAATCAGGGGCTTTATTGTTTGGAAATCTATTTCTGAGAAGTTCACTTTTTCATCGTCCTCAAAGATAACCGCGTCCTTTTCTACTCTCTTGATGAACTTTCCCTTAATATTAGATAAGGTCTCTGCAAGGTCTATATTAGGATAAATCTCATCGTAATTTATCTTGATTTTATTATTTGTATAATCTACTCCCATTCTGTCGAGCATTTTCCTATCTTTTAGGAAAACATATTGATTGTAGACATCATCACTATTCAAATTAAGAAAGGGCTCAGAATCACTGTAATGGGTGTTTTTTAGTGTCTGCTCATATTGCTCCACCTCGTAGTACTTGAAGAAACCCCCCCCATTCCAATTTACATCTTTGCTTAGATGTGGCCGCCTAACAACAGGGCTATGGATAGCTCTGAACTCTTTATCTCCACGCAATACGATTTTCATTCTTCCGAGTGCCCCAATTTTTTTCATGATTACGGTCATTTCATTCTTTGTTTCAGAAATTACTTTTATGATAGATGGATTATTTTGTTCTATCAACTCTTCATTGTTTTCCGTGTCCTCTTCAACCTTTGTCTTACTTATTTTTACCACGTCTAAGTAGGTTTCGTTGAAGTAGTCTCCCATTTCAATTCCTATCCACTTTCTCGAAAGCTTCTGAGCTACGCTGGTAGTAGTACCACTTCCAAGAAAGCAATCTAACACTAAATTTTGTGGGTTTGATGATGTTTGAATAATCCGTCTAAGCAAATTCTCCGGTTTCTGGTTACTAGCAAACGATAAACTCTCTGTGATCCTGGGTTCGCTATACTGGAAAGAATAGATGTCGTTCCAGACGGTACCTTTGGCTTTAACTTTATACTTAACACTCTCACGAATAAAACTTCCTTTGTTCCATTTTTCTATGTAAAGTGACTTTTTATTATCGCCAATGACATCCAGCCAACCTATGTTGGCATCTTCTCGATTTAGCAGTTCATATGCCTTATGAAAGACGGGAGATGGTCCTTTTACATAATAGTGTATAAAGTCAGCTTGGCGGATCCAGTTCAATGCCTGAGACTTAAATCCAGAAATATTTTCACCCGTATTCCATGTTATCTTGGCTCTGAAGTTATCCACTCCGAAAGTATTGTCCAATAAGATTCTCGCATAATGCTCTGATATGTGGTCAAGGTGTAGATATAGATTGCCTTGTGGATTCAGGAAAGGATATAAAATGTCAAGTCTATTTTTGATCATTGTCAGCCAAGAAGATACTTGATAGTTATCGAGGAAGATAAAATCGTTACCTGTATTAAATGGGGGATCCAAATAGATCAATTCAACTCTTTCCTTCCATTTGGGAAAGATTGTCCTAAGAACCTGATAATTTTCTCCATGTATTAAGTAGCCATCAAGCTCTGCGTCTAAATTAGAAAATAACTGTATTATCTTTAGCTCCATGTCTTTAAAATATTTGGTATCTATAGGAAGGGTTTCGTACTTGCTGTTTATACTGATTGAAGAACCTTCCTCAACTATAATCGAATACTTTTCAAAATTATTTTCGACTATTCCTAAATCTACCCATTCTTTAACCTGTTCAGAAAAATTAGCATGATCTATTATTTCTCGAAGGAGTTGGCCGCCACCTTCTTTCTGCGCAATCCGGTCCATGGTTACTACATAGTTCGAGTTTAGAATGAATTTAGATTTATTCCATATTTTTACCAGTTCATCCTCAAATTGAGCGACAAAATCAATAACTTTGTAAGCAATATTTTTTAGAATTTTTAACTGTTTAAGTCTCTTTTCCGAATAATCGCTCTCATCATCAAAAATGTAATTTTTTAACCACAAATCGAATTGCTCTCTCAAGAATGCCTTTGCATCTTTATTGATGAAGTAATCAACCTCTGTCTGTTTCTTAAACGTCTTAAATAATTCATCCAGTCGTTCTTCTGTTATATTTATATGTTTTATATGCAATTCTTCTAAAATCTCAGATATCTTTGTTTCTTTTCCATGTTCTGAATATTGTGGTTTGAACGTTATGGCTTTATCATTTATGCTCTCAAGCTCAAAGATTAGCACCCTTTTCTCGTTAGATCTCTTTCCCTCTATCTGAGTAGCATCAAATTTGATTATATATTCCGAACCTTCGATCTCGCAACTAACTGATAAAGTCTTGTATAGATTGTCAGTTTTAACATAATAAAGCATGTTGGTTTTCCAAAAAAGGATCACGTCCTGATTATTGGTATATATTTTTTCATAGACCTTTGATCTTAAAGGCGTATAACTGAAATATATACTCCCTGACTCTGAAAAATAAGTTTTGAAGAATGTATGGAGCCTAGTGAACAGCTCTCCTTTAAATTCTGGGGATTCTGCTGTTTCCGTGTCGATGTGAGATTTCAACGATTTGAGAATCTTTTCAAAGTATGTTGACTTAATTTTCATTAGATTTACAAAGCCAGAATTACCCTCCACTTTCGCACCAATAAAAATATTTTTTAAATCTTGGTAAAACTCATCTTCGTTTCTGGCCATTTTATAACCTCTTTCTTAACTCTCCAGATACAATAGACTCATCCGATAATAATATTTGTGACTCCATTGTGTAATATCTGCCTATCTTCTTCTTGATCAGTGTGATAAGGCCAAGGTTCTGCAAATAGTTGACGCTCTGGAAGAACGTTGACTTGCTCACTCCCCTGAGCAGCAAATGACTGGATGTAGAAACTTCGGAATATGCCCTGTTGGTATCCTGATTCTTGATCAGTGATGCAAGTATCAGCAGGTCCCGGTCTCCAAGGTTCTTGAGCGTTTCGCCTTCCACCTCCACGTAAGCCTGCTTCAGTGCTGTCTTGATCGAGTCCTCATCCCATCTATTGCTTCTGCCAAGAATTTCCAGGGCCTTTATTCCGATCCTTGCGTCACTCCTGTAGTCCCTCACAAGCAGTGCAGACAATAGGCCCAGAGACTCTTTGTCATATTCATTCAGGCCCTCCTTTGCCCTCATCCTCAATATCTCACGAATCTCCTCCGTGCTGTATTCATGGAATACGATATGATCAGGCTGCAGTGAGCTCTTTACGCTCTCATCGTTCATGTTCTTGTACCAGTAGACCTTCTGCGTCAGCAGGATTAGATTGGCTTTAGTGTGCCTCGTTATGTGGTACAGGATATCGTAATCCTGCAGGAAATCAACCTCGTCCAATACTACGAGAGACCTGCTGGAGAGCATCTCATCGCATCTGTTCTTCACCTCCTCCACCTCGTGCCCCTTGCCAAACAAATGGGCAATGTTTCGATAGATTTTGATGGACGTCGGATTCTCCCTCACGTTAACATAGAAGTACGGGACGGATTTCGTGTCCCTGAGGGCCTTTGCCATGATGAGGGCGCTGAGCGTCTTCCCCGATCCCTTGGAACCATAGATGATGATGTGCCTTGGTAGACCCAGATTGACATAATCAGCCAGATCGTCTGTAACTCTTTCCAGCTCAGACCTTATGAGTATCTCTCCCGGCGTGTAGCTTATGTTGAAGACCTGTGCATTCTTCATGTTGCTCGTTTCCACAGCCCTTGCACTGAGCTTTGCAGCCATATACGATTTGGGATTCTTTGTATCCATCTCCCGCACCTGCATTAATTCTTCAATGGGAAGGTTATTAACGCTATCGAACGAGTCGAACAGATGTGTGTGGGAAAATGGTGACTTCAGTCACCGGAATGAGTGTGTTAAAAAACGCGTGGACCTTTGCGGTGATCGGATGCTCTTCAAAAATTAAGAAGAATTCCATTTTTCTGGTATGTTATGTTCATTGTATCAGTTATATATAATATATAAGAAAGAGCCTGACGCGTTCGGAGACACACACACTCATCCTATGGGTAACCTGTTTTCCCTCAGAATCCTGAGCACAGGGGTGATGGAGCATTCCATGGACTTCGCTATGGCTCTGGCGGACAGACCTTTTTCCTTCAATTCGATAACTTTCCTCCTGTCTATGAAGCCCCCATTTCTCGTTTTCAGTGCAGGTCTACCGAATTTGACTCCTCTGTTCAGGGCATTTTCCCTTCCTGTCCTTGTCCTAGAGTTTATCATATTCCTCTCAAATTCAGCAAATGCGCCCAGAATCTGCAGCAGGAGCCTTCCGTTGGGGGTGGTGGTATCTATACCGGGGTCATTGACGCTGATGAATCCTATGCCCTTCTGGTCCAGGTATTCAAGCATTCTCAGCAGATCTGACAGGGAACGGGCAAACCTGTCTATCTTTGCCACAATAACCACCTTCGGCTTGGCATCAAGGGATTTCAGCATCCTCTCGAAGTCGGGTCTCTGGGTGTTCTTCCCGGACTTCGCCCGGTCTTCGAAGAATTGCAGTTCATATCCTCTGGATTGGGCGTACTGCCTGATTATGTCCTTCTGCCGCTCGTTTGAGCCCTGCTTCACTTCCTCCTGTGTGCTTGCCCGAACGTAGGCGAAAGCGAGTGTCATTTATGTCATAGAATTCAGGGACGCATACGTTATTAAAGTCCAGTGTTTAGTGGCGTTACTAAAATTACAAGTTTAGTGACAGAGGGGTTACGAACTATTACTTTTCAAAGCTCTACGCTTTGAGTATCTTCTTAGAAGCACCAGTACTCCGATAACCCATATAGCAGCATAGAACACAGTGTTTGCCAATGAATTAGAGTTCACATACCTAAACAAGTAGTAAAGACCAACAGTCAAAGCCACTAGACCTAATACTGCAACGGAAGCGGAAATGACAATGTATTCTCTCCGGCTTAACATTTTAGACATTACTGCTCTTTAGGTTGATTTATTCCTAATATGTTATATTATTTATAGTAACATGTAAATACTGCATTGCGATCCTTATACAATGGTTAAAAACACTGACTCCGGGAAGCATGAAAAGATCGTTGCCGAGGAATTTAAGAGAAAGCAGGGTTATGAGATGATTGAAAAGGGACTGAAGAACTCTGTGATAGCGGAGAAGCTTCAGGTTGACAGGAGAACAGTGTACAACTGGAGATTGAGGAAGGAAAGAGAAATTGACTGGAAGAGAATGAAACAGAAGGGTGCAACATCCAGGCTTTCGGAGAAACAGAAGGAGAAACTGAAGAAGATAATCGATGATGGAGCCACTGCATGTGGCTATCCCACCGAGGTGTGGACGCTGAAGAGAATCGCCGAGGTCATTGAGAAGGAATTCGGAGTACACTACAACACCACCTATATATGGCAGATCCTGGACACCATGGGATATTCCTCACAGATTCCCATGGCGAGGGCAGTTGAGAAGAATCCCGAATACGTGAAGGAATGGCTAGAAAAGGAATATCCTCAGTATGTGAATGAAGCTCATGATCACAATGCCACAATACTTTTTCAGGACGAATCCGGCATGCAATCATCTCCAAACAGGAGGAGAACATGGTCTCCCAGGGGAAAGAGGCCTGTCATTGAGGTGAGGGAGAAACGTGACAGGATATCCATATCCTCTGCTGTTACTGAGGATGGTGATCTTTATTTCATGATTGCGAAGGAAAGCATGAATGAAAATCACATCATAATGTTTCTTGACCAGCTTCTCTCGGAGATCAATGGCTTTCTCTACATATTCTGGGATAACATCATGATACACAGGAGCAATAAGGTGAAGGAATATCTCGGCGTTCATAATGATCGGCTCATAACAAGGCGCATCCCTGCATATTCTCCTGAACTTAATCCCGATGAATTTGTATGGAATGCACTGAAGTATCAGGAACTTCCAAATTTCTGTCCGAAAAGTTATGATGAACTATACAGCACGGCAGAAAACACACTGGTGAAGATGAAGGCAAACCCCGGGAAGATGAAAAGGATCATCAGAGGGACAAAACTTCCCCTACCATCAACATTGGGAAAACAGTAAGGTAAAGGAGAATAGTTCCACTTTCCAGCGACTCTGCGATTTTTTTCAAGGTGGCAAGAGTTGTGCTTGTTATACCAATCCTGACATTCTTTATTGGATCCATTATCTGCATAATAAGGTCACATATATCATATCTGTATGTGCCTGCATAGAGCTCTCGCACAATTATCACCTGCCAACTTTTCCAATGTTTTCTCTAGCTTCTTTAAGGGCTCTGAAAATACGGTCTTCCTTTGGCGTATGATCGCCTATTACTGCGAAGAATTCCTCATCGGAGTTTATTTTCCCTTGAAGGTAGAGGTCAGATGCTTCCTTCAGCTTCTGCTTATAACTGTCAGTGTCAGAATCATCCACTATGTTACTATAAATGAAGTTAGACTTGGACCTGTAAACAACTCTTCTTCCAAAGCCTGTCTTAAATCTGATGGATTGGCCAGTAAGGACCACAGCAGCGAAGGTCAGCGCCCATACGATGTAGTAAAGTGGTGTGTAATAAGGAGATGAACTGGGTACAAAATAGAGGACTGAAAAGAGGACAAAGAAGTCAACAACTGCCACTATTATTAACGGAACCCATCGCGTAAATCTACCGTAGAATGCCATTCTGCTCCCTCTAATGTCAGTGGTATAAATACCCTTACTATGTTATCCTTCCAACGTTTTATAACTTTACGTTACCAGTTAACCATCACTTGGTTAACCGTTTCCTGATTTCTGTTTCAACGCTTTCCAAGTCCTTGCCTTTCTCGTGTTCTATCCTATCAAGGTCTGAACGCCATTTCTTTATCAGGTCGTCTGAACCAAAGTATTTCGAATATCTCTTATAGGTCTCGTATTGCTTCTCGGTTACCTTGAAGCCTACTGTCTTCGTGAATCTCTCCTCTTGCCTATTTATCCCGACTTCAGAGTTAGTGTTCTGTGATATTAAGCTATCCAAGCCTCTTTTCTTGATATCAGACATTATTTCACCTTCAAAATTTTCTCGATTTCCTTTGTAAGTGCAACATAAGACTTGGAAGCAGGAGCATTTTTCCTGTATTTAACAACAGGAGAACCTGCCATTGTTGAATCTGTTATGGTGACATTTCTAGGTATAACCGTCTTGAGCAGGTTCTTTGAGTAGTGCTTCCTGACATCCTCTAGGACTTCCCTAGAGGATCTTGTTCTGGAATTGAACATGGTCATGACCATTCCAAGCAGTTTCAGATTCCTTGAGAGCCTTGAATTCACGAGTTCTACGACCCTCATGAGCTGCGTCAAACCTTCCAATGCGAAGAACTCGGCCTGCACAGGTATAAGAACGTAATCGGATGCAACAAGCGAGTTTATGGTGAATATTCCAAGGCTGGGCGGTGTATCTATGATTATGAAGTCATATTTCCTGGCTATTCTCTTGAGCTCATTATCCAGGATGTACTCACGACCAATCTTCCCGGTGAGCTCCACCTCTGCACCTGCGAGGTCGATGGTGCTTGGTACAATATCAATTCCGTCCTTTCGGACGATTGCCTCCTCAATCCTGCCGTTGAGCATTACATCGTATATTGTGTGCTTCTGGTCTGCTTTGTTGATGCCAAAATGAGTAGTCAGATTCCCTTGTGGGTCTATGTCAATCAGAAGTACTCTATGTTTCTTCGCTAGCGATGCTCCCAGATTAGCCGCAGTGGTTGTCTTCCCGCAACCTCCTTTCTGGTTGGCGATGGATATGATCATTGATAGAGCTTGGAAGGAAAGAGCTATAAGTTTATGGTTAACCCACTTGGAATAACGGTTAGCGGTTAACGTTTTCAAAAATTGAAAATATAGGGGTTGCCGGTCTATTGCCCATAATCACTGTTAAGCATAAGTACCCCAAAACGGAAACGGATGGAAGTAGTATTTCCCATAGAAGCTTGTCCCGAATGGAGTGAATACACCGCTTATCGACTTGTAATAGTGAAAATAGACTGGATGGTTCTGGATTTGGGCAACGCCAGGTAATAATCCAACAGCGGGAACTACAGGAACCAAGAATATGAATGCTACGACAGCAATCACAAGAATGGATGTCAGCTTCCACTTCATTGTTTGTTCTCATGCAAGTTCAGGTTTAAATATTGCGCGCAACCCATGTGGCAGTTCCGATCTCACCGATTGAAGCATCGATTGGAGGAGCACTGAGTGTGTTCTTCATCCTATTCGTTATTTTCAAGAGCCTAGTCAAAGCAGGTATCACATTCGTTATAGTCCTGGCTATCCTTTTCTTACTTCATTTATGAGCCTCTATTCTTTTGAGGCTCTTCAAGAAGGACCTTGAAGGAGTCAATGGTAGCAACAACTACGTTCTCTCCTAATCCTATATATCTACCCATTAGTTCCTTGTTTGGCACAATAATGATCACTCTAAGGTTTGTGCTCTTTATCCTGTCCTTCAGGTCTTCCATACTGTGCTTCAGACCAGTCTCAATCTCGACCATGAAGAAATCAGTCTCAATGTCAAATGCACTTCTTTCTCCCGTGGTAGATATTCTATTGATGGATACACCGAGATCATTCAGGATTCCAGCTACCTGGCTCTGCATTCCTGTGTGCAGATTCGACAGGTTCGGATTCCTGGAATAATACATCACTATTGGCTTTCCATCCCTGAGATACTTTACCCTGCCCACTTCATTGTTGTTCTTTAATTCCTCAAGAGTAGATTTCAACTTGAGCTTGGCCTGATCCTTCGTGATGCCATACTTCTCTGCGATTATCTTTCCCATTTCTGTTGCATAGGACATCTTCTCGCTGAGTATTTCCAGGGTCTCCCTCCTGAAGTCGATGATCTCCCCTCTCCCTCCGACTCCCACTTCCCTCTTTGGCTCCAATACCTCCGCCGCGACCTTACGTGTCTCCTTGTGCTCCAAGCCATTCGAAACGTATGTGAATACCGGCGAAAATGATGAGCCTTCCGGGAACTCTACATCAATAAATTGCCTTGGTTGCAGTATCTCAACGGCAAATCTCATCAGCGGATTGTATGATAGAAGGTTAAGGTCGGCATCTCCAAGCTTGAATGTGAATTTTGTACCGAAGTTTGCCCTCATTTCAGGCAGTATGTCGATGAGATTTTGCGTAATAATCCAAAGCATTCCCTTGTCCCTTATCTCCCTGGACATGACATCAAGGATTGTATGATATGACTTGGTGAGTCTGTGAGCTTCGTCTATGAGTATAAGAACGTCTTCCCTCTTGTGCTCCTCCATTTCCCTGTATATCTGCCTCAGCATCAGTTCCGCATAGAAATTCTGGGCTTGCTTTGTCGGAAGTGAAGAGAAGTCAAAAACAATGCTCCTATTGTCTAGAGTGACGCTGCCCATGTCCTCGATGACGAGGCTCTTCACGTTCTGCTCTATGGCATTCAGGGCCTCGACCTGATTCTTTGACGCAGTCTTCTTCCTCTCAGATAGCCTTTTCATGAAGTCTTTCCAGGTGTCGCTCTCGGATGCGATCTCCTGCAGAAATCCAGGAGTCTGCTGCAGCTGTATGCCTGATGAGGTCTTCTCTCCAAAGAAAGCTGTCATATAAGCCTCTGAAAATGCATTCACGTCCCTGAAGGGATTTGGCAAACACTCCTTTGCGTCAATAACAGGAATTCCAAGATGCAGTTCATGATCATTGGGCTTGAATGAGAATATGATCGTCTCCTTGTCGCTGAATATTGATATCAGGTGCGTGGTCAGATAGCTCTTGCCCTGTCCTGACACCCCCGTGATGGAAACGTTCCTGTTTCCCTTATGAATCACATAATCTCTGAGGGATGTTGCCTTTGGAGAGCATTCTTCTCTCCTGAACTTCCCTCTCTCACTGTCCGGTATAATGGCATAAGCAATAGCAGTTCTACCTGCGAATCTCTTGAGCCTTTTCTCTGGATGATAAAATAGCCTTTCTTCATTTCTTATGGGCAATTCGATTATGGGTCTGGATAGGACCTTCCGTGCATTGATAAGTTCAGAAAAGCCCATTTCTCGCATAATTTGACTTGGGCTTTTCAAATATTTATCCATTTTTCCCTACCTTTTAATTACATATCGCCTGTTCAAGCCCACAGTGACTGTGTGGCGTTCTATTTTCACAGTTCTCGTCTCTATGAGATACAGGACGACGGCCACAGCGATTACCAATGCAAGGACGATGGAATAGTCCAGCCCAAGGAAAAAATAAAGTGCAAAAGCTGGTGCTCCGAAAGTGAAAAGGATGACCAATGCAAGGACAATGTAAGAAATAACGTAGTAGAGGATTATCAGGAATCCTATGAGTGCCATTGCTATGCCTATTCCTCCTATAATTTCCAAAAAGATATTTCCTGATGCCAGAAGCCAGAGGAAAGCATGCCAGACCGGTGGCATGAAGCTAGCCGACAGTATCAGAAATATTTCCCATATCACGCATATAAGGCCCGCTTTCTCTTCAAGCTCCATAGCTCACCTTTGGGCCCTGAATCTCCTGTTTGGTGTCAGTGTCGCTGATATGGATGCCTCTTCCCTCTTGAAGATCAGACCACGTCTCGTTATTACGAGATCCATTCTGAGCACCGGATTGGACTCATATTCAACGTAGCTGATGTCGGTATTCCGCTCCATGAACTCTCGTATGGCTGCTATCTGCCTGCGATCTTCAATCTCGTAAAGGTTAACCGTGTTATCGATAACTGTTTCCTGCAATCTCTCTATGGTGCCTTTCTTCTGCGGGGCAATTTCGTAATGCACGATCTCTTGCGGCACACTTTCGCCATAATCCGGCTCGTTCTTGCTTACAACAACTCTCTGTTTCCTACTCAGTATCATCATCTCCTTTGAAGAAAGCCAGCCACGTCTGGGCCTTAGCCAGGAGTTCTTCCACTGTAAGGCTGTCCGGCTCTGCAGAGAGTATCTTTGATAATTGATGTGAAGGAAACTTTCCTACGAAATTCCTTTTGAGTTCCAGGATAGAGACTCTCTTGCCTAGCTGACTTTCCTGCATGATCTAATAATGGAATGCCGGGTATTGTATCGTTTTAGATACTTCAGAAGGTGAACATCTAAAGCGTTCTGATTGGCGAAATATGGCTAAAATCGCACGAGTTGCATTTCCAAGTGATCCTGCCCTTTAACCGTCTATCCTTGTGCTTTTTCTCGTCTTGTGGAATCGCTTCATATGAAGGTGTGACTATTTCTTTATGGCAGTTGGGACACTCAAATTTTAGGATTTCATGCCAATTTTCGTAAAGAATCTTGCAGTCTGAGACAAACATAGAGGAGTTTCGTATGATCGTCCATTTGAGATCTGGGGTCTTCTTCATCATATCTATGTATATTTGATCAGGCAGAAGCAGAAAACTGATCTCGCCGGAGTAATTGCCAACAAATCTTCTCAGGTATCCCTGAGCTACAAGTTCTTTGACGTGCTTGTCCACCGTCCGGTGGCTCATCTTCCCATTGAAAATCCAGTATAGGTCCGATGTTCTGGGTTCGAGGCTTTGCTCTCGGATTGTGTTAGCAATAAGCTCGCATTTTTTGCATATAAGAATGAACTCAATGGGGTAGAGCTCTGAAAGTGAATCTTTTACCAATACAAATGGTTAGAACGGCATTTTCATTATAGCCTTTCCGTTTGGCAGAACTGCCTGGAACTCGTATCCTTCGCCAAGGAGCTTCTCAATCTCGTTCATGGGAACTAGCCTCTGCTTCGACCCGTTGCTTGCCATTGCGCCTGCAACCTTGTCCCTGAGGAGCTTCTGGAAATCATCGTTGCTTATCTCTGTTAGGTCCATTTTGTCAATTTCCTCTGGTTTGTAGCCCACCGCCGATAGGAGCTGCTGCTGCAGGTACATTCTTGCCTTATCTTCCTCAAGTTCGCTGTATCTTGTTTCCAGGAACTTGGTGCTCATTCTATAGGCTTCTCTCATCTCTTCTATCACGTCTGGAGGCAATCTCTTGTTAGTGCTGTATCTCGCTTCGATATCTCCCTTGTGGCCCATGATGAACTGCCTCCAGGGATGGGATATTAGGCCTTTTGCTTCTGCGATATCAAGGGCTGTTGAAAAGTAAGCTCTTAGGACATAGGGCCTCATTTTCAGGCCTGCCTGCTCTATGGCTTCCCTTATGTCCCTGGTTACCAGTGTTGTTCTCAGGAAAGCGTTCTTCTTCACTCCGCGGACGTCGAATTGCAGTAACGGTGATTCATACGTCAGCTCCTCACCCTGCTTTCTCCTCTCTTCCAGATATTCCCTGATATAAGTGGTTCCTTCCTCTCCAATGAACGAGAAATACTGGTGTCTTGCCTTGCTCAGCTTGTTCCTAACAACGATCATAGCAGGCGTCTTGTCAAACTGTATTTCCTCCGATATCCTCAGGTCCTTGATGTCTCCAAGCCTGAGGCCGTCTGTGCCCTCATAATCTCCCAGGGATTCCGGCCGTAAGCCTGAGAATGCCATAATTGCTATTGCAACCCTGCCTCTGGAGGTTGCTTTTCTGAGGATTCTGGCAAGCTCCTCTTTGCTCGGTACTCTTTCGTTAACAATCGTGGGTGTTTCGTTTTCCCCGGATATGTTAACAGTTAACTGCAAACTGATACCGTTAAACTTCAGCCATGATAAAATTACCTTCTTGAATCTCGCTATGTACGATCCTGCCTTGCCCTCTTTCTCCATCTTCCTGACAAAATCAGTGAACTCATATCGGAAATCCTTCTCATATGCCTGCGCCTTTTTCAGGATCTCTTTTGGGTTGGTCTGAGTAAGTTCGCAATAGTGGCCCAGATTTCTCAATGCCACTGTTGCAGTGAGAACTGATTTTGCCCTGAGATTCTCAAACCATCTTCGCACATCCTCGTCAAGAAGCAGGTCCTGGTACTTTGGCTGCATGGTCATAAGAACATAACGAGTGTTAGCATAAAAGGTATTCGATTAATAAATTAAATGGACCGGTCGGGA
>JAKBLT010000090.1:0-3618 GCA_021831925.1 Thermoplasmata archaeon
AAACAGATCTCATAGGCCATGATTATTTTCAGGAGGTCGACCTTAACAAACTATTCGACGATGTTTCAATCTTTAACAAGCAGATAGTGAACCCTGAAAGCACGCAATATATTGTATCGATGGCCTGCCATTCTGCAAAGATAAAGGGTGGAGTTGCTCACATAACGCTTCCCGTGGACGTGCTGAGAATGCCTGCGGAATCGAATGATGTGAAAACGATAGGAAAATACCCTGAAATATCTTACAATTTTGACCCTACTGAATCAACTGAAGCAATAAATGCTAGTAAAAATCCACTCATTCTTGCTGGCAGGGGAACAATTGGTCATGGTTCAGAAGTGATGTCACTAGCTGAAAGGATAGGCGCACCTGTTATCTACGCAGTGAATGCAAAGGGCATTTACAGCGACTTTGATCCAAAGGTCCTGGGAGGTCTTGGCCTTCTTGGCTCCAAGGCATCGATAAATGCAATGAAGAGCGCAGATCTTTTAATCATGCTCGGAACCTCCTTTCCATATACAGCATTTATACGTAAAGATATTAAGATTATACAGGTTGACACAAACCCAGAGAATCTGAGTAAACGATATAACACATCTATCCAGTGTCTCTGCAGGGTTTCAGATTTCCTGAAATACGTCAAGCCAGAAGAAAAGAAGACCAAATTTTACCAAACCTTCGTTAAGGACAAGGAATCATGGGTCTCAGAACTGGAGAAAGCTGAAAATGATAAGCGAGAGCCAATGCGTCCCGAAGTAGTCGCCGCCAGGCTTTCAAAGAAAGTCGCGAAGGATTCAATCGTGGTTGTTGATACCGGAAATGTAACTGTCTGGGGGGTACGTAATTTCAGGACAGATACAGGAAAGCTTTTCCTGTTCTCTCCCTGGCTCGGCACAATGGGGGCAGGCATACCTGCAGCGGTTGGTGCTTCATTTGCATCTGACAGGCCCGTTGTGGCAATGGTCGGAGACGGAAGTTTTGCCATGACAATGTCAGAGCTCATAACTGCAAGGAAATATAAAAGAAATGTCAAGATTGTAGTTTTCAACAATTCTATACTTGGTATGATAAAATTTGAGCAGGAGGTTATGGGGTACCCGGAATGGGGAGTGGATCTATTGAATCCAGACTTTTCGAAACTGGCGCAGGCGATAGGCATATACGGCCGTAGGGTGGAAAAGATTTCGGATCTCGATGCTGCCATTGATGAATTTCTCTCCGTTCAGTCACCAGGAGTACTTGAAGTAATAGTTGATCCAGATGAAAAACCGATGCCACCGAAACTATCATTTGATCAGGTCAAGGGTTATGTTACATCCGTACTGAGGGAAACTTTATCTGATGAATAATCCAGATTCAAATATACTGCCATAATTTATCATCCCACAGGTCATATTCCTCTTTCAATTCCTTTATTGGCCTGGTTTCAAAATTGGGAGTACTCTTAGCCTTTGAATATTGTTGCATCAGGTCCTGATATGTGCTCTTCGAAAGCGTGTCAAAGGCTCCTCTTATCTCCTTTTCATTGTGCCTGTGGATCTTTCCTACCCTGTTTCCAGTATACAGCACCTTGAAAAACTTCTCGTTGCCCAGCGTAACGTGAAAGATCCTCCAGTCAGAAACCAGTGATCCCTTGTACCTGTTTCCGATCATATTTGCCAGTGCCTCAACTATCTCTATGCTTTCCAAGCCGCTCTGAAGCTGGAAAGAAATCTCAAGACCCTTCTCCATAAAAATCCATGTAAACATGGCTTAAATCCTTTATTCAATAAATCTATGCAGGTTTTTATATTTCATTCTAATATCGCCTAAAAATAAGGAGTGTTAAATGTGGGAGATCCTATATTAGCTTTTATTGACCTCTTCGTGGATTCTCCATATGTAGATGACGTTGTCAACTCACTGAAAGAATATAAAAACGTTACAGAGATCTATGAGGTTACCGGTGAGTTCGACATCGTTATACTTGTGAATGCTAGTGACATTGAGGAGCTCCGGGACCTGCTCAAAAATAAAATAATGAAAATCAAGGGAATAAAGAGTACGGTCAGTTCCATTGTTTTGAAGTCTCACAGGAGCCCCGTCCCTCTAAAGACGCAATAGTTTCTTGTCGGAGGCGACATTCTGCCTGAATTTAACTTTTATCTAAGAATTTTGATCCGTATTCTCTTACCTGAAAAATTTATTTCATTTCTTTTGATTGTAAGGGATATATTTTCCGGTGACCATTTTCATAGGGGTGCTTTATGTTAACCCTGGAAGCTACATTTGTAATCGTTGTTATCTGGTCCTCAGTACTTGTAACAGCATGGTTTTTGGCAAAATACATGTTCTCCGTTTATTCAGTAAAGAGAACACGCCTTGACAAATTTTTTGAACCCTTTGAAAAGATAATCTACAGGATTTCAGGCATCGATCCATACGAGGAGATGGGGTGGAAATCATATTTCAAAGCACTGATAATGCTAAATGGTGTTGAGGCGGCAATTTCCTTTCTTATACTTATTTTCCAGGGCTCACTTCCACTGAATCCAATGCACTTTTCAGGAATACCATGGACACTTTCCTTCAACACTGCGTTATCATTTTCATCAAACACAGATCTTCAGCATTACAGTGGCGGAAGTTCCATGAGCTATCTCTCCCAGATGGCAGCTCTCGGGTTTCTGCAGTTCACTTCCGCTGCGACAGGAATAAGCGTTGGAGTCGCGGTTTTTAGGGGATTTGCTGGAAAAACAAAAGGCCTGGGTAATTTCTATGTTGATTACGTCAGGTCCATAACGAGGGTTCTTCTTCCTCTAACGTTTGTTGCATCAATAGTACTCATATTTTTTGGGGTACCGCAGTCATTGAGCGGCTATCATGTTTTCAGCACACTAGAAATAGCAGGGACTGAGCTCGTCAAGACGGGTCCGATAGCATCAATAACATCAATAATGCAGATCGGCACAAATGGTGGAGGATATTTTGGAGCAAATGCGGCCAATCCGCTGACAAACCCAAGCCAGATAACAAATTTCTTTGAGTTGGCCCTGATGATGCTGATACCGACAAGTTTTCCATTTCTCTTTGGCAGGTATGTAGGAAACATGCGTGAGGGCAGAACACTGATAGTTGCAGCCTACAGTCTTTACTTGATTGACATGATTATAGCATTTGTCCCACTTTCCTCTATCGGTGCAGGGATGGAGGTGCGGTTCGGATCAACATCCTCGATCTTCTGGACTGTCACAACGACTGCATTTTCAACGGGTTCGGTAAATGCCAGCCTTGCTGCTTTCAATCCGCTAGTCATACTTTCCGCATTCTTTGGTATGATAATACAGGCAATTCCTGGAGCAGTGGGCGTAGGCTCAATGTATCTTTTGATGTATATAATAATGACTGTTTTCATCGTTGGCCTCATGGCGGGTAGAACCCCGGAATATCTTGGCGGAAAAATAAATGCCAGGGATGTGAAGCTTGCAGTTGTTGCCTTTCTGAGTCACCCAATCATAATACTTGTTCCAACTGTGATTACATTTATCAGCGGAGCTCAAAGGGCGGTCGGTCTAGGAACAAATTCCTTAAGCTTCACTGAGGTGTTTTATGAATTCACGTCGTCTGCTGCAAATAATG
>JAKBLT010000091.1:0-3609 GCA_021831925.1 Thermoplasmata archaeon
CTTGAATATGTGATGGTGAGGTTTCCAAACCATGCCAGATCTCCATAAGGAATAAATGCAAATGAGAGCACCAGCCCGAAAAACACAAGGAAAGGGGCGACCTTGTATGGGAGATCATCCCGTTCCTTCGGGAAAATTACCTCTTTGCCGGCAAGCTTCAGTGCGTCAGCAATCAACTGCAGCGAACCGAACCTTCCAACCCTGTTTGGTCCGATTCGCATCTGGACCCTTGCCATATACTTCCTGAAGGAATATATCATAATAATAAGGGATATGCTTACAAACAGGATCAGGATAATACTTTCTATGATGTATGATAGAGCATAACCCAGATCATGGCCGAGAAACCTAAGTATGAGGAATAACCTGTAAAGGAGGTTCATCTGTCTATCTCCCCAAAAACCAGGTCTATAGAACCACTTATTGCTATCATATCAGCTACCATGTTGTCTTTTGCAAGAACTGGAAGAACTGAAAGGTTTTTGAATGTCGGGCTTCGTATTCTTACACGGTAAGGTTTCACACTGCCATCGCCGACCAGGTACACTCCAAGCTCCCCCTTGGATGACTCAGTTCTCGCATAGACTTCGCCGTCTCCGCGAAGCCTGATCATCATTGATTTCTTTGATTTCGGATTGAAATACGGACCGGCAGGTATCTTTGGCAGCGCCTGTTCAATTATTCTTACAGACTGTCTCATCTCTTCGAATCTCACAAGGAAACGCGCAAGTGTGTCACCCTTCTTCGATATTGGAATTTCAAAATTCAATTTATCATAGACAAGGTAAGGTTCAGCTTTTCTGACATCATATTCGACGCCGGATGCCCGCAGCATCGGGCCAGTCACTCCATAGTTTATGGCAGTTTCCTTGCTGAGGATCCCGATGCCTTTCGTTCTGGACAGAAAAACATCATTCTTTGCAAAAAGATTGTATATTATCTCCAGCTGCTTTGGGAAACCCTTGATGAATTCCTTTATTTCCTCAATTATCTTGTCATTAAAATCCTGGTAAACACCGCCGATACTCATATAATTTGTTTCCTGTCTGGATCCACAGGCTTCAGTGAATATCGTAAGTATCTTTTCCCTTTCGGCGAAGCAATAGAAGAATGGTGTGAGCATACCGAGATCAAGACCAAATGCACCTGCCCAGACAAGATGAGAAGCTATCCTGCTCAATTCCGCCATTACCACTCTTATCCAGAGAACCCTTTCAGGCGGCGGGATCCCAAGTATCTTTTCGGCTGCCTCCAGATACCCGACTTCCATATTCATTGCAGCAACGTAGTCAAGTCGGTCAAAATAAATCAAATTATCACAATAAAAACCCATTTCACAGAGTTTTTCAGCATTTCTATGCAGATATCCAATGATTGGTTCAACTTCTCGTACAATCTCGCCGTCAAGCTTGACCTTTAACCTTAGTACGCCATGGGTCGAGGGATGCTGAGGTCCAATATTCAGTTCGACCCATTCGTTGTTCACCAGCCATCACCCGCATCAAATGTTGCATAATCTTCACCATCATCATCCATGTTAATATATTGCACTTTGCTGAGATCATAATCCTTCCTGAGGGGATGGCCAACCCAGTTTTCTGGCAGGAACATTCTCTTAAGGTTGGGATGCCCCTGAAATTTTATGCCCATTAAATCGTACTGTTCCCTCTCGTCCCAATTCGCACTTGCCCATATATTCGCAACACTTGGCATCATGTTGTCTTTTGTGTTGACCTTAACAACAAGATACTCATTTCTCTCAACTGAATGAAGGTGGTAGACAAGATCAGTTGAGTCTCTCCTGTCCACTGCTGTAACCAGAGAAAGGTGATCGAAACCCTGCTCCTTCTTCTCTTTCATAAACGACAGGAAATTCTCCTTTGACACCTGAACTATTTTTCGGCCATCTTTGCCGACAGATTCAGAAATGATTTCTACCATAGAATCACCTGTCTGTTTCCCCCCTTATCTTCTTCTGGAGTGTTATGATTCCATGTGTGAGTGCCTCAGGGGTTGGAGGGCAGCCTGGGACGTAGACATCAACTGGCACCACCCTGTCGACTCCAAGAACAACAGAATATCCCCTTGCATAAGGTCCGCCCTGTATCACGCATACGCCCATGGCTATGACATACTTCGGATATGGCATCTCGTCGTAGATCCTCCTCAGTCTTGGGGCCATTTTCTTTGTTACTGTGCCTGCTACGATCATCAGGTCTGACTGTCGTGGTGAATTCCTGAAAATTTCACTGCCAAATCTCGAAATATCAAGGTTGGATGCCTGAACTGCCATCATCTCAATAGCACAGCATGCAAGCCCAAATGTAAGTGGCCAAAGAGAATTGCTTCTGCCCCAGGTGAGTGCCTTTTCGAGCGTTGTCGTTAAATACCCAGCATCACCGGTCTTCATTTAATCCACCTCATATGTCCCTCTTTGAAAGCATAGTAGACCACAAATAAAGGCATTAAAAGAAATATAACCGTTTCAATGAATGGCAAAAGCCCAAGTTTGTAAAAATCAAATGCCCATGGGAAAAGTAAAACCATGTCTACATCAAAAACGACGAAAAGTAGAAGGATCACATAGTACTGAATGTTGATGAAAGAACCAAAGGATCCCCTTGATATTTCACCTGATTCATATGGCTCCATATATGATGAATCTGAAACTTTTGGCGAACTGGCGTTCCCTGCGGTTTCAAGAATGTCTTTAGGCTTCAGGCTTATACCTTTACCCTTCTTGTATCTGCCCTCACTTATACTCGGTAACACCATGAAGGTAGCGAACATAGCCAGAATCAGCAGAATGAGTATTATGGCTATGGGCAGGTAGCCGTAAAGCATGTTTTCTGCATTACAAGAAGATATTTAAGAATTTACAGGTTATTGGATTCTGATGATTAGTACCCGATGTTAGATTAAACCTCACCGAGATAATCCATGTTGTTATCTGAGGCAGATCATTTCAATCTTATTATCCTTTGTATTTTATGTTTGGTTATTACCTGTTTGCTTTCAAGATTTTAGATGTGATATTCATAGATCAGCAATTGAGATCACTGTCTTGGGGTCAAATGGCCTTCTGGTCTTCTTTCGGATTTCATTCATCAAACTCCCCTGCCTGATACCGGGATTATTCTTCTTTACATCACCGATCAGATCTCTTAATTCATTCTGGCTAAGCGGTACTATCTCGCTGGATTCAGGTATGCTCTCCATATCAGATCCAGAGGAGAGAATTTCAAACCCAGCTTCCACAGAAGTTACATCCAGTCCACGTTTTACAATGCTCTGAACAAACCATATTATTTTTTCATCATCAACCGGTTTGCCTATCTTCCTCTCAACTTCCGGTATTTTCTGAAGTATTAACCTGGAAGCTGATCTGAATGGGATGAACTCTCCCAGTGCAAGGAAAATCGGCAGTCTCATGTTTGTAACAATAGTATTGGCATCCTGTCTTGATATTCCATAATCCTTGCTTATTTTATCTATCCTCTCCTCTGCAGAAAGTCTGCCGAAATCCATGGCCTCCTTTAGGTCCTCTCTTGTAACATGAAATGGCTTGACATCGGTTTCTGGGTACATCCGCTCGGCACCGGGTAAAGG
>JAKBLT010000020.1:0-19499 GCA_021831925.1 Thermoplasmata archaeon
AGCTTGCTGATGGTGATGAAATCGGTCTCGCACTTGACAAAAATATGACTCCACTTATACGCTTCAGGGTCGAGCTTCCACAGGCACAGACTACCGCGCAGATAAATGCTGCTTCAAGGAAGGGTACGAGATGAGAAAATACCCTTTTGAAATATACATATTCATGGCTATGGCTGCCATTTCTCTCTTCCTTATAATGGTGGCATTCCTTCAGGGGCCGGTTCTTAACCGGGTTTATCTTGACAATTTCTATATCTACATACTTTTAATAATAGGCTTTTTGCTCGGCATCTCCTCATGGGTATATTCGTCGGTCAACAAAGGATACAAGACGTCAACAACCGCTGTAGACTATAAATCATCTCACAGGATAATATTCATTATCTTTGCATTCGCCTCCTCCTTTATGGCATTTGTTTTCATAGCAGGAAGCATTGGCAGGTACTACGAAATTCCATTTTTCGCCTGCCTGCTCCCGACATATTTCTTCGAGATCCTTATTTCAAGGAAGGATCACGACACTGAAAGAGCATATATCAAGAAGCATGGGATTACTTCTGGTATCGCAGTGGGGTTTTTCGCTGTCCTTGTTGCACTTGACGTGACAAATTACCTGTATCTGTGGGACGGTGCACTGCTCATTCTTGGGATGTGTATCCTCCTACCCACGAGGGAAATCCGGAAGGAAAACGAAATCAAGAGTCTTACCTTCAGGCTCTTATCACCGTTCGCAGCACTTTCATTGATATTCTTTGCATTCATGTTCTACAGAAAGACAATATCCTCAGGTCCAGCATTCTTCTATGCCGTTGTTGTTATATTTGCGATACTTCTCTTTCTTGTTCTAAGGAACAGATACAGGTCTTACTATTCAAATATAATCACAGCAACGCTAGTCCTTCTGAGCCTGTATGCTTTCTACCAGATTGCGCTTGTATACAGGACTCCACTGATCTGGACTTTTTTACTCCTGATATTTACATTCTGGATATTCGGCTTCAATTACAGAACTTTCAGGGAGGGATCCAGAAACATATACACAGCGTTTGATCTCATGTCAAGGGGAAGATACATCCTTTCAATTGTCGCTGTAATAGCATTCGGCGGAATCATTTATGGTAACATTTCTGCCATACAGCATGATTTCAGTCTCCTTTATTCGGCCGGAGCCAGTATATCATCGCCTGTCACAATTCATAACCCTGCAGGTCTCATGGAATTACCGGAATACATTGGGCTGGCAGGCATGGGGCTTATTTTCATGGTGAGCATTGGCTACAGGAAATTCAACATATTCTTATTCATAATACTGCTCCTGGCGTTTTTCACTGGAATAAGCTATTTTCTTTCAACAAAAGTAACGAGTGTCTGGACACCCAGCTCTGTGGAGGTGTTATTTTTATCTATCATAATAACTGCACTTGTTTTTTACGAGCCAACATACAGATTTGTGCGATCCTACACTTCAAGGATTCCAGTCGGGTTATCTCTCGGCAGGCAAAGGGGATCTGCGAGGTTTCTTCATGGGAGGTATGACGTCTCTCTTGTTCCATCCAAGAAAAACAATCCGGATTTCCTCGGCGCCGGCGGATTTGCTTACGTGTTCAGGGGAAAGGACGTTCTTAAAAACGTTCCTGTTGTATTGAAGGTACCAAGGATTTATGACGAGGAGTCGAAGAGCGATCTTGAAAAAAGGGAGAGTATTAAGGAATCCATTAAGCAACTTGAGGCTGAGAGCAGGGTCCTGTCAGAGATATCTTTTCCGGGCGTTGTTTCTTACATTGAATATTTCAGGGAAGGCGGTCAGCATTTCCTGGTTGAGGAATATGCAGAGGGGAGAAACCTCAACTCCTACCTTGCGACAAAGGGAAAAGAGGGTACAAAATTTGAGGAGGACGAAGTGATCCGGATCTCGCTGAACCTTCTCTTCTCTGTCAATTACCTGCATCTTCATGAGATATTCCACAGAGACCTGAACCCGGGAAATATTGTAATAACAAAGAAGATCCCCAAGATCATAGATTTCGGCACATCAAAGCACCTTGCAAGCAGGGTATCCGGATCGTTCTTCACTCATAGCGAGAGGATAGGGGTACCATGTTATCACCCGCCAGAGCTTGATTCTGATGATAAGATCAAGGCATCATCCACATATGACACATACTCCATTGGAGCGCTTATGTGCTCCATGATAACGGGAAAGTTCCTTGACAATGAAGAGATGAGGGAGAAATACGGTGTCGAATTCATTACAAGGAAATATCTGGAAAGTGAGGTCAAGCCGCTGTGCAATCCCAAGATATTCGATATCATAACCAAGGCCACTAACCTGAAGCCGTCTGAACGTTACAAATCTGCCTTTCACTTTATAGCTGATTTCCTCACGCTTTCAGGGGATTTCCTTGTCTCGGATCTGGGTTATATCTGCAAACTTGACCAGGATCACAAGGTCCAGATTTTCAGTCAGAAAGCAGTGCCCGCCTCAATACTCGGGGATTATATTGTTAACGATTACAATCTTTACATAACCGAGAAAGGTAAGGACGACAGATCCCGTGTTGGTACCGTAGAGTACGATAACAGGACCAATACCTTCGTGGTTTATCCTTACGGGAAGAGGAATATTTTCCAGAAGAAATCTGGATCGTTATCACAGAAGGTTATCAGGGGAACGATCAACGAAGGAGATATAATTTCTATCAGACCGGACCTCAGGGATGGAACTTTTTCATATTACAGGGTAAGAGTGTAAGAAATGGATGCAGCAATGAAGAGTATCAGGGGAAAGGTACGTGAAAGGGATGAGGACACGATATGCGTTATCCTTTCAGCAATGGAAAATGAGATAGAGAGAAAGGAACAGTTTTTTGCTGCACTCGCTGATGGAATGGGCGGGACCGCCAGGGGTGATGTTGCCAGCAGGCTGGCAATTTCGGAGGCGAGACACATTGGCTCGTCAATGATGAACCGTGACCTCACGTCTGCTGATATCGTGAATTCAATTAACAGGATATATGAAAATGCAAACAATGCTCTCCTCACCTATGTTTCAAGAAATAACATGCAAAAAATAGGTACCACCCTGGTTGTAGCATATTTCGATGGTACTGATCTTTACGTGGGCAATGTCGGTGACAGCAGGCTTTACATTTTCAACGATGGTAAGAGGAGCTTCAGGACATCTGATCATTCCTATGTTGAGATGCTCGTGGATCAGGGGATCCTGACAGAGGAGGAATCCAAGTATCATCCACGGAAAAATGAGTTAATGAGGGCTATAGGGTTTGAGGAGGATCCACTTCCGGATATATACCGTCTGAGAACGTTCAGGGGTGACTCCATTCTGCTATGCTGCGATGGCCTCTGGGAGGCTTTCGACGATGCTATCATTGCGAAGGGGCTTCAGGCGAACATGTCCTGTCATGATTCCCTTGACGTACTGATAAACCGTGCCAATGAGGTGGACGGAACAGATAACATATCAGCTATTCTTCTGAGGCCATACGTTGAGACAACCGAGGAATCTGCGCTGAAGAAACCCACGAAATCCACTATATAAGGTCAAAAAGGCAAAGATTCAATCCCTCTTTCTTGCCAGATTGAAGGCGATTGCGAAAGGTATTACTATCCAAAGGAGGCCCACCAGGATCAGTAGAGGCGACACAAGCCCATATGATGACGGATCAATCGAGATGGATGTAATTAAGCCTATCTTGCCTGTGAACATTGTCTGCACAAGAGACGAAAAACCTGAAGGGCTGATGTAATCGAATGCGATTGTGCCCAGAACATATTCATTGCTTGATGATGATACTCCCAGAGCGGCAAGTATTGCAACCGGTATTATGGACCAGAAGAGATCAAGAACAATGAAAACTGCAATGGATGCCCCGAGCAGGGCTCCCTGGGATTTCACTATGTGTGAAAACATGTACACAATTCCCAGGAAGGCCAATCCTTCAACAACGTATGTCCAGACGAAATAGAGGCTGAAGTAATCAGAAAGATACATTGAAAAATAATGATCTATAATCAGGTCGGAGAAGATCATCGAAACACCAACTGCAATAATTATTGCAACTGCATTGGCGACAAACCTGGAAAATATGAGACCGCCCCTTGTTACAGGACGCTTTAATACAGATTCCAGCACGCCGCTGGTTCTGTCCTTTCCATACGTGAGATATCCTGCAAACACAGCCAGTATCGGTATGAGGAACCCGAGTATGGCGGAAGTACCCGAAAAGACCAGGGACTGTAATTCACTCTGGGTTATCGGAGAGTAAAAGGTCATAGGTCCTATAACCTTCGGGCTGGAAGGAACACCTGTTTCATTTTCCGCAATTGCTGCAAACGTAATGTTCTTCTGAGAATATCTGACATCAGGGAATACATTGATAACAGTAAATCCGGATTCTATATACTTGAACGTGTAACCTGTTGATGGTGATCGGAGAAAACTACTAGAAAAGTTTCCAATATAAACCGTGTATGATGGTGCTGTGGCACCATCCGGACCCACATAGAAGAGCTCTAATCCAACATCAGATTTATTGGTTGGGTTATAGATCTCACCGGTAAAACCACTGACCATCTGCAATCCTGAGTACGTAATGGAAGTATTGATCGAATATCTGCCAAGAGAAGTCGTGATTGGAAGCCTGAACTCTTTGTAGGTGTAGTTGACATACAATGAAATTGTAGCAGATAGATCTATTGGTATAGTAACGTTGGCAAATCCGGAGAGACCGGATGTTGCATTATAAACTGAACCGTTATACGTGAAACTGTCCGTAACATGAGGAAATGGACTGCCGTATGCATTGTGATCATATCCGACCACTGTCAGGCTGTTTCCATTGATATAATAACCGTAAGTGAGAGATGGCTTTGCAGGAATTGAGACAGGGCTAAAAGTTGAACCAGACTCGTATGCAAGAAGCGCCGAAAGCCCTACTATTGCTACAATCATAATTATGACAAACTTACTGGTCAGGCTTCTCCTTATCTCATATATTATCGGCTTCATTTGGCACCACCTATTAAGCTGAAAAAATAATCCTCCAGACTTTCACCTATAGGGTTGAATTTCCTCACTGTATAATTCGCCTTAAAAAGATCACTGAGGATGACTGGTATATCTGTATCAGAAACCTTCAGGTCTCTCAGAATCATAACATGATCTGACTTGTCCAGCTCACCGTAATTCTGAAGTATCTTTGCCGCCTCGTTATCATAATTCAAAATATCTATCTCAATGACAGTCTTGCCTAGTGTTTTGAGATCTCCGCGGTTAAGTAACTTGATCAACCTTCCATGATCTATTATTGCAACCCTGTCCGCTACATCTTCAACCTCAGATAATATATGTGAGGATAGAAGTATAGCTTTACCCTCCTTCTTGAGACTGAACATCAAATTCCTTACAAACAGCACACCTTCCGGATCCAGGCCGTTAAGTGTTTCATCAAAAAGAACGTTCTTTGGGTCACCTATTATGGATTCAGCTATGGCAAACCTCTTCTTCATGCCCTGGGAATAATTCCGAAGCTTCTTGTTAAACTGACCCTTCAAACCCACCCTTTCTAATAGTTCAGTGATTCTGTCGTCTGTTTCTTTACCATGCATTCCGTAAAATCCCGCAAAATATCTCATAAGATCGAATGGTTTGGCGTTCGGTTCAAAGTTTGGAAGTTCCGGTATCCACCCAATATTTGACGCTGCCTTGACCTTCTCCGATACAATGTCAAAACCATCCACTAATATGTGTCCCGATGAAGGCAAAATAATACCTGAAGACATTCTAATCGTTGTTGTTTTGCCTGCCCCGTTTAAGCCGACAAGACCGAGTATCTCCCCGTCTTTCAGTTCAAGTTCAAGGTCATTAACAGCGAGTGGCTGTTTTTTTATGTATGATTTAGATGCATGTTCTATACTGATCATTTTATCTTAACCGTCTCTTCCGATATCGAAATCGATATCATATAGTTAATGCAAACATCCGGGTTGAAAACCCAGAACCGTTGGAACACAGAAAGCGAGTTATTTTCGGTTTATTTGTCAAATTATACAATGACTCCAAATGCCTGTTATAAGATATAAGGCCGCCACTTTGACCCATACACATTATTATTTATTGAATTCACCTATCTGAAATAAAAGAATATACTATTTTAACGATTTAAAATAACAAGATTCTGTTTATAAGTTTTTTAAAGACACCCGCCTAAATCATTTTCCAAAACTGTTGTATTCAATATTTCTGGAAACCCTTATTTTCCTGGCCAGAATTCCAGGCAGGTAAGCACTGCCGTACCAGACAACAGCATCCCTCAACCGGGTGGGCAATACAGATATCTCTAGTAGGAGGTTAAGTGCTATAATACCGGAACTATACACATCCCTGTATCATGGGTGTCTGCGAGTGGTGTTGCATATGGAGAGGTTAACAGTTTAATCGATTCGACCAGCAGTGTTAAATGGAATATAGATCTTGATTCAGGAACAGGTTCAAGCGGAATATCCGTGAGCACTGGATTCCTGGCGGGTTAGACTGTTTGGCAAAACACAAACGTTTTTTTGAAAAGATGGGCAACAGGAAAACCACCAACCGATGGACATGTCCATATTGATGCACAAGCAACCGGAGCTCTGTTTCAGCTCTACAAATACAACCCATATATGTGTGCAAGGTTTGGATTGGACTGTCCCCATCCAACCGACGATTTCCAGTACGATGCTTCTATCATCAATCCAGAGTTAGTTTCGACAGGCGCCATATGCGGTGGGGCTTCTCCAGGTGCTCCTCCAGAAATGTTCCAGATATCCAAGAATTTCCCGGAGGGCTACTTCGGCTTTTATCTTGGGCAGGGAAGCCACAGTAACTCCCTAGGTCAGTAGGTTTATAGTAATTGTTTTGTGGACGATTATGCCTCTTCCGACAAACAATGGATCAGTGTTGGCATCTCTGTCGGTGCAATTCTCGTCTGGGCTCTTGAACCAGAAGCAGCGATCTATACAGATCTTCTGTTGAGCGTAATTGGTTATATTTCTAGCTCCACCACTGATTTGTCCCTGGCAGATCTTTCATTCGATGCCCCAACCGGTGTGTCTGTTTACGTTTTCGTATACTTTGGAAATGTAAACTATGAAATGACAAACGGCGAGACCGGAAGGATCCCCCTGATGGGAGGCTCTGTCATCGGGATTTACCAGGGTTTGTAATATTCGCGCACTTGCCCTATACCAGATTCAATTATGTGTCATTATTTGAAAGCGCTTTCCTTTTGCAGCATTAAACAATCATACCAAAAAAGTTAATAGGAGAAGAGTAAATTGCGTGCCTATGGATTGCAATTCTCTCATCGCAATGATAGAATCAAAATACAGCAAGATGCTTGGTCCTTTCGGGCCGGAGGAAGATCTATCTGAAACTGACCGTTTGAAGTATATAGATGCAACATCAGAATTCTTGAAATGGATGGAAGATACAACGCTGAGAACTCCATGTGAATCAGGCGATCAGACAATTTCTGCTAAACAGTGTATCCTGAATACAATGAATGACGATCCAGATGAGTCGCAACATCCACTTCTATGGGAATCTCTAGGCCTCTTTTCAAACGCAAGACTCAAGCAGATATTCGGCGTTGAAATATTCTCTGACGAATAGGTTATTTCCACTAAAAGTTTAATTAGTCTGCTAAAATCGATCCTGGATAAAAGTGGATGAGAGAATAGAACGCAGGTTGCAGGATATTGTTAAAGCATTGCCTTCCGAGGAAATGTATTTTGAGGCATTACGGGATATTATTAAGGACATAATCAAGGAATATCTGAGAAAACAGATCAACCAGAACGCAGAGCTGAAAAAGGGCATGGCTGAAGCACTGCGTGGTTTTATGGAAGCGAAGCTCAAGGAATATGATTCCATGGCAAGAATGGCAAAGCTTACAGCGAGTTTAAGTCTTCTAGCTGCTCCTGAGTCCGTTAAAGACGAGGCTGTTAAGGACTTTGCCTCCGTTTTCCAGAAAGAGATTGAAGAGATAATAAGAAGAACGTTCTGATTATAATTCCATAAGATATTTTAGTTATTATGGCTCATCACACTTTTGTGTGGGTTGATAAAAGGGTAGATGTATTGGATACAATATATCCTGACTGGTTAATTATAAATCATACCGAGTGGTGATTCTCTAAAGATAGAAGTCAAACGAAAAGGCTCTCATTTGCGGATGAAACATAAAGAAGGTATTAACCTGACCCGCATGAAAGTCCGGTGACCCGTTATGATATCAGTGGTCAGGTGCCTTATTCCTAAGATTTAAAATCCTTGATGATTGTGCTTTTCGATTTCAGGTCGAAAAGCGTGAACATCGAAGGATTTGGGCTGAAGTTCATCATCTTCTGATAATCCGTCTGCGATTGCCACGTGGATGAGTTGACATACCTGACTCCCTTGTAATTGCCTATGGCGTGTGAATGAACATGGCCTGTAATGAAAATATCCGGAACTGTCTCAATTACGTGATAATCATTAGGTGACGGTATCAGCGGAGTTTTCCCCCCGTATTTTGGGGCAAGATGTCTTCTTCTAAGAAGTTCCTCTATTGCCTTCCCTATAGTACTGAAATTGAGACCGGGAATAAGCTCAACCATGTCGTTCAGGGACATGCCATGGTAGATCAGGACGTTCTTCCCTTCGAGGACAAGGTTATAGGGATTCGGAAGAAAATAAATGTTATTGTTGAAATTCTTCTTCAGCCTTTCCGGAAGGATGGGCTGTGGTTCTGCCAGTCTCACGATATCATGGTTTCCAGGCATGATGAAGACCTTGATATCTTCCGGCACCTGATTCACGTATTCTGAAAGCTTCCTGTACTGCTCAAGCGGTTCAAGTATCTCAAGATCTGAGTCCTGTCCCGGGTATACACCTATTCCGTCCACAACGTCTCCGCTTAGAACAAGATACTTTATTCTGCTGGAATCCGTGTCAGAGCGCTTTATCCAGTTTATCATCTGGATGAAATCGTTCTTCCGGAATGTTTTGCTTCCGACATGTATATCTGAAAGTGAGGCAACATATACAGGATCAGCCTTTTCATCATCTATGACCCTGTAAGGTATGTCAGGTCTGATAATTTCATTTGCAAATATTGTTTTCCTGTCACCCTTTGCCGACAGGCCCCCGACAATTCCTATAACCTCATCCTCCAGTATAATCTCATTGAACGACTTCTTGTTCTTCATTATCATTACTTCAATCGAATCATCAAGATCCTCCACAAGAAGCCTCCTGTGACCATTTTTAGTAACAGAGACCTCAGAGACCATTGCAACAAGCTTTACTTCTCTGGTATCCTCACGGATCTTTTTAATTCCCTTGATGTCCGTTGAACCACGCATTGCGCTGGAAAGAGATATGATCTTCCTCAGTTTTTCATATCTGCTGACAAAGTAGCCCCTGAAATCGTCCACAGAGGATTTTACCCTGACATCCGGAAGATATATCTCGAATTTTCTGTCAGATGATTCATACGGAATATTCAGTGTCTGTCTGATCTTATCAACACTTATGTAACCGGAATCAAGGGTCTCCCTTGTTATCAACCTGTTCACAAGATCACCGCTGTTACTTTTCAGCAGGAGATCCAGTGCATCAGAGGCAATTAGGAGGCCATGTGAATTGAAAAATTCAATTATCCTTGAACGATCTCTGTAAATATCCTCCATGTCAGGCTTCAGCACTTGGGAGTTTATATTTTTCTTGTTTCTTAGATCTTGAAAGATCCATGACCATTAAAGAATTATGCAGGTATTGCATCTGCAGACGGTAATATAAATTGTCTGAAGCTTTTGGTGCTCCTGGGATAGAGCCAAGATGGACCCATGGGGACAAGGAAGGAGTTGGCACGACATATTCAACGTCGAGCAGGATCTGGTTCACTATATGGAAAGGCATTGTCACAGAGATATACTACCCGCATGTGGATACACCCCAGACCAGGGATGTACAGATCCTGATCACTGACGGAAAGACCTTTTTCCATGAGGAGAAGAAACTTGAGAACAAAACATTCAGACTTAACGATTTCAGCGCGGGTTACAGGGTCGAATCCGGTCCTGGTGACTTATCTTATTCGATAACAAAGGAGATTATTACGGATCCACACTCATCCACTGTGCTGATCCATTATAAAATCCTGCCCGGTAAAGTAAAAGAACTAAAAATATACCTGCTGTGTGCACCACATCTTGGAAGCGAGGGTATGCACAACAACGGTGAGATCCTGAAAGTGAATGGATCTGTCATCCCTTACGCCTATCGTGGTGATATACATATGGCAGTCCAGTCCTCATGTGGTTTCTCAAGAGGATCAGCCGGCTTCGTTGCCTACAGCGATGGATGGACAGATATTTCCAGGAACCTGAACATGGATTATGAATTCACTTCGGCAACTGACGGAAACATAGCGCTCACTGCAGAACTACCTCAACAGGATCAGTATGATTTTACGATTGCAGTTGCTTTTGGTGACAGTAGAAATAACGCAATACTGAAGGCTATGCAGGCTGCTTCAACCCCATTCAGCACAAAAATGGAAAGATTTAACGAGCAGTGGGGAAGGTCAAGAAGGCAACTTCTGGATCTCGGAAAATACTCAACCGATAAAGGAAATCTTTTCCAGTCCTCTTATAATGTGTTAGTAAGTCATGAGGATAAAACCTATGCCGGTGCTCTGATTGCCTCGCTGTCTATTCCATGGGGAGAAATGGCAGGTGATGAGAACAAGGGTGGCTACCATCTTGTCTGGGTCCGGGATATGTATCACAGCTCTACGGCTGCAATGGCTGCAGGGGATATGGGGATAGCTGAAAACGCGCTGATATTTCTCGCAACTTCACAGCAGGAAGATGGTGGGTTTCCCCAGAATTTCTGGTTGACAGGAGAACCATACTGGCGTGGGATTCAGCTTGATGAAACTGCCTTTGCAATCATACTGGCCTGGAGGGTAGCTAAAACCGGCAAATGCGCTTTTGACCCGCATGAGATGGTCATGAAGGCAGCATCATTTATAGTCAAACATGCCCCTGTTACAGATCAGGAAAGATGGGAGGAGGCATCGGGCTATTCTCCATCTACTCTAGCATCAAACATTGCCGCAATGGTTTGCGCTTCTGAATTCGCATTGGGAAGAGGAGAAAACAAGCTATCGGATCTTTTCCTGGAGTATGCGGATTTTCTCTGGAGCCATCTTGAGCAATGGACGGTAACAAATAATGGCACTCTGGTACCGGACATAAGGAGGCATTTCATCAGGATATTGCCATCTACACCAGAAGATTCTGACAAGGTTCCTGAAATGGAGAGTGCTTTACTTACTATAGCAAATCATGCTCCGAACGAAAACAATAAATTCAAGGCTTCGGAAATTGTGGATGGTGGTTTCCTTGAGCTCGTAAGATATGGAATCATGAAAGCGGATGATCCTCTAATTATTGATTCAGTTAAGGTCATAGATGCCGTGCTTAAAGTAAAGACAAAATATGGAGAAACATGGCACCGCTACAATCATGACGGTTATGGAGAGACCGAAGATGGATTCCCGTACACCGGTCATGGAAAAGGGCGTGCGTGGCCTTTGCTTGCAGGTGAAAGAGGGCATTACGAGATCGCACTCGGAAAGGATCCGAAGGCGAGAATAACTGCAATGGAAAAATTTTCTTCAACATGCGCCATGCTTTCTGAACAGGTCTGGGATTCTGATGATATTCCAGAAAGACATCTCTTCAATGGCAGGCATACGGGCTCTGCACGCCCGCTGGCTTGGGCGCATGCCGAGTATATCAAGCTACTGCGATCCGTACGGGATCAGAGGGTCTTTGATCTAATAGATCCAGTTTACAACAGATACTGCAAGCATGAGGGGAACCCTTCCAAAGTTGAAATCTGGAGATTTAACAGGAAGATAACAGAAGCATCCAGAGATTTCAGAATAATCATTCTGGCACACAATGTATTCAGTCTTCATGCAGGAACGGATGGGTGGGACAATCCTGTGGACATCAGATCGGAAGCAATTGCCCACAGTTTCTACACAGTTGAAGTACCGGATTACATGATGAAATCCAAGGAAATTAATTTCACATTTTTCTGGCCCGAAGCCGAAAGGTGGGAGGGAAGGGACTTTGTTATCAGTCTCCACTAATAATCTTGGTCACATCTTAACATTAACATATACACTATAAAAGATTATTTTAGCTCTGCAATCGGGTTGAGGGGATAGAAGATTCTCAGACCCGGTCATTGTTTCCCTTTCAAGTGCATTCTTCTCAATGGGATTCTTCGCGCTCACGTTCTCTTTTCCGCTGTTTGCAGACAAACTTCATTACAATGCTGGTTTCATAGGTTTTCTGGGCATATTTGCAGGTATTCCGTTTCCCGTATTCGCCTACCTGATGACAAGATTTGGCGGTAAAACATTGCTATCATCCCTGAAGATATCGATGATAATCATGATTCCTATTGTAATTATATTCATACTTTTCAGTGGAATTTTTTTCATTCCTCTGGTGATATTATCTGATCTTGCAGGCGCTGCTTTCTACGTTTCAGTAGAATTAGGTATTGGGAATACTGATTCGCCCAATCTTGCTGAACGGTATTCAGTGGCCTGGGGCATACCAAATCTGGTATCTCCAGCCATAGCAGGTGCAGTCCTTGAAGGTCTTGGTTACCGGGACCTCTTCATCCTTTCACTGGTATTTTTCCTTGTTTCTATGATATTCATACCGATGAGGGGACTGGAAATCCGCGATAACAACGTTTCACAGAAGGGTAGTTTTTCAATATATCTCATAATGCCCATGCTATTTGGAGGCTTGTCTGCGGGGTTTTTCTTTTATGTGATGATACCTTATCTTAGATTAACAGGTTTATCCTACATCCTTATAGGTATAATCGGTGCAGTTCCGCCTTTTTTTTCAGCCACAGCATTTATTGTACTTAATAGAATAAGATCGGAAAACTGGAGGACTTATGCAACTGCTTCAGCTCTGCTCCTGTCAACCCCCCTGGCACTCTTTTTCTCCCAGTCCATATTGACTGTTGGAATGGTTTTTGCAATGGGGGGATTTGGTTCAGCAATAGCCTTTTCCAAGGGACTTTCATATATATCGAGAGGATCAACTCCATCGGTGGGTGTATTCTACTACGAAACTTTGTTTGGCATAGGCTTTATCCTTGGAAGCCTGTTTGGAGGTCTTATATTTGATTATTTCAAGTTCGTTGCTGTAATTGCAATATTTCTGCCGTCTTTGATATATTCCATCGCGGTAATGTCCCGGGGATTGGGCAAACCTCTTCACACAAATGAGCAGTAAAGATAACTTAAGAGGATATTTTAGTATGGTAAAGACGGATTTATCATTGCAGAATATCATCTTTATATTCCGTACTGCATAAGCATGTGAAAAGAATGGATGAAAGTTATGAGGATTATGTAAGATTCCTTAAAGAGAACATCGATCAGATAAGATCATCCCTTATCATGGACAGGAAAGATTTCAATCCGGCGGTGCCTGAATGGTTCTCGGAAATCTATCATGAGTACGTCCCTGAAAACCAAATATTTTCCAGCATCTCAGCTTCTGACAGCAGCGAATTTGTCCGCGAGCTGTACAACGGAAAGAAGATCATAATGACCAGGGGCTATTCTGTGAAAGGAGGTAAAGCATATTCGCAATTTTTTTCAGATGTTTTCTGGGTTTCAAGGGATCATCTCAGGAGTCTTGTAACAATGTTAATGGAAAACGTTGAGCACATATCAGTCTGTAAAATGTTGAAAAAAGAATCCCCCGATCTTGTGCTTTTAGACGGCTCACTTACGGGGAGGCTTTATCATGGTTACAAGAGATTTGAATCTGAAAAATATGCTGACATTGCCGATGAATATTATGATAACCTGAATAATATGTTACTTTCTTCCAGTAAGACGGGGTCTGCGATCGTTTACGTCAGCAAGACTTCTGAATCAAGGCTACTGGTTTCGAAATTTTTAAAGGAGCACAGGACATCATTGCCTCCTTCAGATATTAAAAAACTTGAAGCAACTGTTGACCATGTAATCGTTAAATCACTTGCAGTGAGCCCGGGTTACACAGAACCTATAAGAGTGGAGAACAGTTTTATTGATGACATGTCAATATGGTCTTTCAACATTCTACCATCAACACAGGACCTTCCTCTGAAGGTAGAGGTCGTAACAGAAAGCGAACTAGACAGGACTTTTTTCTACAAACTCCTGGACACTCTATACTGGGGATATTGCGGGCCGAAGGTACACAATATATGGATCTCGAATGCAGATAACATGGTTAAATTCCGAACCGATGAAGTGGAGAGAATCTATATGGCAACATTCGAACGGATAATAGGCATTCCATTCTATGAAACAAGGGGGGAGAGGCGTGCCAGAATCAGGATTTAAAAACGAAACAGTTGGTTTTACAGTAGGTGAAAACACATCAGATTTCTTTTCTTTTGTGGTACCGGATCCCGATAGTGTGTCCAAATGGGAATATGTCTATATCGATAGATCCGGCAGAGTTCTTCTTGGAAGGATCGAGAGGGTTATCGCAAGAAGTGACCTGCTGAATCAGGGTCTAGATTTCACCACCGTCAAGAAATATGTCGAGACAGATCTTGCAGACCGGGTCATGATATGTCAGGCAAAGAGTCTCGGAAGTCTGGAGGGGAACACTTTATCCCTTTCAAGAAAGATAATACCACCGGGATCCGTCGTGAAACGCGCTGATAGAAACATGCTCGAGAAATTTCTAAACTATCCCCCTGATCGATCGCTTGTATTGGGTCATCTTGTTGATATGGACGACACGGTCGTCGGGGTCGATATTAACGGTCTTAAAAGGCATCTTGCAATACTCGCCCAAACAGGTGCAGGCAAAAGCAATGCAGCCGCTGTTCTTATGGAGGAACTGCTAAAAAAAGGTGCCTCAATCGTCGTCCTCGACCCGCATGCCGACTACGCGCTGATGAAGACTGGTGAATCGGCCAGGAAATACAGCCAGGACATCAGGATATTCCGGACACCGCTGAGCAGCAGCCGCTTTATTGGTGAAACTGGATCGCTTACTAGCCAGTTCACAATCAGGTTCCAGGATCTTGATGCGGACGAGATTTCTGATATAATGGGCCTTAAGGAGGAGTGGTCGACCATGAGGAAGATTGTGTCAGATATGGTTGCTAACATGAAACCACCAAGGGGGATACAGGAATTTATCCGCGCTGCCGAGGACCTGAAACAGGAGGAAAGATCTAAGATATCCGGGAGGATCAGGATTCTCACAAAAGTGAAGGCGATATTTTCTGATATTACAACACCGATGGAGGATTACCTTTCGCCGGGCCAGCTCTCCATTCTGGATCTGTCTGGTATGGATCAGGCACTTGCAAATTATTTTTCACACAGGGTCCTGAATACAATTTATGAGAACAAGGCTGAATCGGCATCAAGTCTCCCCGTTTTCATCTTCATAGAGGAAGCACACAATTTTGTGCCTCCAAATTCCCGCACCATGATATCACAGATAATCAGGCGGATAGCATCTGAGGGAAGGAAATTTGGCATGTTTCTTGTTGTGATATCGCAGAGGCCAGGTAAACTTGATCAGGATGTATTGAGCCAGTGCAACAGCAACATAATACTGAGGGTCACAAATCCTCTCGATCAGAAGGCGATCCTCGAAAGCAGCGAAAGTATATCTGAATCAATACTCCAGGATCTTCCAGGCCTTAACATAGGTGAGGCAGTGCTGACCGGAGAATTTGTACGGATGCCCTCGATTGTGAGAATCAGGAGAAGGGAAACAAGGGAAGGTGGAGGAGATGTCGATCTCCTTTCTCTGCTTGAGGAATCCAGAAAATTAAGGGAAAAAAGACACAGCCCGTCAACTTTCAGGAAATCAGTGAGGGACGATCTTTAAACATGCCGAGATTCATGCATTTTTCAGATACACACCTTGGCAACAGGGAATACATGCTCTCCGAGCGTGAGGATGATTTTTACGAATCCTTCAGGGAGTGCATTGACATTGCTATAAATGAAAAGGTGGACTTCATAATCCACAGCGGTGATCTCTTTGACACCTGGAGTCCAAGTAACCGTTCCTTAGCCGAACTCAAGGATTCACTCATCAGGGTAAGGGAGAAGAATATTCCCGTCTTCATGGTTCTCGGGGATCACGATCGCCCGAAACGTGTAGATTACCCGGCAGCCAGAATATTCGATTTCCTCGGGCTTCATCTCATGGGCACAGAGGACCTGGAAACACACGTTCTGGAAGATGGAACATTAATAGCAGGAATATCAAACATGAAGGGTTCACGAAGGGAAAAACTACCCGATATATACTCAAGGGCCGATTCGTATGCCAGGGATCACCATAATTCAGTGTTGATATCACATCAGGGCGTATCCGGATATACGCATCCTGAAGACGTTCAGATCGATGAAAAGATGTTACCTTCAGGTTACTCGTACCTTGCTTTTGGTCATATACACATATCACATTACAGGAAGTTTCCCGCGCCATTCGCATATGCAGGCTCTACTGAAATAAACAGTGCTGCAGAGATACCTGCCTTTCAGAAGGATGGAAAAGCCGTCAATATCATCGATCTGGACAACGGAAACATTGAATTCCACAGGGTCCGACTGAAGTCACCGAGACCTCAGTTCAGGATATCCACAACAATTGAGAACATGGAATCTGATATAGAAAGGGCAATTGAAAGATCCAGTCAATTCAGCAAAGAAAAAAAACCGCTAATAATTTCAGAGGTTTATGGTTCCGGGGAGTACGCCACAGCCTTCGGAATTGTTTCAAAATTTACGGGTCAGGCAATGTTCAGGAGACCCGTTATAATAAAGGAAAGCGCTCCTGCTGTCAGGATAGGCGAGCACTTTGACAGAAAGAAGCTTTTCTCCGATTATTTCAGGGGGGATGAAAAGATGGCAGATCTTGCACTGGACATATTTTCAAATGTCGGCGGAGAGGCATCAAAAGACGAGGTGTCTTACATCGTTAAAAGGATCCTGGAGGGTACTGGAAAAGATGCTGATAAAAAAGATTGAAATGGAGGATTTTCTTTCACACGCGGATACCTCCCTTTCACTTGACAGGGGAATTAATCTCATAGTTGGACCGAATGGATCAGGCAAATCCAGCATTCTGGACGCGATCAGGTTTGCGATGTTCGGGAAGGATCGCACCAGATTATCAAACCCAGTCAGGAATGGTAAGAAAAAATGCAGCGTCAGGCTTACCTTCAATATAGATAACGACGAATACATTATCACAAGATCATACGGTTCCAGACAGCAGGACAGAGAAGCTTTCGCATTCAGGAACGGTGTTCAGGAGGCTTTTTCCCAGGACAGTGTGACAAGATATGTCGAGACAGTACTCGGTATGGAGAAGGACGTTTTTCAAAACAGCGTATTTGTGGGGCAGGGGGAAATAGATGAGATCGTGAACGAGCAGCCTAAAAGAAGAAAAGAGCTCTTTGCGAAGATAATTGGCATTGAGAAGCTTGAGAGTGCATCTGACAGGATGCGTGAAGTGGAAGCAGAGCTCAAGGATCGGTTATCGGACATGGGCTCATCCATTGTTGAGTTATCTCTTATAAGGGCGAAAACACAGCAGCTTTCCGGCAGGCTTGAGGAAATGAAAATTAAAAAGAAGGAAAGTGATGCTTTGTTCCGGGATGCAACAGAACATGAGAAATCGCTGGAAACTAAATACGAATCATCCAGGAAGCAACTTAGTGAGTTAAGGGCTAAAGCGGATTTTCTAAAAAAGAAGAAGGAGGATTCAATAAGGATAAGTGATGAGATCCAGAAACTGAGCAAACAAATGGAGGGTAAAGCCCAGGTTGAAAAGGAATTGGAGGAGGTTTCTAAAAGCCCTTATCTGGCCCATCGAGATCTGATCTTCGATAATATTGCTGAATTTGAAAAAATTGCTCTTTACTCTCGTGAAATTGAATCCCTCTCAAAGCAGATAAAGGATATATCGGCACTGATGGAAGAGATGGAATCGCTGAAAAATCAACATTCAAAATTCACAGAACTTAATGAAAGAATCACTGCTCTCCGATCAGATTTAACAAACCTCGAAAAAAGCAGCAATGAATATCTCATGCTTTCTGACAGGGTATCAAGGTTAAGGGATTCCATAAGTAATATCAGAAAATCTGTCGATCCAGAGAGATCATTCATAATCGAACTGTTCGGGACTGATAATCCGTCAAAATCATCGGTACGAGAAAGGATTGAGTCCACCATCGAAAACAGGAGAAAGCTGGAAGAAAGAATCAGAAATATGAAAGTAGATCTTGGGATGATTAACACCGGCAAGAAAGAGGCACAGGAAAGGGCTGAAAAGCTTGCAGGAAAGAAGACATGCCCACTATGTGGAAGTCAGCTCACAGATGATCATGTAACGAAGCTGCATATTGAAATATCCTCATCTATAACAGAATTCATGGCAAGGGCCGGCAACCTGGCAACTGAGATTGGAAAAATTAACGCGGAAATTGAAAAACTTGACTCCTTACTGGAAAGAATGCAATCCTCACGGGTCTCAGCTTATCTGCTTTCAATTGAGCGATTGAATAGCGAAACTGAGGAGCTCGCTCTGGATGAGAAGTCCATGAAATCCCAGGAAGCCCAGCATGAACATTATAAGGCCATAAGAAAGAACATAGCAGAAATAGAGGAGGAGATAAAAAAACTTGAACACATTGAGAAGAGGTTCTCTCTTCTCGAATCCATGAATTTAACTGCCGAACTTGATTCGAAAAGGTCAAGGCTAGATTCAGAAACAGCACTTCTTGAGTCTGCCCTTGGCAGTATCGCCGACGTATCAGCGAAAATCGGTGAGGAATTCACAAACGAAACAGTGACAAGGCTCCGGTCGATCTCAAGGAAATTTGACGAACTCATAAAAAGACGCGACTATTTTTCAAATTCTCAGGCGCTCCTGGACGGGAGAAAAGAGGACCTTCAGAAATTGAGCGGCGATATTGCCTCCGCAGAGAAGGAATTGAATGGGATGGATATAGTTGAACGGGAATGCTCCTCACTTGAAGTTGAATACCGGCAGGCAAGGGCAAGATCTACAGAAATAAACGCAGATCTTCAGGCAACCATCAGGACAATCGAAGCAATGGATGATGAAATTGCTGGATACAGGAAAAAAGAGGAGGATCTCTCTGTAATTGAAAAGGAGATCAAGAATATTGAGGCAGCAATAGAAATCGCAAAGAAAATAAGAACCGCATTCGGAGTTGATGGAATCCAGAAATATCTGCGGCAGCGTGCTTCTGAATTCATAACAAACGGCACAAGGCAGATTCTTTCATCGTTTTCACTGGAGTTTGATGACGTGGAAGTCGACGAGGACTTTGACGTTCG
>JAKBLT010000092.1:0-3511 GCA_021831925.1 Thermoplasmata archaeon
GTACCAGGAGGCACCTTACAGAATACTGGCACGCCGAAGCTGAGGTCGCCTGGATAGGGAACGAAGAAATGATGCAGATTGAAGAGCGGATGATAGATTATATTGTTTCAAAGGTCCTGAAGGAAAATGCCGAAGAACTTGCTTTGATCAATAGAAACATAGAACCTCTTAAGAAGGTAAAGGCTCCATTTCCAAGAATGAAATATTCTGAACTCATAGAGAAAGCACAGTCCTGGGGATTGAACATGAAGTATATGGACGATCTCGGGGCGGACGAGGAACGGGCGATAACCGTGCACTTCGATAAACCTGTGTTCGTAACTCATTATCCGCAGGAACTCAAGGCCTTTTATCACAGGCCCGATCCTGAATCACCAAACGAGATATTGTGCCATGATCTTCTAGCTCCTGAAGGATGCGGTGAGATCATTGGCGGCGGGGAAAGGATCTGGGAACTTAATCTTCTTGAGGAACGGATGCGATCCATGAATATAGATCCGCAGGCATATTCCTGGTACCTTGATCTGAGAAGATACGGAAGCGTTCCGCACTCCGGCTTCGGCCTGGGTCTTGACAGGCTAGTATGGTGGGTGTGCGGGCTCGATAGCATCAGGGACGCTATACCATTCCCAAGAACGATTAGAAGAATTACACCATGAAGTCAATGAATAGGACAAAGTTTCTGTCTGCTTTCAATGGAAATAATGATTCAGTTCCAGTTTGGTTTATGCGGCAGGCAGGAAGATACCTCCATTCCTACAGAGAACTTCGAAAGAGCAAAACTATAAAACAGATATGTTCAGATGCTTCAACTATTTCTGAAATCTCATATGCACCGGTCGAGCAACTGTTCGTTGATGCTTCAATAATATTTTTTGATATAACACTTCCTCTCGAAGCTATGGGGTATAATGTAGAATTCAAGGAAAATGTCGGGCCAATCATATCAGTGCAGGGTGGTGGTACGGCACATGGGTATGAAATGAATTCCGATATCTATTCCCTTTATGACGGCATAAAGGCATTCAGGCATAATCATCCTGATACATTCCTCTATGGATTTACTGGTGGCCCAATAACACTGGCATCCTATATCATTGCGGGATCCTCTGATCGCGATTTGAATCAGACAATAAAGGCGATACTTAATAAACCATCTCGGTACAAAGATGTCATGTCAAGCATTGAAGAGATGATCATCGAATCCGCGAAGCAGCAGGTCAAATCGGGAGCAGATGCAATACAGATATTTGACAGCTGGTCAGGTTCATTACCATATGGGCTCTTTACGGACTATGTGAATGAATATCTTCAGCCTCTTTCTGCGGAACTCTCTTCTTTACGGACGGTCTATTTTTCCACAAGGACGTCTGGCTACGCACCCCTTCTATCCACGACTGATTTCTCATATCTTTCCATGGATTCAAGAGCGAGGCTGTTCGAGACATATTCAGCCTGCAGGTCAGAAAAAGGAGTGCAAGGGAACCTGGACCCTCTTTATACCACATCAGATATCAAGCTGGCAAATCTGGAGACGCAAAGGATACTTGATGATGCGAAGAATATAGAACGTTATGTATTCAACCTAGGACATGGTGTTGTGCCGGAAACCAGCACTGAATGCCTCAAGGCTATTGTGAGGACTGTACATTCTTATGAAAAATAAAAAAGCAGTAGTGATAATGGCATATGGAAGCCCTGAAAATATTAGTGACCTGGATGGGTATCTACAGGATATATTTGGGAAAAATCCTGTTCCTCCAGATGCACGTGCAGATAATCTGAAGAAGTACTCTCTCTTCGGCAACAGATCACCATCCAATTACATATTGGCTTCTCTTAAAAGAAAAGTGGAGGAAAAATTATCTCAGAGTGACATAGATGTTTTCTTATCATTCAAGCACTGGCACCCCAGCCTAAAGGAGACGGCAGAAGTGATAACGAATGTCAATTATAGCGAAATTGTTGAACTACCTCTATTTCCTTTTCCTTCTGAGGGTGTTTTTAACTCCTATTTCATCCCTTTTTCAGAGGAGCTGAAAGCGAGGAATTTCAAAGGCCAAAGGCATGTGATTAACGGCTTCTATAAATATCCAGGCTTTCTTGAGATCTGGTCTTCAAGGATCAAGGATATGCTAAAAAATGGTCATTATGACCGACTTTTGCTGACTGCACACAGCCTCCCGACATCTCGAAATAGCGAAGAAGCATATTCTGCAGCATTTCGTGTATTCTGCAATGATTTGGGTGGCTCAGTTCGGACAGTCAAAACTATATCTGGGTTCCAGAGCAGGAGCAAGTATGGAAAATCATGGCTAGAACCATCGATTCAGAAGATTATTATTGAGGAATCCGGGGTCGGGTCTGTCCTTGTAGCTCCCCTTGGCTTCTGTTACGAGCATTTAGAGGTGCTTTACGATCTTGACATAGATTTTTCACTTTTCCTAAAAGACATGAGTATAAGATATGCAAGGGTTAAACTGATGAATGACTCCGACGACTTCATCGATTTGCTTACTGACATTGTCAAAACAAAATTCCCTTGATACCAATCACAACAGAGCTGTACATAATGATTATGTGTAAATTCGGCTAAACTCATCAAAATATGCTTTTTACTTGAACATGATAATAATTTTATAAGTTAACGAACTGCATTAAGGTATTGTAAATCGTACCAAGTTAGATTATTGTGGTATTATTTCTTGTTGCCACCGGACGATTGAGCGAAAGATTGTAAATTATTATGCTGAGAAAAATAATGCGCGGCATACTCGGCAAACTCCTTTACGTATGAATCAGCTGTTTTTTTGTACATAGCATATACTTTTCTCCGCGAATTAGGGCTGTCTATGCTTACCACCTTGACGACATTCATTTTTGTGGCAACAGTTGTTTGCATTCTGGATACAATGCTTATTCCCATGTTCTTGTATACTGCCATTATTACAGATGAGGCATTATCCATGATACCTCTCACATTCAGATCGGTTTCCCGGAACCCAGCGTTGTAGAACATGTCCATTATTGCATGTTGAACGCCGCTTGTTTTTCTTCTTGCCAGGTAGTCATATTTGCATATCTGGTCCAGGCTTACTTTTTCCAACTCTGCCAAGGGATGGTTAATCGGTACAATCAAGACAAGTTCGTCCTCGCCTAGCTCAATCACGTCAAATAAACTACGATCATAGATGCCCTCGCTGATCCACCCTACAAATATTAGATCAGCGACTCCGATTTTAAGGTTTTCTATGGACTTAAGCGTTTCATTAATATCTACACTGAAGTCTATCTCTGGATGAGAGATTCTGTAATCCTCTGTAATGTTAGGAAACATAGAAAGAAAAGTTGACTCACCCGCTGAAATCCTTATTATTCTTGTTTCGTTGGGTGAAGTCATGACATTTTCTATCTCGTTCATGTAATCGAGAAGTTTCTTCACCTTCTCAAAAAGCACTCGCCCCTTCGGAGTAAGCTGAATAGACCACCCGTTCCTGTAAAATAGTTTCTG
>JAKBLT010000093.1:0-3487 GCA_021831925.1 Thermoplasmata archaeon
CGACTCAAGGGTTTTGCAGATGCCGGGATACCGGATAGAATAGAGTACGAATACTATCCTGATTTTTATAAGAAATTTTTGAAAAGATGAGATATTCGGGAATTAAAGTATTATTATTTGGCGCCCTTCAAAAATTCATCAACCTTGGCGCAACCAGATTTCACGCTTGCTACTGTTTTCTTCCAGAGCTCAAGTTCATCAGGCTTGAAATCAATATCATAAATCTCTTCAACCCCGTTAGAACCGATCTTTATAGGCAGACCTATGAATATTCCAGAAGCACCATAATACTCAGCATGCTTCCCAGTGAGATAAGCAGCGCTCGGTATAATGCGTTTCTCATCGTGCAATATCGATCTCACCATTGCCGTAATGGAGATTGCAGGGGCGTAATAAGCAGAACCACTTTTCAGAAGGTCGACAATCTCTCCTCCACCAAATCTGGTCCTCTTAACAATGGCATCAATCCTTTCTTTGGATAGCAGTCTTTCAATTGGTATCCCGCCAGCGCTCGAATACCTGATAAAAGGAACCATATCATCTCCGTGACCTCCAATGACGAATGCATTGATATCCTTGACAGAGACACCAAGTTCCATCGATAGAAATGTCCTGAACCTGGAACTGTCCAAAGAACCGCCGAGACCTATTATCCTTTCGGGTTTTATCCCGGTGACTTTCTGCACTGCATAGGCCATAACATCAGCCGGGTTTGTGACCACAACTATTCTTGCCTCCGGACAGTATTCCTTTATACTCTTGCTCACTGATGATAATATTTCGACGTTCTTTGCTAAAAGATCATCCCTTGACATGCCTGGCTTTCTTGCAAGGCCTGCTGTTATGACAACAACATCTGATCCCTTCAGGTTTTCATAGACCTTGGGATTTGTCGTTGTGAATCCCTTTATCTGGAGATCAAAACCCCAGTGGGGAGCGCCTTCCTGAATATCCAGTGCTTTTCCCTCCGGAATACCATCTACCACATCAAAGAGGAAAATGTCCCCGAGCTTCTCTATAGCAAGAGCCTGTGCAACTGAAGCACCAACATTACCTGCACCTATCACCGATATCTTGTTTCTTTGCATAAACAGTCATCCCTGTATAAGTAAAAAATATTTGGAAAATTAGAGGGTCACATTGACAAAACCGGTCATCCATCCAGGAGTTGCCATTGCGCCATCCCATCCAGTGGGCCCGGAACCGCAGCTTACTTCACACTGCCATGTAAACGATCCAGTCTGGTTTATGTAAAAGACAGCATGCACTATGCTTGAAACAGGTACCGGTATGTTAACAATAGGAACACCCTGGGCATTCAGTATAGTAAATGTATGTGCTATGAGAGCAGGGTTGACATTATGAGTCGTTATTGAACCGTTTATGTTGATACTGCTGGTTGCATCTGTTGAATTCATCAAAGTGTTATTGAAATAGGTTTCAGTGTTCCCAACAGTTCCGGTCACATTTGCGTATTGTGGGGAATATAGGCTGCCATTTCCATTATCATAGTTGAAAATCGTCAGATCAATCTGGGTGAATGCTGGAATACTTATGTTTGCTGATGAAACCAGACCGTTGCTTCCAAGGACATAATACGCAGGTTGATCCCCGGTTGCATTATTGAAGAAATTATTCGTGGTGATTACCAGGTTCAGATCATATGCAGAGGAACTCCCCGATGGGTGGTTGTTCGCCGCACTGTTCGTTACCATAAAGCCTATGCCCATTCCAGCCGCAACAACTAGTGCGACTGTTACGATCAATGTTATATTGTCTGTTATCTTCATTGTTATCAGAGCCATATTATAACTTAAAGCATAAGATCTATAGCTTATATGTCTGGTAAAAACATTATAGCAACAAGGGTGACAAATTAAATATGATCTGACAATACAAAAGCATGAAGTATATAATTGCAACCGCCAGATCCCCATTTTCACACGACAGGATAGAGGGGAAGGATGTTATCAGACAAAATATTGGCGGCGTTGCGACGGGGTTGAAACGGCTCATGCAGACCTCGGGCGGAATATGGGTGTGCTGGGGCGACGGCACCTTAGATCATGAGCATTCTTTCGAGGATTATGATGGTTACAAGATAGCAAGAATAACACTTGGGAAAAATGAGAAACGCGGATTTTATGATGATTACAGCAACGGAACGCTATGGCCATTGTTTCACTATTTCAGGGATAAGATCAAGACCGACAACAGGTCATACCATGACTATTATTCAGTCAATAAAAAATTCGCGGAAACCATTCTGAAATATTATAAACCATCAAATATCATCTGGGTCCACGACTATCAGTTATCCCTTGTGCCCGGCATGATTAAAAAGGTTAAACCTGAAGCATTCGTTACCACAACATGGCACATCCCCTGGGTTGCAGGGGAATTCTTTGCAATCCTTCCCGAGTCTGCTGAGATACAGGAATCACTCTCCAGCAGCGATCTGATAAGTTTCCACACTGAGCTATACACAAGGAACTTTATCGAAACACAGGAACAGATATTTGGTTCTGCTTCAAACATCAAGAGCCGGGTGGTTGCAATTCCGCTAGGCATTGATGATCAGTATTATTCTTCCATGGGCAAAGACGAGAAGCCAAGGAAGCAAAAGGACAACAGGAAGATCATATTCTCGGTGGATCGCCTGGATTACACAAAGGGATTGAAAAATCGGATACTGGCTATTGACCTGCTGCTACATAAGCACCCGGAACTCGAGGGTAAGTTCAGTTACATTATGATGGTAACACCATCCAGAACCACGGTGGGTGATTATGTCGCAATGAAGCGCGATCTGGAAATGAACATCGGCAGGGTGAATGGAAAGTATGGCAACATCGACTGGATGCCAATAGTCTATATGTACCGCAAGGTTTCAGATGCCGCCCTGAAGGCGAATTACAGAAATGCGGATGTAGCACTGATAACCCCCCTGATGGACGGCCTGAATCTCGTTTCAAAGGAATTTGTCGCGGCTTCAAGGGACGGAGTTCTGGTTCTTTCAAGATTTGCAGGCGCAAGTTATGATCTGCAGAGTGCTCTTCTTGTGAATCCTTATAATATTGTGGAAATGGCCGATAATATCTATGCCGCTTTATTCATGGATCCGGAAGAGCGAAAGAGAAGGCTGGCTGACCTAAAGGCAACTGTATCTAAGAAGAATGTCGCATGGTGGTTGGGCAGGATTGAGAAGGAGATCACTAAAAGATGGGTGGGTGATACGTTTTCAACATCAGGTCTCGTTGATAATTGATGCATTCAGGAAGATAATGGACAAAAAACCGATTCTTTTCCTTGACTACGATGGTACCCTTGTATCAATAAGAATGAATCCGGAAGATGCGGTTCCTGACGCAGATGTCTTCTCAGCTCTCAATGCCTTGAAAGCAAAATATGAAATGTGGATAGTCACAGGCAGGTCACTGAAAGAGATCGTATCTTTTCTTGGAAGGGAATATAATTTTATAGCACT
>JAKBLT010000021.1:0-16558 GCA_021831925.1 Thermoplasmata archaeon
ATCAGATAAAAGCAAGTATTTCGAAATATGCACCGAATATAATCAGTATGAAAAAACTAAATGCTTTGATTGCTGTCATTAACCGGGTACCGTAAATTTTCACTCCAACCCTGACTGCATATGATAGTATTATGACCCAGACTGTTGTCCCCACAAACAGGAAATAGAAAACCGGAAGGCCGAATTTCTCTAGAAAACCAAGACCTGCAGTCATCCACCATCCTATTTGAGCTGGATTGACAATACCAACGGTGAATCCCTTCAGGTAGGAACCGGATCTGGTAACGCTTTTGTCGGTGTTGTCCGAACGGAGCATCAGATAAGAGATCAGGAACAAAAAACCTCCTCCAATGGCGTAAATGTATTTGAGATAGGTTGATAGATCAATTTCTGTTTTGAGAAAGAATGTTATAACCAGCAAAACAAAATCTGCGGTCATTGCTCCAAACCCAATAATTACTGCCATTCTTATTGAGGTCAAAGCCCGGTATATTACCATGGAAGTTATTGGTCCTGGAGGTGCGGCAAGTGAAACCCCGAGTGCAGTTCCAATAAGGGCGTCTAAAAATATATTCAATTTATGACTGATGCATTTTGTGGAAATATTTTTTGTCTATTGATGGTGGATCTACTTGAAGTGCCGCGTAAACATTGGATCAATGAATTCTAAATATAATGAAATAATCTCTATTCATGACAGATAATTTTGAGGTCTTATGGCATGGGCATGCATGTTTTACCGTTGGCTCAAGCAAGAAAGTTTTAATTGATCCTTTCTTGAATGGAAACCCTGTTGCAAAGGTTAAGCCTGAAGACGTCAAGGCAGACATCATTGCGGTAACACACGGACATATGGATCATGTTGGAGATGCGGTGAAAATTGCCAAAAAGAATTCTGCAACAATCGTAACCATGGTGGAGCTTGCTTCTCTCCTTGAAGAGGAGGACAAGGATGTAAATGTCATTGGAATAAACTATTCAGGGTCAACCGTGGTTGACGGTGTGAGGATCACATCCGTGCCCGCATTTCATTCATCAGGATACAATGGGAAATACGGCGGTAGCCCGATGGGCGTCGTCATAGAGGATGGGCTCACACTTTACCACGCAGGAGATACCGGAGTGTTCAAGGACATGGAGCTTATTCATGATATCCTAAAACCAACCATTTCGCTCCTTCCCATTGGAGGGCACTACACAATGGGCGTCAGGGAAGCCCTGTTCGCATCAAAGATGCTTGGTTCAAAATATATCATACCTATGCATTATAATACATTTGACCTGATAAAATCTGATCCTTTTAAGTTTAGGGATGAGATTGCCAAAAATCGAGGCCAGGAAGCAATAATAGCTGAGATAGAGAAACCAATCAGGTTTGGTCTCGATGGCAATAAACTATAGACCAGTCATTAAGGCCCTTGGCATAGAAGAGGATAATTTCACCAAGGCAGCTTCCGATGCGGAATCTATATTGAAGTATACTGAGAGTAAAATTTCAGGCAGGAATTTCTGGCAGGTCTCACCTGATGAGTTGAGATTCATATATTCAATTTCAGTGAATCTGAAAGCACGGAATGTAGTTGAAACAGGAGTGGGGCCTGGAACTACAAGTTATGCTTTCCTGACAGCCTTGAAACAAACAGGAGGTAAACTGACCAGTTTTGATCTGGGCGTCAAGTATGGAGAAGCAGAAAGGGGTGAGCCGGTTGGTTTTGTGGTTCCTGCGGAATTAAAGGATAACTGGAGGCTCATCACAGGTGATAGCAAAAAGACTTTACCATCTGAAATAGTTGGACTTGGCCCTATAGATATATTCATGCATGACTCCGAGCATACTTATGAGCATGTGACCTTTGAGCTCAATACTGTTTCTACGCACCTTTCAAGCAAATTTCTCATACTGGTTGATAACTATGACTGGACGCAGGCCCCCGTTGACTTTTCAAAGGAAAAGAATCTAAAACTGACCCCTATTGCAGACGATCTCTGCGCAATCTATGCCTGATCTTCGCCTTCTGGTCTAGATGACAGGATATCGTCAGCATAATTATCCTTTTCACCCGGAAGACTCTGTCCAGTTACTTCATCAGGATCCATCTTGAGCCTGTGCTGTTTGCCCATTTTGATACCTTTAAATGTACCCAGAATCTCATCTTCAAGCAGATATCGTTTTATGCTTCCGTCGTTGTCCGGAACCCTGATTAGCCTCGTCCGTCCGTATCTGCCGAGGCTCTTGGTAGTTGAAATTATCAGGCCAATATCGTCCAGATCCGATAACAGATCACTTATACGCCTCGATGTGAGGCTTGGTATATTTAACTCATCACATATTTTCTTGTAATTGTCAAATATTTCTCCTGTGATCATCTGGTTCTGCTCGCTTTCCTGGGTGATTTCCGCGCTGAGTAGCAAAATCTTGGAATGAAGCGGGAGTCCGCTTACAGATTCCTTCAGGATATTTCTTTCGTATCTGTCTCGGGCCTGATAGATATGATCCTCGTTTATACTGGCTATCTTATCCCTGATTCCGATCTCGACTGCAATGCGCATCAGATCTATGGCTTTTCGGGCATCACCGTGCTCCCTTGCCCCAATTGCGGCGCAAAGGCTTACCGCAGATTCATCAACATATGAACTGAGAGATGCAAGTGAGATCCTTTCCTGCAATATATCCCTCAGCTGGGAAGCATTGTATGAAGGAAATATTATACTTTCCTGGTTGAGTCTGCTCCTGACACGTGCATCAAGCATTTCGACGAATGAGGTGTAATTGGTTATTCCTATCAGTGATGTCTTACAAGATATTGACTCGTCGGATAGTCTGAGCAGGGGGTAAAGTGAATCGCCGCCATTCTTCTGAACAAGCTTGTCTATCTCATCTAGCATGAGGATAACGTACCCATCCATTCCCTTAAGAGTGCTCAGAAGGAAGGCATAAACCCTTTCAAGCGTCCATCCCGATAGTGGTATTTTCTCTTTCTCATCTGGAAGGATAGAGTTGGTCATGTTTACAAGCACAGAATATGTGGAATCATTGATCTGGCAGTTAAGATAAATTATCCTTACACTTTCGGCGTATGCCTCTGTAAGCAATTCAGATACCTTTCTTGCAACCGATGTTTTGCCGGTTCCACTTTTTCCGTAAAGCAAAAGATTTGATGGCCTGTTGTTCCTCATTACGCTGCTTAGTGCCTTTACCATCTGGTCTATCTGTTCAGATCTATGCGGAAATGAGTCAGGAATGAATGAACTTGACAAGACATCCAGCCTGAAATCACCTGGCTGGTTATTTTCCATATATTTAAAAAAAGGATTTGCCATCTAAATCAGCAGGATTTCGTTAGAGTCTGGAAGTACTAAAAAGTTTTTTTATGATATGGTAAATGAATAATTAATTCAGAATATAAGGCATCAGGTTTGAACCTTCAATTTCCTTGATTCTGCCAACTAAATAGATAGAACCTGTTACCAGAAACCTGCTGAAATTAGATTTTGCGTATTCATATGCTTCTGCAGGATCTGGTATTACCTTTACTTTTCTGAAAAAGGAACCACAGTATTTTACAAGTACATCAGGTGGAAGAGCTCTTTCTGGCTCATCCGGTGTTGTGAAGATAACTGAATCTGATATTTCACTGATAGTTCTTGCAAATGAATACCAGTCCTTGTCTGATAGCATTCCCATAACAACCGGTATCTTTTCCGTGAATATTTTCCTGTAGGAATTCACAAGCGCCCTGGCTGCAGGAGGGTTGTGAGCGCAATCAAGCAGAATGAAAGGCTCACGGGATAGTATTTCCATCCTTGCCGGCCATACAGTTTTTCTTATTCCGCGCTCAATCTCCTTTCTTGATATCCCGGGAAGATCAGCTATCTCCAATGTCAGTAGGGCTGCAAGGATGTTTTTGACCTGGTAATCACCAAGCATCCTTGTTTCAATATCATACTTTTGATTTTCTGTACTGACTGTGAATTCAAGACCCCCTTCACCCTGTCTCAGAGAGGATGTTCTGCACTCCTCAGACACCCTGTGCATCTTTGCTGTCCTTATATCAGATATCCTCTTTAATGTGGACACAACTTCAGGTTTGTCATCTGCAAGCACAAATGGAATACCAGGTTTCACTATGCCTCCCTTCTCGAACGCAATCGAGTCCAGGGAGCATCCTAACCTGTCAAAGTGTTCATATCCAATATTGCAGATAGTCGAAACTAGCGGCGTTATGATGTTTGTGGAATCCAGCCTTCCTCCCAGTCCCACCTCTACCGATGCATATGAGACCTTACTTCTGAAGAAATAGTCAAATGCTAACATAGTTGTTGTTTCAAAAAACGTTGGGTTCCTGTTTATTTTCTGCAAATCAAGAATTTTTTCCGTATAGCGGTCCATAAACTCTTCAATTTCCGTGTCAGATATGAAATTACGGTCCACGACAATCCTTTCGTTGAACTTTACCAGATGTGGCGATGTGTATAGACCCGTGTGAAAACGTTCCATAAGTATGTTGTAAATGAATGCTGATGTGGAACCCTTGCCGTTTGTGCCCGCTATGTGGAAGGATGAAAAATTGTCCTGCGGATTTCCAACCATGGGTGCAAAATTTCTCATTACCTCAAGATCCATCTTTATGCCCTCCCGCTTGAGCCCATAGAGAAAATTGAGGTCCATCGGCAACGGAATGCCAACCCTAATAAAACTTTATGTTAGGCAAAAAAGAAACAGTTTTAAAAAAACAGGTGATATGGATAGGATGCAAACTGAAAGACTTTACCTGGCTGATCCCTATGCCACTGAGGGCGTTGGCAGGGCTACCAAAGTGGAATTCACAGATCTGGTCGTGGATAAATCCATATTTGTCCCTACTGGCGATGGACAGCCGAATGACAAGGGAAATGTGATGATTGACGGTAAAAATTACATTATCGTTGATACATGGTATGACGGTGAATCCATACACTTAATGTCACTCGATACCTATCCTGTCGATATTATAGGGAAGGAGGTTAAACAGTTAATAGACTGGAAGGTTAGATTCCAGCATATGAAGTTCAGAACTGCGCTTTTCATACTTCAGGGTATTGCATATAGAGATTATGGATCGGCTTGCAGGATCAACCAAACATATGATGATTCGGCGTGGATCGACATATATATAGAGAACCTGACAAACGAGATCGTAAACGATATACTTGAAAAGGCAAAAGGTGTGGTCTCATCCGCAGTCCCAGTTCAGCAGAGATTTGTGACCAGAGAGGAATTTTCAAAAATACCTGAATTGATGAAGATATCCAAGGGAAAGGTTCCGGATTTTGAGAGGGTAAAGCTCACAAAAATTTCAGATTTACCTGAATTTCCCGATATGGGCACGCAGGTCAAAAACACATCAGAGGTTGGCACAATAGAGATCAAAACCACACTTGTAAAGGGCAAACTGAATAACCGGCTCAATATATCACTTCTGTAAGATGTGATCGGCTATTGGAAATTGAAGAGCAGAAAACAGAGACAAAACCGGCCGGATCTTCATACGTTACGAAAGCTGCTATATTTCTTGCATTAATCGGCATTTTTACTGGTCTTGCTATTTCACTGTATGCTTTCCTTGACCTTGGCGGGACCTTATCATATCTTGTCAATAATACGCCATCATATGCTAAACCATTTTTCAATCTTTTCACAATTGGTCTGACATGGATCTTGACTGTTCTCCTGATTGCTTATATCCTGGTCGACAAGGTTTTATTTGTTAAAAAAAATGGATCCAGAAACTTATCAACTTCAGGAGATATATCGGCCTTTTCACTCTATTTTGCGTTCTTTATGTTTCTGGGTCTTATGGTTTCTACACTTGAGAGTCTTGCAGGTATAGCTCCCACCAGCCTTGGGCTTCCAGATTCATCTGCCATAATTGTCTATGGTTATACCGCAATCATATTTTCTGTTCTGATGCAACTTATCCCGATTGCCGTAATCGTTTTCCTTGCAAAGCATCTTGAAGCATCAGGATCAATTTCAAAGGATCCTTTAATAAAGAGGCGCAGAGAGTTCGAAATCATTACTATATCTGCTGCAATCGATCTTATTATTGGTTATTTTTTGCCTTTTCTTGGGCCGGATTCAATAAGCTTTCTCCTGAGTGTTCTGGTACTCAACTATATCTGCCTGAAAGCGGGTTTCCTCAGGTCATTGCTGGTTAACTTCACGGCAACGCTTCTCAGCGTGGCATCATTTCTTGTTCTGTCTAATGGTATTCTCTCCCTTCTGGTCACTGTATTTGTTCTAATCTGGGCCCTGGTTGGATTCGCATGGGTCATGTCCATTCTGCTAAAGCCAAGACCGGCCCAGGATATTAATGAGAAAAGGGAAGAAATGGCCAAGAGATATGTTGAACAGACAGACTATTCAAAGTTGTGGGTAAGGAGCACCTGTCCTGTATGTGGAGAATCTCGGTTTCTTCTCCAGCCGGATATGAGCCTCAAATGTGAAAAATGCGGAAATATAATTGACAAGGATCAGGAAGGGAAATTGAACATCATAGTTCAAAACAGAAGAGTAATGTAATTTATTTCGTTCATTACATTATTTGCATTAAATTCCTGTAAAATTCGTTGCCTGTTGGTGCTTTAGTGGATTTGTATACCTAACATATATGGGTAGGATTAGAATACCACTTAGGTGATTATTTATTCGGTGATAAAAAATGTCAGTATTTGTTGATCCACTGGCCGTTATGCTTATTGGATTGGCACTTGGTACAGCTATCGGCGCATTTTATTTCTTCTTTGCTGCCAGAGGCAACTTTGACCAGATAAGGGCGTTAATTGTGCCGGCGATTGGAGTTGGTGCGTTTGATTTTGCAAGTGGTTTCTATATGTCATTTGCCTGGCCTATGACAGGTTTCGGAACCGCATATAATATGCTTTTTGGAGATCCGCTTCTTCTACTTGGTCTGTTTCTCATGATTGCAGCAGCTATGGCATTCAAGGACCAGAAAAATATACACCTCGGCATCTTTCCAATAATGATTGTAATACTGGGTATATATGTCCTGGTCGGTGCATACAGCATTGTTCAGCTTAAACTCGAAACTGGAAACGATCTGATAACCGCTATGGGGTTATATCTATTCGATGGAATAGGCGCGATTCTTGCTCCAATAATGTATATTAAACCGGTCAAGGCTTCAGGAAAATATGCATACTATGTAGAATGGATAATACTGGGAATTGGAACAATTTTTGCACTGGTCATCGGGTTTATGGCATTGAATGGGCACCTTGCAAGCCCGCCATAAACTGATTATATTATTTTTTTAATTTTTAGTCTTTCCTAACGTTGGAATGGTATAGTTTTTTTGTTTTAGTTCAATAAATTTATTTCTACGGTATTTCTGTGGTATTGCATGAAATCCGATCTTGCACTGATCCATGCCCCAAGCATTTACGATTTCAGGAAAAGAAACCTCAGGGAGGGTCCGATCAGTGATGTTGTTCCTTCAACTCCTCTTTTTGAGATGTATCCTGTTGGATTTGTAAGCATGCTGAACTATGCGATAAAACATGGTTATAGCGGCAGAATATGCAATCTTGCAGTCCACATGTTAGCAGACGATAAGTTTGATGTGCCTAAATATATTGAAAAGGTGGATGCGGATCTGTTTGGGATTGATCTTCACTGGATGCCGCATGTTCACGGAGCAATCCAGGTTTCGCGCCTGATAAAGGCAGCGCATCCTGATAAAAAAATTGTGTTTGGTGGTTTTTCCTCGTCATATTTTGCTGAGGAGCTGCTTCATGAAGTCCCTGAAATTGATTTTGTACTGAAAGGAGATTATATGGAAAAACCACTGATTATGCTTATGGAAGCCATTCAGGAGGGCAAGCCCTTAAGCTCAGTTAACAGCTTAGTTTACAGAGATGCTGAGGGTGTAAGGACCAATCTTCCTATGAATGATCCGGATCCAGCATCAGATGTGTTCATTGATTATTCTATCCTGGTTAAAACATCGTTGAAGTATCATGACATAAGGGGACATTTGCCATATCTATCATGGATCAAGAATCCTGTTGGAATGACAATTATACAGCATGGATGCCAGTATAATTGCGGATTCTGTGGAGGCTCTAATTTTGCTTATGGAAACAGGTATCACAGCACTGGTCTTGTCAAGAGGGACCCGGTCAGAATAGCGGAAGAGGTAGAAATAGTTCAGGACACGATTGCATCCCCAGTATTCATTGCGGGAGACATATGCCAGACTGGTGAAAAGTATTACAGTAAGCTATTCAACGAGTTCAAGTCCCGGGGGATAGATCTTCCTCTCTTGACAGAATATTTTGTTCCACCTGGAAGGGAATACTTTGAGGCCATATCAAAAAACGTCGATCAGTTTATGTGCGAAATCTCTCCGGATTCTTCTGATATAAGGATAAGGCAGAACACAGGAAGGTATTACGATAATGACAGCCTTGCAAAATCTGTGGATCTTGCTGCAGAATTCGGTTCAAAGAAATTCGATATCTATTTCTCAATTGGACTGCCCCATCAGACAAAAGATGATGTATTGAAGGACGCTGATTTCCTTGAAAAGTTCATTTTGGATCACCGAAAGGAAAATATGCCGATTTATGGATTCATCTCTCCGCTAACACCGTTTCTGGATGTTGGCTCCTTGTTTTATGAAATGCCTGACAGATATGGCTTCAGGATCAAGACTAAGCATTTGATGGATTTCTACAATCTTTTAGAAAATGGCAGATCATGGGATGACTTCATAAACTACGAAACAGAATGGATGTCGAAAAAAGACATGGTTGAGGCGACATATCTTTCAGGGATAAAGATGGTCGAGGTTGGAAGCAGGCTGGGTTATGTCAGGAATAACGAGAAGGATGCAATCGTTGAGAATATAATGAGTTATATGAATGGTATGGAATATACACCGCATGAGGATAAAAGCAAACATTTAACTTACCTCGTGAAGGAACTGGACTGGTCTAACAGGCATACAATAACCTTTGTCTCTACCGGGGTTTTTGCTTATTCTGTTTACCAGAAATTTAGAAAACTTTTATCCTTCAATTAATGCATTTTCTTATATTTCCTCAATCAGCGGACATATTGGTATATTATTAGATTTATGAAGATAGCTATCATATCAGGGTACTGATTGAATTATTTTTGTTCAATTGAATATCAGTGATCCGTATGAAGATTGAAGCAATTAAAAGAATTCTATGTGCAACGGACTTTTCACAGGAGTCTGAAAAGGCAACAGAATTCGCTGCAAGTATGGCATTGGAGATCAAGAATTCCGAGTTGATCCTTATAAATGTAATCAAGCCTATTCCGGCTTTCTCAGGAGATATTACGGAAGAATCTCAGATAGTTGATTCTGAAAATGATATAAAGAGAAATTCTGAGGAGAAGATGATGTCTCTGATAAGAGATATCCAGAGCAGCGGTGTTAACAAGGTAAGAGGTTTAGTGGTTATTGGCGATCCTGCATTCATGATAGTTCAGGAAGCCGATAAAAGTGGTGCAACCCTTATTGTGCTTGGAACGAGGAAACACGGATTCAAGAGGGGAATAATCATGGGATCTGTTTCAGAAAGGGTCTCTGCGAATTCTCCTGTTTCTGTACTCATAGTAAGATGAGGATTAAAAATTTGTAACTGGTAATAATTTTTTACTGAAGTGAATTCTTCTTCAATCCCATATTACCGTTTCCAAATGCAATCGGAGGGGTCTCGGTCAGGTTCTCCGGAACCACCGGCTTAAATTCCATGTTTTCAATAATATCCCTGTCAAGATCCAGTCCCGGGGCTACTTCCTCAAGCACGATACCACGTTCAGTTAGTGAAAATACGCATCTTTCTGTTATAATTTTCACAGTTTTGTGATATTTTACAGCCTGTTTACCGCTAAAGAATACCTTGTAAACGTTTTTTACGAATTTTTTATCTCCACCTGTAGACTTGAGTGTCATTTTATTGCCGTCGAATGAAAAATCGACATTCCCTGCCTGAAAAGTGCCTGCAAATATTACAGACGGAGTTCCTTCAGCAATGACCGGAAACCCGCCCGGTCCTGTCAGCATAGATCCAACGAATGAAGGATTAACGTTTCCGTATCTGTCGACCTGCAGGAAACCAAGGGCAGCAGTGTCAATGATCCCACCCTCGTAGTTGGAAAACATGTCAGGAATGGTAGAGAGCGCGAAAGCACCCATAGACACACCAAAGTTGGCGCCAGTAAGGGCAAGTCCACCCCACGGGCCAGACTCGACCACAGTCACTATATCGGACGATAATCCCTCTTTCAGTATCAGCCCTGAAACAAGCGCTGGTATCCCAACTCCGAGGTTTATGAGAAGAGGCGGCCCGATCTTCCTGAGCATGTTATTTATCTCAATAAGAGTCCGCCTTGCGATGAGAAGATGCGCACTCGATTTTGCGGGTGGATTGAACTTTTCGTTTATTGTCTCCGGAGATGATAATTCCTTCGAAAAAGATGCCATTGGGTCATATGCGAATGAACTCGCCTGCCAGTGGTGTTCGAGAGGAGATTTTATGATATAGTCAACAAGTGGATAGGGGACTTCCACCCTTCTAGGATTATATGATTCGTTAGAATCATTCCTCAGAACCTGCGCAAAAACCTTTCCTGGATTTGGACGCGCTCTTGTTGCCTGCGCTATGCTCAGAACAGTGCCTCTAATAGGCTCATCCTCCATTGTAAGGTTTCCTTTTTTATCCGAAGATGTTGCCCGGATCATTGCATATTCTGGTTTCGGGGCACGATATATAAGATAATCTTCGCCGGAAAGATCAATTTTTGCAATTTTGCACAATTTTTCTCTCTTTGCGCTCTCATTAAGTGCGCCTCCATCGTATTCCGGATCCAGAAAAGTGTCCAGACCAATTCTTGTCAGAACACCAGGTCTACCAGAGGCAACCTCTCGGAACCAGTATGCGGAGACACCGATTGGCCAACCGTATACCGGAAATGCGTCATTGAGAGCCATTTTCTGAAGATATGGAGAAAATCCCATGAAAGGAACCAGCATTCCCCTGATAAAGTTGTAATCGTTCAGTTCAAACATTTTCTTAAAAACAATATCAAGTGCTCTTCCAGGAGCCGCTGGAAGTGCGTCGGTCTCAACCAGTATTTTATTGGGATGTCCAGTTTTTATATAATTATCAAACAGATCAAGAATTAAGTCTTCCGGTGTGGTTGCAAGATTAAATCCGGATATTGCCACAGTCGACCTGTCATGTATGCATGAAAAAAATTCCACATTTCCATCTTTAACAAATTCTGGCCGCATAATAAACAATCATAATGCTTGGTAATAATAAAACTGTAATGCCTCATATACTAATAAAAATATTTTCCTGCGACCGCTGATTCCTCCCATATTTTACGAGATTTCACTTTAGCTTATCTATCTTTATACCGTTGTCTTCATAAAATGCAATAATTTCTCCATCGCCAATCTTGAGCCTTTGAACAATTTTCTTTGGAAGAGTTATTCGGACTGATGTTCCTCTCATAGACACATGAGCCACATCTATAAGCTGTTTCCTTTCCATAAGCTGGATTATGGTAATATATTATTTATAGTGCACTTAATACACTTATTAGCATTAGTGTAATTAATTCATCATATCTAACCTGAACATGAACTGCTCGTATATTTGCAAATTACCCGTACTAATAGGAGATATAACAAAAGTGATTGAAGGCTTCTTTAGTCATGTAAACAAGTAATCAACCTTTCAGACAATCCGGGCATACACAATCATTCGCAACTCTAGATAACAATTCTCTCCTTTCTTTTGGGATGGGAAGGAATGTGCACCAGCATAATCCTGGTGAACCACATTCAAATAAGGTATTGCATATGCCACATTTAATTGTCCTTGACATCTTTCTTGAATACAAAAGAAGATAAATCTATTTGCTTGCATATTAATAATCCAATCTTGATCGGGAACACAATTAATTATCGAATAAGTGAAGTTTTAGTCTTTTTGCATTGGAGGCATCAAGTGTAAGTTAAGATCACTCTGTTTTTATATCCGAATGCTCTTTAGGATTGCGTTAAAATGGTAACTAAACCTGCAAGAATGTACAGCAAGATTTCAGGTCCCGCTTACACAAGGAAAGAGTTCATGGGTGGCGTTCCATATCCAAAGATTACCACGTTTACCCAGGGCAACCAGAAGAAGGATTTTCCTGTTGAAATGAAACTCATTGCAAAGGAATCATGCCAGATCAGGCATTCTGCGCTTGAGGCTGCAAGAGTATCGGTAAACAGGAAGCTTCTTGAAGCTCTTGGCGTTGAGAATTATTTCCTTAAAATCATTCCATATCCCCATCATGTGATTAGGGAGCACAAGATGGCAACCGGGGCTGGTGCAGACAGAATATCTAGTGGTATGAGCATGGCATTCGGCCGGCCTGTTGGCACTGCAGCAAGGGTCAGGAAGGATGATACGATAATGATAGGCAGGGTCAACCTTGACGCAGCGCAGAGACTGCGAGAGGCCATTCATAAGGCTTCGATAAAGCTTCCTACACCTTGCAGAATTGAGATTGTTAAGGGAAAGGAACTACTCAGTAAGATGGGTATATAGAATTATTTCTTCTCTTTACTCCCAATAAAATTCTGTATTATTTTTGCTGCAAGCATGGCAGTATTTCCGTTGTCGTAAAGAGGTGTCATTTCCACAATATCGAAACCTGAGATCCTTTTTGATAGTTTTTCAATCAATAACCGCAGATCTAGATCACGCAGGCCGTATGGCTCTGGTGTACCCACGCCTGGGGCATAAGAGGGATCTATCCCATCCATGTCTATCGAGAAATAAATGTCACCTTTCGTCTTTTTTATGATGTCGTCAGCCACTGATGCCATGCCCTTTTCTGATACCTCCCTGGCTGACACGAACCTTACCTGCCCAAAAGCAGGATCATCGAATTCCTCCCTAGATGTGGATCTTGTTCCAATCGATGTTATTCTGTCTTTACCCAATATCTCAAGGCACCTGTGGGTTACGCATGCATGGTTAAACTTGCTCCCGAAATATGTATCGCGAAAATCAGAATGAGCGTCGATTATAACCATGTTACTGTCCTTAAAATTCCTTACAGCACCTGTTGTTATCGAATGCTCCCCGCCGAGCATTATGGGGATTTTCCTGTCCCTTCTTATCTGGGAAACAACCTGCTCGACGAGATCAACAACTGTCTCAGCATCCTCTTCCTCGATCAGATCGCCGAGATCATGTATTCGTGAATTCGGAAATTCTATTCCATACCATGGATCAAAAGATTCGAGATTCCTGTAAGCATATCTTATAGCTTCGGGCGCCAGTCTTGATCCACGCCTGTATGATGATGTGTTATCAAATGGTACCCCAAATACGATATAAGATGCGTCTTCATATCTGGAGATTGCGTCGGGTAAACCCCTGTTCTGGAAAAAACTGCTCAGTTCTGGAATACTATCTTCCTCTTTCCCATGGTATCCCAGTAGGGCACCTCAGTGCCTGGTTTTACCCTATCTGCTATCGAATCGTCCATCTGAATCACAAAGGTCTCAAATGTTTCGCTGTCCATCAGCTGAGCTTCCTTGTTGGCAACAGAGAGAACCTGGGCTGTCTTCTTCTCTATTATTGGTACCTTAATCTTATGCTTAACCGGAAAAACAACGCTTCTTTTCTGGTTGTCAAATGCACCGATCGCAACGATACGGGCCTTGGCTTCACCATGCTTGCCCGGCTTGGACATAGTAAGTTCCATGATTTTGCATGGCTCGTCATCGATTAACATGTATCTGCCGACCTTTAGTTCCCTGACTTCTGCTTCTTGCCAGCCCATTAATTATCAATTTCACTGATAGTTTAAGCTCTAATTAATTTTTGCCGGATTGTAATTTGCTCCTATGGCAGGGTAAGGATAAGTTTCTCCGTGCTGCTGAAGCATTCTGAACAGATTACCCTTCAGATCATTTCTTCGATGCCAAAGGCCTTGATCCTCCTAAGCATGGAATGACCATGTTTTACAATCTTGCCGTTTATAATCACTGTATCCACGTTCGAGGGATTCGCAGAATATACAATCTTGCTTACTGCATTTTCTATCGAGACTGGAAGCAGGTTGGGTGCTTTCATATCTATAAGTATAAGATCAGCGAGGAATCCACTTGAGATAGATCCAAGGTCTTTCATTCCCAGCGACCTTGCAGCATTAACTGTCGCCATGTCCAGGATATTCTGCGATGGCATCAATGTTGGATCCCACCGGCTGTTCTTGATTATTAAAGAAGAAAACTTCATCTCCTCAAACATGTTGAGCGAATTATTGCTTCCGTTGCTGTCCGTTCCGAGTGAAACTGTTATTCCGTTTGACTGCATTTCAGGTATCGGAGGAATGCCGCCGGTACCAAGTTTGCAGTTACTTATTGCGTTCCATGAAACATTTGTTCGGCTTTTTGAAAGGAGTCTTACCTCATGCATTGTAACAAAGGATGAATGTGCGGCGATCAGTCTATCACCGAGGAAACCAATTTTATACAGGTGTTCAACAGGCCTTTCCCCATCATGCTTTGAGGCAAATTCATAAACTTCTTTCCTTGTTTCGCTCAGGTGGGTGTGGATAGTGCATCCCATTTTATCTGCAAGCTCCCTGCATGAATTATATGTTTCATCTGAGGCCACGTATATGCCCTGAACACCAACTGACGGGTATATATACTCGGATTTCTCAACAGATGAAATGAATTTCTCCGCATTCTTTATTGGAGACCCTTTCTGGGTTGTATATTCTTCATCTAATGTTACCCAAGACAGGAATCCCCGGATCCCTGAATCCCTTACAGCTCTCGCTATAACATCCTCAGAATAATATAAATCATGGAAGGATGTGATGCCGGAATCAATCATCTCAGCAATACCGACTAGTGATGAATTGTATATGCCTTTCTCAGTGCGCTCGGAATCCAGCTTGAATGTTTTTTCAAGGAATCTGTCAAGTGTTATATCATCAAGCATAGCCTTCAAATGCGCCATTGCAACATGCGCGTGAGTATTTATAAGACCAGGCATGGCAACCTTGCCATCTGCATCGATTATGGTATCGGCTGAATCATTCACCACGCCGACTTTACTGATCCTGTTGCCCTCAATCAGTATGTCTCCCTTGACAATATTCCGTTTTTCGTCCTGTGTAATGATAATTGCATTCTTGATAAGGATAGAGCCCATTAAGAGTTATTTGATTGGTGTATTAATTTTTTCAGACCCAGAAACATGCCGGGATGTATAACCGACAAGAAAGAGAAGAACAGCGACTGCAAGAAAAATGAAGGTAACCTGGAAATTATAACTCGAAAGATATTCAGATAACAAGAATAAAGGCAGGCCAATGGCAAAACCCGCCAGAACTGGGACGGCTACTGATTCAATCCCACGATACCCTTTTCCAGATCTGGTATACATTGAAAGCAGGATTCCAATTGCAGATATCACAAATGTAAAGGTGATTTCAATCGCTGCTGGTACATTGAATGTTGCAAGGGGGAGATAAAACTGGTAACCAAGCACAACCAGATTGTAGAGTGCGTTGGCTTCCAGTGAGATTGTAGTAAAATATGATACTACGTAAAGAGATGGATTATTTATATGATATGTCGTCAGGAGAATGCTGGCTATTTCGGACCGGAGTGAAGCCAGTATGGTAGAGGTGGATAGCATCACAGTCACAACTGCAAGCTGTTCCATGAATATCAGCAGGGAGCCAGTATACTCGGCCACTGTAACAGAGAGCTTCGACTGTATGACCGCTTCCATAAGCAGTATAATGCCAATGGCAAAGGTCAGTGATGTAAGTGTGGTGAAAGTAAGTGGCAATACCACATATGAAAATATTGGAATGGTATAATTAAAATAGAGCTTGAAGAATGTTCCAAGCAGGAATAGTAAAAATAGAATGACACTTACAGGATAGACATACTCCCTTATATTGCCTGGGGCAAGATGCTTGACCAGGAAAATACCTATCAGAAGAACTATCCAGAAGATGGAAAGATAGGTTATGACAATGCTGCCCAGATATACAAGAAGAAAAAGAGATGGCGCAATTATCAGCAGGTTTAGTATTAATGACCTGTAACTTATTGCCGATTTTATCACTGTGTCACCTTACCATAAGTATATTCTCCCATGATGAAAGGCACAATATTGTTTTCATTAACCTGTCTGCTCCTTATGCCTATAGAATTAAAGAATTGTGCAATTGCCTTGGTATATGCAGCCTCCTTTGTAACAGCCGCCATGAAAAGTTTCTGATCAACAGGATCCTTTAGTTCAGGTACAAACTGGCTCCTGTTGATAAGAATAAGCATTATCTTCTTGCCAAGATGGTTCACAGTGGACTTTTCCATGTTGAATTTCTCCGGGAAACCAAAAGGGGTGAGTATGAATATTATTGCCCCCTTCCTGACATTATCTTTTATTTTTTCCAGGCAGTCTGCTATATCAAATGTTCCTG
>JAKBLT010000021.1:16658-19305 GCA_021831925.1 Thermoplasmata archaeon
TTCACAGTGGACTTTTCCATGTTGAATTTCTCCGGGAAACCAAAAGGGGTGAGTATGAATATTATTGCCCCCTTCCTGACATTATCTTTTATTTTTTCCAGGCAGTCTGCTATATCAAATGTTCCTGACGGTTTCATCTCCGAAACTGCCTTTTCAAGACGGTCAATGTTTCTTGAATTCTTTTCTGGTTTGAAATAAACCGTCTGGGTACTTGAGGTAAGGAGGAAACCCACCCCATCATGGTTCTTGACGATGCCATAGCTCATTGCTATGACCTGCGAGATCATTACGTCAAATAAGAGATGGTTGGGTGGTCCCTGGTTCACGGAATCACTGTAATCCATGACGAAGACAACGTCGACCTGCCTCTCCTCTTCCATCTGCTTGATGTAGAGATCTTCGCCGTTCTGGATTCCGTAGCGGCTCCATGCAACATATCTGAAATCATCCGAGGTGTCATATTCCCGGATCCCATAGAAATTGTAACCCTGACCGACTTTTCTTGAGATGTGGAGTCCCCTGGTGTAGATTAGATTGCTGTATCTTTCGGAACGTCTGCCCAAAGTGTCTGAAGTGGATGGGGCAACCTTCACCTCCATGTTTGCAGTGAGGGAATAAGTTGCAAGAGCAAGGTGCAGTGGATCATCTGCACTCATCAGCAGAGGGCCAATCTCGTATCTGCCTATTGCTGTGGCTGAAATACTGTATTTTCTTACCACGGTCTCTGACGGCGCAAGCCTGATCTCTCCTTTAAAATCGCCCCTCGTCTGGAATACCGACGAAAGTGAGTCAAAATAGTTGAAATGAAGCGTGAGCTTTGAATTATTGGTAAATGAGATAACAGTTTCAACAAACTCACCCTTCCTTGAATAAGGCTTTTTCATATCCCTTGAAACTGAAACCAGCTTCATAGCGGATGCATGCCCAAGATTAAAAATCAGGATGTCAGATGATATGATCGTTATCATCAGCAGGAAGAAAATAATTGCCGTACTGAAGCCGAGTATAACAGACTCTAACAAACCGTATACCAGAGATCCAATGATTGCAAATCCGGTTCTCCTTATCATTGTGGAGCTTCCACATCCGCAAGGATGCTGTCTATTATCTTATTCACTTCCTCTGTTATATTATTCCCGGCGGAAACCATGGCCTCTGGATTGAGGATAAGCCTGTGGTTAAGTAATTCATGACTCATCGTCTTTATATCTTCCGGAATGACATAATCCCGTCCGTTGATGAGGGCGTTTGCTCTGGCTGCTTTCAGGTATTTGGCAGTGGTCCTCGGGCTGGCGCCAATATAGACCATGTTGTGAGTTCTGGACTTCCTGATTATATCGACAACATAGTTCATGATTTCATCTGAAACATAAACTGAGTTTACCTTCTTCCTAATGTTGATTATTTTTTCTGGAGTAAGCTCACTGTTCCTATCAGATTCAATGTTCTGAGATTTTAAAATATCAATCTCTTCTTCCCTTGAAGGATAGGTAAGGATATATCTAAAGAGAAACCTGTCCATTAGGGCTTCGGCAAGCGGAAAGGTCCCCTCCTGCTCGATTGGGTTCTGTGTGGCTATGACAAAAAATGGTTCTGGGAGGTTCTCGGTGATTCCACCTGTTGATACATGCTTCTCCTCCATTCCCTCAAGCAGTGCACTGTGAACCTTTGGTGGGGTACGGTTCAGTTCGTCAGCCAGCAGTATATTGCCGAAAATCGGGCCTTTCCGGAACTCCATCTTCCTTGTCTCAAGGTTGAAAACAATTCCGCCTGTCACATCCGAAGGAAGCATATCAGGCGTGAACTGGATCCTCTTGAAAACTAGGCCGAGGTTTGCGGCAAACTCACTTGCAAGCATGGTTTTTGCAAGCCCTGGCACTCCCTCAAGTAGGACATGATTGTCGCTCAGGAGTGCAACGAACATGAATCTGACTATTCTTTCGGAACCTATAACTTTCCTGCCTATTGAGCGCTGTATGGTGTAAATTGTGTCTCGAAATGACTTCAGGTCACCTGTTTCCATTATTTCCATATTATTGCCTTCCTGAATTTTCTCTGCCTAAAGATTCCAGTTCCGCCTCAAGATCAACAAGCCTTCTAAGAGTGTCCTTTCTCCTTTCAACTGCCCTTTTTTTCAGGAATCTTATGCTTGATGTCATCCTTCGGTTATACCTTGTGTATTCCTTTATCAGCTTTCTATACTTTTTGTACTTTAATTTAGCCTCGTTAAAATTCCTGCTTATATCTGAAACTGTTTTACTGTAATTTTCCCTCATTATATCGGCAACCTCCACGTTGAATTCATCTTCCGGAAGGTGGAATATTTCCCTTCTTGACTCAAAACTGGGAAGTGAATCTATCCTCTGCTTCTTTGTATATCTCTGAAGCGTAAATGAATATGCAAATAAGATTGCGACTGGAATTGTGAATTTAAGCATATCCACTGGTGATGAAAGCATCTGATGCAGGGACCCAAGAAAATCGGAATAGATAGTTCCAAGTATGGATGATCCACTCAAACAGCGTCCTCCGAACTGACCTGCTTCTCAACCTCTGCGTAATAAAGCTTCATTATGTCCATATAGCTGTAAATGTCTTCAAGCCGCTGTATTATTGTCTCAGAATCCGGGTTCCAGTTTTCGCTGAA
>JAKBLT010000022.1:0-19111 GCA_021831925.1 Thermoplasmata archaeon
AGAATGCTGATTGTAACAAGCCAAACCACTATTAACTTCAAGACCATTATGGAATATCTTAACAAATATCAATGGAGCTATGATGACTCGATGTTTTCATTTGTTTTAGGGGCAAAAGATGGAAACCAGACTCTTTCAGCTGAGTTTTACAATGTTTCGTTATTTCAATCATCAACGCCCTCAACCGTGTACCAGAATTTCAGCAATTATTCGTTATACACCTTCAGGTATTCAAGTGTTCTGGAAGAAGATACTAGATGGTAGAGCTAACCGTTGAAATTCCCACTTACAATGAGAGAGATAATCTGCCTATTCTTGTCAATAAGCTTCAGAACCTGGGACTGGATCTTGAGATAGTGATAATTGATGATAATTCACCGGACCGCACCTATGAGGTAGCCGATGAACTTTCCCACCAATATTCAAACGTAAAAGTGATTAAAAGACCTGGCAAGATGGGGCTTGCGTCAGCTATAGCAGATGGGCTGAAGGTCGCCAATGGTAAGTATGTTGCAATTATGGATGCCGATCTGCAGCACCCACCTGAAACTCTTGTAAAGATGCTCAATGAGGCAAAGAGCGGAAATGATATTATAATTGCCTCGAGATATATATCAGAGGGTAGTTCCGGTAAATTTAGTTTTTTTCGAAAGATTGTATCAAAGGGTGCCACATTTCTGGCACATGCAATACTCCGTGAAACTAGAAATGTCAAGGACCCAATGTCTGGATACTTCATCTTCAGGAAAGACATACTTGATGGGAAGAAAATTGAGTCCAAGGGATATAAAGTTCTACTGGAAGTGCTCGTGAAGGGCGGACCTGATAGAAAGGTCTCGGAAGTACCGTATGTTTTTGGAGAACGTTATCTTGGACAGAGTAAGTTGACAATGGGTGAAAATTTAAAATTTATTGGTCTATTATTACTTTTATCAGAATTCAGACCGTTGAAGTTCATATTGGTTGGCCTGACCGGGATACTCGTTAATGAAGGGCTTCTGTTTACCCTGCATACCTTTACACCGCTGAGCCTGTTATATGCGGGTATTATATCAATCGAATCATCTATACTTTCAAATTTCCTGTTAAACCACCTGTGGACCTTTAAGGGCAGAAGCGTTGGGGGTTTATTCAGGGGGATATCCAGATACAACCTTATAGCACTGCCCGGTGGTATAATCAATCTGTTAACCCTTCTGAAACTGGCTGAAGTCACACATTACCTGATTGCGAATATAATCGGGATAATGCTCGCATTTGCGTTCAATTATATTGGAAGTGAAATGATCGTATGGGGAAGAAGGAAGGGAAGTCAGCCTGTTAAGCGGAATTAAGATTGTTGCCAAGAAAAACTGGAAACGCTTTACTAAATTCGTCTCGACTGGGCTTGTTGCCTTCCTGTTTTCAGAGCTTATAATTTATCTTGGTCTGACAATATTCGGGTATGAATGGTTGATAGAGATTGATTTTTTTTCTGCTGTTTTTAGCATAGCATTAGGATTTTACTTAAACGATAAATGGACGACAAGAAATCATGGGTTCCACCCAAAGGGCGTCAGGATAATGGCAATCAGGTTGCTTGGATATGAGGCTATATATTCATTAGGCAATCTTATTGCATACACGATCCAGTTGATTCTTTATTACTTTGTGGGGATAAATCCACTCATCGGAAACTTTTTAGGGGCAATAGCTGCGGTTCCTTTTAATTACCTTTTCACAATGAATCTCATATGGAGAATTGATCTAAGAAATAACTGATATTTTAGTTGAGAATAATCGCATGCCCACAAATCAATCTATAACTACGATTCCTTCAAGTGATTTGCTATTCCAGGACTTGCTGCTCTTCTCGAGGTACCTATACTGTTCAGACGACAGCCGCAGGAGAGGCTTAGCCCTGAAGTCATCAAACTTTTTGAAGTCAGATAGAATGATTGATTCAAGTAACTTATCCATTAACATCAAATAATTGTTCTGCCCCATCTTTACAGGCCTGGTTTTAGAGAAAGTAGATCTAAGGTATGCAAGGAAGACCTCAAGTTTCGTTGTGATTTTATTTGCCTTGTTCTTTGGGATCATATTGAGAACATCCTGCATTGAATAGTTACACGCAAGTATCTGGTCTTTAAGTACGCCGTTTGCCCTCAGGCCGACCTTTAAAAAATTGTCTCTCTCATATCTATTCAATGCTGGCAGAGGAACCGCCTGGTTGAGAATCATTCTCATTGTAACAACCGGGAAAGCAATAATATTTGAGTATAGGGATATCCTGGAGAGCAGATCTATATCTTCAGAGATGGAAAAATCCCTGTAGCCGCCACTGTGGATTAATATGTCCCTGTTAATGATCATAAAATCTGAAAGCAATATCCTCTTCTCTCCAGATCTAATATAACTGGATATCAGGTCGGCGAAGTCCAGATCATAAGTAATATTCGAGTCGAAAAAAACCAGAAATTCACCGGTTGACAGGTTAGTTGCAATTCTTTTAGCCATGCCGCCGTTTGGTGTGTCAATTCTTATTATGGAAAGTGGCTCTATTTTTCTTTCGAGATCACGAAAAAGAAAGGAATCGTATCGACTGTTATTCTTTGCACCAATAAGAATTTCATATTTCTTTCCTACCTCTTCACCTATCTTGTCAATGCTCAGAATTGATTTTTCAAGCGTCCTGAATGAGAATAGGTCGGTTGAGATGAAGGAGATTATCATCTTATCTGGATCTTCGAATATGTCCTTTTCGGCTGGTCTATCCAAAATAGAGAAAATATCGGGCAACGATGTTCAATTGAAAGGCGTAATTAAACCTTTACGCTACTATCAAATCCAAAAATAGCATATTAAGAATGTTTTATGATCGACAACATTGTGAATAACTACTTGGATTTGTGACCCTAAAGAATTTGAGTGGACTATCATTAAATAATACAGGTCGATCTATCAGTCAGTTTACCCCATTATCCAGAGAATGTTCTCTGTTTTAGTCTTAATATGTCCTACAAAAATTTTGGATAAATGCATAAATAAGCGTCTTTGATATCTAATCTATGAATCCAATTATAATAAAGGTCATTATTGTTTCTTTCATCGTTTTGGGTGGTGCTGCATCTGGTTATGAAGCATACACAAATTATGCTCTCGCTGGTGGCCCCAGCATGGCCCAGTTTGTCCCGGCCAATTCTACATTTGTTGTGCAGATTCATAACTCGTCGTCTAATTATATTGCTTTTGGGGCAAACAATTCAATCGGAATACTCGCCAGCATCAGTGAAACACAGTTTTTACAGTCTTTGAACTCTACAAATAATTATACAAAGACCAACAGTTCAAGTGAGTATCAGATTCTGTCAGTTGGAAATTATTATGGTTTCCAGATTTTTGCACTGGACTTGAATCAGTCATTTCTGCTTTCTAAAATCAGTTCTTTATACGCGTTTAACCAGAGCTATAACTTTACCAGTTATTCTATTATGAACAACCTGTCACACATGAATTCAAGCGGAAATTTGGAGATATATCTTTCACCCGCTGGTACTTCTTTCATCCTCTTGGGCGGACTGGGCGGAGTCCATGCTGGAATCCTTGCCGAGCATGCGAAGACAGGCATCAATTATAACAGATTTATAGCTCCATCTGCCAATATATCAATTTACTATCACCAGACAAATAAGGTCTTCAACTTACTAACCGCAAATGTAACTGTTGCAGATGGAAACCTGACAATTAATTCCCATGTAAATTTCACCTCTGTAACTTACGAAACATTTTTCCTTGAGGTAGTTGTTTCGGCATTGAAGAACATCTCAACTTCTCTTAATTACAGCATTGATAATTCTATGGTGACCTTCAATGCAGTAATCCCGCTTTCATCCATGAACAGTCTTTCTCAGATGATGAAGTCTGAAGTTGGTTAATTTGTCGACGGGATCTTTTGCAACCGTATATTCTCATTATTTTAAGAATTACTACCGATCAAAGAGCTTCTACTTGATGCTCTTCCTTGATTTCTTTATACTTGCACTTTTTACCTATTTTTCGCTGCGGTATCATAGCAAACTTCCTGCTTTCTTTAGCAGATTTGTGAGCCATCCTTCACCTTCACTGGTTCAAAGCGCATTCAATTATATTTGGAGCATCGTGCTTGAGCTTTTACCCGTTTTTTCAGCTGTTTTCTTTGGTTCACCTGCACTTTCATCCGAAATAGAGAGTAGAACAGCGTTTAATGTATTTCCACTACCTGTAAGCCGTTACACCCTTCATCTTGGAAAGTTCTTCGCAGCTCTTACAGCCACAGCACTTGTGCTGTTAATTTTTGGTGCTGGTCAGTACCTGAATTACCTGTACATCTTCCATTCACTGGAAGGCTACTCCTTCTATCTATCACTTGGTCTAGCACTCGTATTTGGCCTCGCAATACTTTCCATTACGTTCCTTGTAAGCGCCATTTATAACAAAAATCTATATGCATATATTACAGTTTTTTTGCTCTATTTCCTTGTTTTCAATGCGGTCAATCTCATATTTGAATTCCTCTACAACTTTACACCCGCACTGCTTTTAAGCAATGCAGCAGACATCATTCTCGAAGTCTTTATAAACATTGATCCCTTCGCTTTTTCGACCTCATTTTCAATTGCACCCGCTTCATCGTCTATGGTTATATTCGATGTTTCTGTGATGCTCTTGTATACGTTCGTTGCACTTGCACTTTCACTGTTGATTTTTGACAGGAGGGAGATAAAATGAGCAGTATTACATTCAAGTCTGTTTCCAAGAAATTTGGCAGCATCCAGGCGCTTGATAATCTCAGCTTTTTTGTGAATCATGGCAGCACTGGCATACTGGGCCCAAACGGCTCTGGTAAAACAACTATGATGAAGATACTGACAGGTCTTCTTAGACCTGATTCTGGTGAGGTACTTGTCAACGATATTGAGGTAATAAAGGAGCCGAAAAAGGCGATGAAATTTGTTGGGTCCCTGATAGAACAACCTGAATTCTATACCTACCTCACAGGATACGAAACGCTTGAATTTGCCTGCAGGATTCGTGGTTTGTCCAAGATAGATACATTAACAGAGATTCAGAGGGTTTCAAAATTGACCGGTTGTAATACATACCTTGACAGGCGTACAGGCGGATATTCACGTGGTATGAAACAGAGACTTGGTCTTTCTCTCGCACTTGCTGGTGATCCGGATATTTTAGTACTTGATGAGCCAACATTTGGCCTGGATCCAAAAGGTATGAAGGAGTTGGGTTCACTCATCCTTGATCTTAGGAAGGTAAAGACAATACTATTCTCCACCCATATAATATCAGAAGCCAAGGAGCTCTGTGACAGAGTAATAATCATGGAAAATGGAATACAGAAATACGATTCCATAGATGATAACGCAAATGAAACCATCAGCATATCAATAAGTGGAAGAATCAGCAATATTCCTGATCTTTCCAAATTTGGCTCGTACTCTTTCAAGGAAAATCTCATCCTGGTTTCAAAGACTGATGGGGTTGAAAATTCTGATATTGTTGAATTATTGGTTAAAAATGGAATAAAAATTCAAACCGTCGAATCCTACAACAACATAGAGGGAAAGTATCTGTCCGTAGTTGAACACGCGAGTTGATGTATATTTATAATATAGCTTTCCATACTACGTTTAGATGGAATTAAGCAAGGGGGAATTAACATTACTCAGATACCTGAGGGAGTATCATCTTGAAAACATTCCGGAGGATACAGTAATAATACCAGGAATGTCTGGGAGAGAGATTGCAAGCGCTCTGTCATGGCTGCAGTCTAAGGGGTACGTAACCCTCGATATCAAATCAGAGAAAGAGGGATGGAAGTACGGCCCCGAAGGAAAGAAATATCTGGAAAGTGGTTTGCCTGAATTAAGGGCAATGCAAGTTCTGAAAGACGGGAAAGAGATCACGCTGAAGGAGATGTCTGAAATTTTAGGTCCAGCTGATCTCAGGATAGCGCTTGCGCAGCTGGCCAAGTTTGGCATTAAACCCTCCTCCGGAAAGATCCATGCACCCCCGGATATTCAGCCGGTTGAAGAGAAGTTAATAAAGAGACAGGAAACGCTGAAATCTATTGAGAGCAAAACAGCCAATATCGAAGAGATTGAGAACCTGTCGCACAGGGAGGGTCTGATACTACCTGTGGTAAAGAACAGACGGTTTGTAACGCTAACTGAGAAGGGAAAGAGCGTGGACTTGAATGCATCGGCGGATTATATTGAATCTGTCACATCTGAGCTGATAGCATCCAGTGAGTTCACTGGAAAATCTTTCAGGCCATATGACCTGAATGCGCCATCAGAAAAGAAGTTCACAGCATATTACCATCCTCTTTCCCTTCTGGTCAGAAAGATAAGAAGTATCTTTCTGAAAATGGGTTTCACTGAGATGACAGGACATTATGTTGAGTACTCAGGATGGAATATGGACGCACTCTTTATTCCGCAGGATCATCCTGCAAGAGACCTGCAGGATACTTTCTACCTTTCCTCTGACAGAAAACCGGATTTTGAGCATCCGGAAATATTGAAAAAGATCGCAGAAACTCATGAAAATGGGATACCTGGTTATACTGGATGGGGCTATAAATTCAACGAGGACGAGGCAAGAAGACTTCTGCTCAGAACCCATACAACGGTGTCAACGATCAGGTACCTGTATGAAAATCCTTCACCACAGACAGCTGTTTTTTCTGTCGAGAAGGTTTTCAGGCATGAGAGCGTTGACTGGAAACATCTGGCAGAACTCCACCAGGTAGAGGGCGCAGTGCATTCCAAAAACTCAAATCTTTCCTCACTGAAAGGCATGATCAGATCCTTTTACTCCAGACTTGGTTTTGATGAAATTGAATTCATACCTTCATATTATCCATACACAGAACCGAGCATGGACATAATAGCAATTGTGAATGGCCGGGAAGTGGAACTTGGTGGTTCCGGAATATTCCGGCCGGAGGTCACGAAACCGCTCGGTCTAAAGTACCCTGTAATTGCATGGGGGCTTGGCCTGGAAAGACTGGCCATGCTTCTTTATAATCTTGATGATATCAGAAAAATATACAACAGCGATATTGACTGGCTCAGGACATTCAATCTTATGATTTGATAAAGCGTCCGGGCATTTTGCACGAAATACAGATGCCTCCGGGTAGAAGGTGATCGGGGCAGGTATCCCTGTGACACATTTTACAAGCCTTAAAGGATGGTTTTCCACAGATGTGGCAAGGATGGACAATCATAAATAATTAGGGGCCTCATTTTGCCACTTCACTGACCAGTTGTAATATTCTGAAACTATATGGGCCAGCTCAAGTCCTTTGTTTGTAAGTGAGTATTCCACGCGGGGCGGTCTTGTGGATATAACTAACCTGTTCACTATTCCATTTTGCACAAGGTTAGCAAGCACCTTAGAAAGTGTGTTTGCACTGATATATCCTATGTTTTTCTTAATCCGGTTGAATCCATAAGCGTTGCCATCTGAAATACTTTCGATAACTGCTACTGCATATACGCTTTCAATGGGATGTTCCTTGATCTTTGTCTTATCCTTTAATTTCAGCAAAGAAGCATTCGCGGTCATGTGAACTTAACCTGGTCATGGGTGTACTACTTTTTAATATATAAACCTCGAAGTATATCTAGTGCAGATAACATATGTCAAAATTAACTGAAATGCAGCAGGAGCTTACGGAAACAGTGGAAAGGGTCAGTAAGAGCGTTGTACTGATTAATACTAACAGCATAAGAACATCTCTTGAGGGTGATCTCATGCCGGTTGAGGGCACCGGGACAGGCATAATAATTGGCGGAAGCGGTTACATTGTTACGAATGCTCACGTCGTAGCCCATTCAAATGGAGCAGGGGTTACCCTATTTGATGGAAGAACATTTGACGCTAACATAATAGGCATGGATAGAGCCACGGATATTGCACTTCTCAAGATCAAGGCATGGGAATTGCCCGTTGCCGAGCTGGGTGATTCTGATGCGGTGAAAGCTGGCCAGATCGCCATCGCAATTGGTAATGCCCTTGGTCTTCCCGGTTCACCAACAGTCTCACTTGGTGTTATAAGTGCTCTGAACAGGCCACTTCCCTGGGCAGACTTTGTGTTTGAGGGGCTGATTCAAACCGATGCTGCAATTAATCCCGGGAATAGCGGTGGGCCTCTCTGTACTATAGACGGAAAGGTGATCGGCATAAATACGGCAATAGTGCCATTCGCACAGGGAGTTGGTTTTTCAATTCCAATAAATTCTGTAAGGAGAATAATGGAACAGATACTTGAACATGGAAAGGTGTTGAGACCATGGCTGGGTATTTCGGGGATGAGCTTGAACAGCAGGCTTTCCAAAAGATTCAATTTACCATCGGAATCCGGTGTTCTTGTGATAAAAACTGCAATTGATGGCCCGGCGCACATCTCTGGAATCAGATCAGGAGACGTCATATATGAGGTTGCCAGTGCCAGGATATCTAATATGAGAGACCTGCTGATAGCACTCTCGAGTCGCCCTCTTGGTTCGGCTATAGAGATCAAATTTCTGAGAAATGCATCGAAATTCAAAACAGAGATAATTCTCAGGGAAACACCGGCAGAATATCTTGCGGCACAATAGGGATGCTTTAAGCATGCCCATATTGAAGGATCTCACCGTGAAGCTTAATACCATACTTAATATAATTCAGGCATGAAAGTCACGGACAGGGTAGAACTTATAGACCACACTATGGCGAACTGCTATTTCTTTGAACTGGGTGGCAAGAATTTTCTTGTTGACGCCGGTACAAAAGGAACAGGAAAAAAGATAATGAACTATCTGCGGCAAAAAGGGATAAAACTGGATTATATCCTCATAACACACTACCATCCCGACCATGTGGGTGGATTAAAAGAGTTAAGCGATGCTTTTCAATGCAAAATCATAGTATCCGCCGCAGATGCACCCGTTGTTACCGGAAAACAGAAAATGCAGCCTGCGAAATCTCTTCTGAGCAAGATGGTTGCAGCTATGATGAAGGTCCAGCCGGTTCAAAATGTCACCTTAACGGATGATTTCATGTTTGAAGGTATTGAACCTGTAATGACGGCGGGACACACACCGGGAAGTGTGTCATATTACCTGCAAAGCGAGGATGTTCTATTCGTGGGTGATGCCGTTGTGAACAGCGGTGGAGATCTGAAAATAAACAGGGCATTTACCAGAGATCTGCAGGCTGCTGAGAAATCAAAGGAGATCATCATGAAGCATCCAGCCAAAATAATTCTTTCAGGTCATGGGGAACCATATCGCAAGGTGCAGCCTTCGTAGAGATGTTTATTCCTTGAATATATTCTCGCCGTACCGCGACGAAAAATCCGTATCACGGATCAGAACGTAACTGGATGTTTCCTCTCTTTTTAGAAAGTCAAAGGCAATATAACCACGTGAGAAAAGATCTTCTAGGATTGAGGAGATACTTTGCTTTATCCTGACTGCTGAACTCAAATCGTTTTTCTGTATCTCACTGAAATCCGTGGGTAAACCCACTGTTATAATTTTTAACTCCCTTTCATCCAGGTCATAATTAAAGATTGGAGAACCGGACTTTTCAATAATTGCATACTCGTCGTGCTGTGGTATGGGGTAAAATTTATCCTTTTTGATCCACCATTCCGCTACAAGCCGATGCGTCGGTATTCCGCGGTTAAGTGAATCCTCCATGGTACCATAAAAATTGTGCAGAAGATTCCTGGATATTGCACCAAGCTTCGCAAGATTGAAATAAGCATTGAGAGATCTCACGGGATCATATGTCCACGCAATTAGATCAAAAGAATGATCAAGTGCCCACTCCTTCTGATATAATTTCAGCATCCTTCCGACACCGGAATATTTATTATCCTCTGAAACCCCGGTCATGTGGGAATACAGATATACCTTACCCTTCCTGTATCCTGGAAAACTGAATTGCATCCCGATTATCTTTGACCCGGAATAGGCTGCTAGTACGAGACCGCCATGGAATCTCATGGCGTTTATAGTATCCTTGAGCGCCGCAGAAAGATCCGGCATACCCCATGCAGATGAAATTACAGGGAGTATTTTCTTGATCTCGTCCGCATCTGTTATTCTCTTAATTTCTGCCACATCATATGATGCTTTATCCATATTTGAACTTGACATCATAACCGTCAGGATTCAAAAAACTTTAAGCGGAATCTGTAATACAACGCGCATGGGTCTTGTACTTAAATATAACATAGTCAGGCTTCCTCTGATTGTACCATTCAAGACGAGTTTTGGAAATCAGGAAAACAGGGAAGCTATTATATTCACGCTCGAGGATGGTAACGTAAAAGCATTTTCAGAGTGTGTAACCGATGTGGATCCATTTTACAGTTATGAAGACAATTTCACTGCTATGCATATGATCAGGAATTATCTTGCGAGAGAAATCAGCGACCTTCCAATGCCAAAAGAATTCCTTGAGAGGACAAAAAAGTTCAAGGGGCACAATATGGCAAAGGCAGCAATGGAGATGCTTCTCTGGGATTATCATTCAAAATCTAACGGGATACCGTTGCATAAATATCTTGGAAAGTCAAAAGGATATGCAGATGTTGGCATCTCTATTGGGATGATGCCAAATGAACAGCTTCATCCAATGGTGCTGAATGCTATGAATAAAGGGTACCAGAGGATCAAACTGAAGATTGCCCGCGGATACGAGGAAGAGATTGTCTCTTTTGTCAGGAACTCATTTCCCGAAGCAACGCTCAGTGTGGATGCAAACTGCGATTACACGATAAGCGACATAGAGATGCTCAGGAATCTCGACAAATACAACCTTGCTTATATCGAACAACCTCTTGCACATGACAGCATCGTTGATCATGCTGCTCTGAGACAGGCGATTTCCACAAAAATCTGCCTCGATGAATCCATCACATCACCTGATATTGCAAGGGAAGCGTTCCAGATCGACGCTGCTGATATAATTAACATAAAGCCGGGCAGGGTCGCTGGTCTTCAGAACTCTCTCGAGATAGCTGAGATCGTCAATAATTTTGGCGGACACTGCTGGGTCGGTGGAATGCTGGAAACAGGGGTCGGCAGAAGCTTCAACATTGCGATTGCGTCTAACACATTGATTGACATGCCCGGCGATACCTCGCCAAACGACAAATACTTCGTGAAAGATATAGTGAGGAACACCTTCAAGATGGAATCGGGCAGGATATCACCGTTTGAGTCACCCGGGATTGGCGTGATCATAGACGACGAGTTCTTTGAGAAGTCAACAGTGGAAAGTGGACAGATTGCCCTCGGAAAGTGAATTCTCCAAAAAATGGGAAAGTTTCAGGGATCTGTATTTTAATGATATATTACATGATATAAAGGATCTCGTGGAAACTGAAACACCATCTGATTCTCCTGAGCTGCTGGAAAAAGGTATCGGCAAAATCATGGAAATCATAATGGTTAGAACTGGAACTACTCCAGAAGTAATAATCAGCAATGAAAAGAAATCTGTATACTGCAGTTTTTTCAATGGTGAAAAAGGAAGAAGGATACTACTTCTTTGCCATTACGATACTGTCTGGCCGGCTGGTACATTAAAAACAATGCCATTTTTGCTGAAGGATAATATTGCGTCCGGTCCAGGTGTGTTTGACATGAAATCAGGCATAATTATGTCGATATGGGCAGTAAAGTTTCTTCAGGAGATAGGCGGATCCAGAAATCCTGTCGAGATACTGATAACACCTGATGAGGAGATAGGCAGTGAATCCTCCCGTGCCTTAATAGAACAGTTAGCAAAAAAATCGAGTGCAGTAATTGTCATGGAGGCAGCCCTTGGCGAATCAGTGAAGGTAGGACGTAAGGGTGTCATGGATTTTACAATAGACATTTCGGGCAAAGCGGCACACGCGGGCCTGGATCCAGATAAGGGAATAAGCGCAATTTCCGATCTGGCAAGAATTATACCGAAGATTGAGAGCTGTGCTAATCCAGAAATGGGAACTACAGTCAATGTGGGTCTGATTAACGGCGGGAGCCGTACAAACGTTGTTCCAGCCTTCGCTCAGGCAAGAGTGGATGTCAGGATCATGACCATGAAGGAAGCAAAGAGGGTCAGTGCCTGCTTTGATCGAATATCTAAGGAAAAGTACAGATCAACCGTGACCATAACAGGAGGATTAAACCGCCCTCCGATGGAAAAGAATAAAAAAACAATGGAGCTTTTTGAGGAGGTTTCAAGGATTGGATCGAAATTTTCCTTTAAATTAGAGGGAGTTGAAGTCGGCGGGGCCAGCGATGGAAACTTTGTTTCGGCAGCCGGACTACCGGTGATAGATGGAATGGGTGCTGTCGGCGACGGGGCTCATTCCCTCTCCGAAAGAATAGATGTGACCAAAACGATCAACAGAATACTGCTAATTTCGTCAATCATTAACTATCTCTGAATGCAATAGAAAAATTTGTAGGATCATAATGATTGGATATATATGGAAACAATTTCAATCGATGAAACATATCTCAAAGCCCGTTCTACAAGTTCCTTGAGTACAAATGCTTCTGGTTCCATAATTTCATATATTTCGTCTTCAACATACAAAGAAAAGGAGAAGGCTGTCGAAAATTATATTGCAATACGCAGGACAGAAAATGGAGATCTTATCAGAAAAATTTCTGAAACTGATACCAATTTAAGTTCACCGTCTTTAGCAAAGAAAGGGGACAGGATTGCCTATTTTTCAAAGATAGGGCATGAGCATTTTCTTGTGATAGACAGAACCGATTCAGAGAACCCTCTAAAGATTTCACTGCCAGATGAACCGTATTCTCTGGAATGGTTAGATGAAAGCAGAATTGTCTTCCTGCAAAAGGAGCCTCTTTCGGAGGAAAATAAGAGGAGGATTGACTCCGGCGATGATGGCTTTTTTGTAGATCATGAAGACAGATTCAGGTCGCTTTACCTATATGATCCACTGTCCGGAATAAGAAAAATTACTTCAGGTATGCAGGTCTGGGAATTCAGCTGTACCGGAAAGAGTATAGCCATGGTTGCTTCTTCAAAGCCGGATGAGTCTTCATGGTATGCATCGAGACTTTACCTTTTGGATCCGGAAAGTGGAAGTCTCAAGGAAATATACAACCCTGACTGGAGACAAATAGCAAGACCAAGATTATCACCAGATGGTTCCAAGATCATTTTCCTGGAATCACTGATGAGTGACTTTGGTGTATTTTCAGGTGACATAATAGAGGTCGACCTAAAGAGCGGCAATAAGAAGAATATTACGGAGAATTCCAAGAGATCATACCAGGGATTGAATTGGCACGGCAGCGAAGAATTTTATTCCATCTATACAGAAGAGGGATCAAGCGGTCTGTCGTTGTTTCATGGAATTACAGAGAAAATTATGTGGTCAGCAGAGGGCACAGCACTACCGTCTTATAATCCAGAATTAGTTATTACGGAGAATTCATACTTTATAGTCTACCAAGACAGTTCCAGTCCACAGGAAATATATACCGGTTTCCTGGACAAGACTCCTCATAAACTAACATCTGAAAATGTAGATATTAGATCGGCGCAGCAGTTCAAAGCTGAGATTGTGAAATGGAAGTCTAAAGATCAACTTCAATGCTATGGCATATTCATATCGAATGGCCCTGAAGCCCCCTTGGTCGTTTACGTTCACGGTGGCCCGACCTCATATTCATCTATTTCTTTCGTTGAGAAGAACTATTACTATCTCCTGAAGGCAGGATATTCAGTATTTATGCCGAACTACAGGGGAAGCATAGGTAAAGGCAGAAAATATGCGGAATTGAACCGTGGAGACATGGGAGGGATGGATTTTATAGATATTCTCACAGGAATGGATTATCTCTTAGAAAGTAAGAGGATCACCACTGATAAATTCTACATCACCGGCGGATCGTATGGTGGCTTCATGACCGCCTGGGCTGTCACTCAAACTGACAGGTTCAAGGCAGCGGTTGGTCTTTTCGGGATTTCTGACTGGGTGAGTTTTCATGGTTCTACCAAGATCCACGAGTGGGACCCAATCCACTATAATGAATCACCTTATTCTGGAAATAAATATGAAAAGTTCTCTCCTCTGAATTATGTAAAAAATGTTAAAACACCAATTTTGCTTCTGCATGGAAAGGAAGATCCGTATGTTCCTCTCGGTCAATATCTACAGTTTTACAGAGCATTAAAGGAACTTTCTAAAGAGACTGAACTGATAGTTTTTCCACGGGAAGGACATGGTTTCAGTGAGAAAGAGCATATTAGGAGAAACATGATTGAGACGATTAATTGGTTTGAGAAACACAGGTGAAAATTTAAATTTTAATTTTTTTAATTTATCATTACAGGACAGTGAAATCCCTGCTTAGGGAATTGAAGGACACGCATTTTGATCCATCAAAATAGTTTGTATCTTCTATTCTAACTCCCCCTTCTCCAGTTAAATATATCCCGGGTTCAATTGTAAAGACAGAATTGGTTATGGCTTTCTGCAGGTTGGAAGGCACTAAGTAGGGTTCCTCATGAACCTGCAACCCAAGGCCATGTCCCAGCCGGTGGAAGAAATTCTTTCCGTAACCAGCTTTTTCGATTATGGATCTAGCTGTTCTGTCCATTTCTGCATAACTTGTTTCCTTTGATATTTTAAGGCGGGCCTGCTCATTGGCTTGTCTCACTGTTTCATAAATTGTTTCCATTTCCGGGTCAGCATGCCTCCAGAAGAACGTTCTTGTCGTATCTGAGGCGTAGTAATGGTATCGGCCGCCAAAGTCAATTACTATAGAATCTCCATGCTTAAGCCTAGTTGAGTCTGGGCCATGATGCGGCAGGGCAGCATTCTTACCAAATGATACAATGGAAGAAAATGCAATTGTATCTAATCCCTGGTTCTTCATTTCTCCTTCCAAAATGGAAGCAAATTCTGCTTCAGAGATACCTTCTTTTAATTCCGAAATGGAGGCGTTTAAGGACTTCTCTGATTTATCGATTGCTGATCTTATCGAGTCAAGCTCTTCATGATCTTTTGAAATTCTAAGTTTGCTCAGTATTGAATCTGCGAGATGTTCTTCAACATGAATAAACGGTTTAATTCTACCATAGTGAAAATATGGGAGGAGGCCTTCAATCGAAATTTTATTCTTCCTGGGAATAAATTTTTCCAGTTTATTATATGGATTCTCATCATCCTTCCAGGAAACAATCTCTGTTATCCATGATTCTTCGAGAACCTGCTGCTTCATTAATTCAGGGCACAACACGCTTACCCCTGTTTCTGTAAGAATAAGTAATGCGAGACGCTCCATAGATTCAGTATCCATGCCGGTAAGATACGTGAAATTCGGTCCCGGAGGCATTATCATTGCTCCAATATCAGATTCCGACATAAGTTGCTGGACTCTTTTGACCCTTTCAAGATAGGTAGATTTCTTGTAATGCATAGTCAGGATAATCCTAACCAGTATAATATTAAGTCATCTTATTTAGAGGCAATTTTTATTGTATAAAAAATTAAAACGATGATAAAAGGTTAAGCGCCCGAGCCGGGATTTGAACCCGGATCTGAGGCTCCGCAGGCCTTCAGGATATCCAAATTACCCCACTCGGGCATTGGCACCTGAACTAACTGAAGGTTAATAATTTTCAGTACCCATAATTCTTGCAAATTGTCCATTAAATTTTACAATATAAGAAAGGTTTATCACCAATTCTATTCTTTCTCATTGTGGCGTCTAAGTGTCTGTTAATAATATCATCCGGCCTTGAAAACAAGGAGAAGGCAATTGTTGGGTTCAGATATGCGATGAACGTGAAGAAAAATTCTCTTTTAGATGATATCAAGGTAATATTATTTGGACCGTCCGAAAAAGCGCTTGCATCGGGTGACATGGATTTTGTTAAGTTTATTCGCAAATTGATAGAATTAAAGGTCATACCTGTTGCCTGCTCAGGTGTTGCAATAAACGAGAATATATCCTCTGATTTAGAAAAAAATGGCCTCTTGATAGATGATGTTGGCCCCATTATATCTAATTACATCAAAGAAGGATATGAGGTAATAACATTTTGAAGACCAGACAGGTGTACTCCTACAGACCGGAAATAACAACGTTTCCTGCGGAACCAGAAAGAATAGTCAGCTTCAGCCCATCTGTTACTGAAATACTGTTCGAAATAGGTCTCGGATCGAAGCTCGTTGGCATTTCAGCATTCTGCAGAAGACCTGCAGAAACCTCTAAGATCAGGAGGATAGGATCATACGGTCATGTGAGGCTTGATCTGCTTGAGGAATTGAAACCTGAAGTTATTTTTACAGTTTCAGGGTATCAGGATAAATTCACCAGGGAATTGGCAAAGAATTATCCGGTCGTGTGTTTCGAACTGCCTTCAACAGTTCCTGCAATACTTGATCTTATTATCAAGGTTGGAGTTGCATGTGGAAGAGGCGATGTCTCTAGACAACTGGCAATAAATCTGATGAAAGAAATGCCAAAGCCGGTTAAACAGGAAGTTGCGAATTGCTATATTGAGATAGATCTTGCGTCGCCTATTACATTTGGTGCATTTAGCTATATTACTGATTCTTTGAGATATTTTGGGCTCAAGAATATCTTCGGAAAAATTGACAGGGAATGGATAGATTCCGATCTGAAGGCAGTAAAAGAAATTGATCCGGATGTGATCATATATGAACCAAAAATGTTCTCTACATTCACGGATAACGATCTGCAAAGATTGATAAAGGAAAGAGGATGGACTGAACTCAAAGCGGTCAAGACCAATAATGTTTACAAAACTCCTGGAAATTTAGATTTCTTTGCGCATCATGGAACAAGTTTCATCAGGGAGGTAATGCCGTGGACGCAGGTTATCTCAAAAAAACTAGATAAATCCATTCGGGTATAACGAGTCAAATTCTTTTTCTGCTTTCTCCAGATCCTGCTGCTCATCTATATCTATAAGGTACCGACAATCCTTAATGTCCACAAATTTTGAATCAGGTAAATTGTCTGAAATCAGCGTTCTTGCACCGGTATCTCCACTCATTGTGGAAAGAAACCTGAAATATTTTCTGCCGAAATAAGCCGGATTTCCAAACCTGTTACTGCATTTAGTATATACGATACTGGCCTTATTGTTGATTGCAGTCTTTAGGAGCCTGCTGTAATGCTCCGGAGGTATAAACGGTTGATCGCCGAGGGAAATTATAACGCTGTCGCAGTAATCTGGAATGCTTTCAACACCAATCCTGATAGAACTTGAAATACCGTTTTCAGGTCTGGGGTTAATTTTCAGTGTTACATTGGATAGGATAGATTCATCCAGTTTGGTTGCTGAAGATCCAACGACGATTACATCACCTATGTCTGCCATTAAACAGGATAAAACTGCGTATTCCACCATTCTTCTTCCCCGGAAATACTTAAGCATCTTGTTTTCGCCGAATCTTGACGAAAGACCTGCTGCCAGTACTATAACGCAATTTGTTGTTTCCTTCATCCCCAAACGTTAGTATATTGAATTTTGTTTTATAAGGATAACATATCCATTTTTGCGCTTATATAAGTGGATTGCGCTTCTTATCCTTACGAGTAATCGTTTTTAAACATTTTTTTAAAACGATATATCAAAGGATTGATCATGGTTATAATTCCACATAACATTCTGATTTCATGAATAACGAAGAACCTGATGAAACCTATAAGATGCTTAGGGAGACCGCAAGGGAGTTTTCAAGAAAACAACTTCAGCCTCTTTCAGACAGGGTCGACGAGGAAGATTACTTTCCTGTTGATCTTTTCAAATCCTTGGGAAAGCTGGGATTCCTTGGCATAACAGTACCGGAGGAATTTGGAGGTTCAGGTCTAGATTACAGGGCACAATCCATTGTACAGGAGGAGCTGGGGTACGCATCAGCTGGCTTCGCCCTTTCATATGGGGCACATAGCAACCTTGTAACCGATTCAATATACCGGAATGGCTCGGATTATATCAGAAAAACCTGTTTGCCGAAGCTTTGTAGCGGCGAATGGATAGGTTCATTATGTCTCACTGAGCCGGGATCCGGATCGGATGCGCTCGCAATGAAAACAAATGCTGTCAAATCCGGTGAATTCTATGTGCTGAATGGAAGCAAGACACTGATTACCAATGCACCGTATGCAGACTTGATGCTTGTCTACGCAAAAACTGGTGATGACTATACTGCATTTGTTGTGCTTAAAACGGATGCGGGTGTATCTAAGGGCAAGAAGTTCTCTAAGATGGGCATGAGAGGGTCTCCTACCGGCGAGATCTTTTTTGAAAATGTGAAGTTAGGTGAGGATAGAATACTCGGGAAATTTGGTAAGGGGAAGGACATTATACTGAGTGGTCTGAATTCAGAACGCATAATTCTATCTTTCATATTCGTCGGGCTTCTTAAAAGGGCTATTGAGCTCTCGCTTAAATACGCAAATGAGAGAAAACAGTTTGGCCAGAATCTTGGCGAATTCGAGATGATACAGGAAAAGATCGCATATATGTATACTAAATTCAGAACAAGCAAACTGCTCTGCAACTATGCCCTGGAGTCACTTAAATTCAGCAATATGAATGCAATCGATGCTGCCGCAGCCATCCTTTACACTGCTGAATCTGCCGAATATGCGGCAAGGGAAGCCATACAGATTCATGGTGGTTACGGTTATATCCGGGGCAGCGAGGTGGAGCGTCTACTTAGAGATGCAATTCTGGGTCAGATAGGTGCTGGAACCACTGAGATAAGAAAAAAACTTGTCGCCAGCGGCCTTTTGAAATATTATAAGAAAAATGAGAGATTGCCAGATGAAGATTAAGTGCATAAAATGTGGCGAGCGGGACTCAGTTTCAGGCGGTCTCTGCCTGGACTGTCTTCTGGAAACAGTGGATCTTAAACAGATCTCTACTGTTTCTATTACAACATGCAGAAAATGTGGATCTTTGCAGACGGGAAAAACATGGAAATCCAAATGGAAGCAGTCGGATCTTGATGAACTGGTAATGAAATCATTCAAGCCAAATAACTCCAAATTCT
>JAKBLT010000094.1:0-3372 GCA_021831925.1 Thermoplasmata archaeon
TTAAGTATGCGAGTTTGGTATGTATTAGCATGGCACGGAATAATAGTGGTTTAAATGATAAGGGCGTAATGCCAATGACTTATGCACTTATAGGTCTGATCGTCGTCCTCGTGGTGGTGGCGGGCATCGGCTGGGGGTTATATGCAACTAAGGTCCCCGCTCCTTCAATTTCCGAAAAAGAGAGTCAGGTAACAGCACTGGCCTATGAGCACTGGCAGGCAATCGGGATAGAAAGCCTATCCCAAACTGTATCACAGTACACTTCATCGTCAGTTCTATACTGGAATGTAAAAGGCAGCGCACTCAATGGCACATATACGAATGCGAGTCAAATCCAGTCCACCTGGAGCAAGTTCTTCCAGCATGACCCGATTGATTATTATTCCATCTATAACTTCAAGATTTCGATATCTGGCAACTATGCAAATGTTACTGCGGATCTCTGGTTTCTGGTCTTGCTAAATGCAAGCGATAAGCAGAACCTGTCTGGACTTACCTCCATAAAGGGAAATGGTACGGTAAATAATACAGTTGCAACGCTTATACTCCCCTATTTGCTAACCTACCAGGAAAGTGGCGGTGTATGGCACCTGGATGGGGACTGGTGGGGACTTCCAGCGCCAAACAACGGATTCATCGTTAAGGGTATAGCAGAGCAATTCCTGAACCTCACACTTTCCAGTCCACCTCCAGGCTCCGGCGGAGTTGGAGGTTATTGATTAACTAGAGAATTTTGTCTTTTCTCTTCTTTCAATAATGTCATAGATATGCAATCCCTATTTTCCACTGACCGGAATGGACTGAAAAAGGATGAAACATTATGTACTTTCCACAGTGGTAAAACTAATCTCCAAAATTTATATACCGGCATTTTGGCAGAAAAACGATCGCTACCTGTTTATATTTTCGTAATTCAGTGTACAATCTTAATGAGAGAAAGACCACTTTTGCTTCCAACCTGCCATGTTACAAGATTCGTATCTCTAAACTCTGAAGACGATGAACAAGTGTTATAATTGCCAAGCTCTCCCTGATCATGGAACAAGAGATTCAATTCTTCAAGGGAAGGATTTTTGATGGTGAAAAGACCATGGAAGAGGGATGGGTTGAATTAGGTGCTGATGGGAAAATTGTGGATATCGGTGAGGGGAAGTTTCCACATTCATCTCCAAACGTATATGGAGGTCCGAACTTCACAATCCTCCCTGGCCTCGTAGATGCGCATATGCATTTCTTTGGTTGCAGGTTGGAGGATATAGCCGAATGGAATCTTATTCCACCAGAACTTGCTGCCATAAGAAGTGTGCCTGACATGAAGAACCTGTTATTTTCCGGATTTACAGCCGTCAGAGATTTAGGAAGCAAAGCCGGCGTGTATCTTGCTCAGGCCGAATCTGAAGGCGATATATTAGGACCGACTGTAATTTCTTCAGGACATTCCCTGGCACAGACAGGCGGTGATGACGATCTCAAGGTGCTTCCGCTGGAAATGGCGCAGGCGCTTTCTTATTCATACTATTGTGACGGACCATGGGAATGTGTCTCAGCTGTGAGAAAGGTGATTAGAGAAGGGGCAACAGTTATCAAAGTATATGCATCTGGCGGGTTTGCTGCAGGAGGGAAACCACTTCCAAATTTAACTGTTGAAGAGCTGAAAGCAATTGTTGCTGAAGGACATCGCGCAAACGTAAGGGTAACGGCACACGCCTATGGTGAGGAAGCGTTGAATAATGTAATAGAGGCGGGTGTTGATTCAATCGAACATGGAATAGGTCTAACAGAGGATATAGCCGAATCCATCAGAAAGAGGGGTATTTATTATGTCCCTACCATGAGTGTATACAAAGCTGAGAAAGCAAATCCTGAGTATCCGGGTCTACTTGCAAGGATACGAGGTAGCAGCAGGGTTAACAGGGCCGAAATAATAAGGAGGCACCTTACAAAAGAGATAGAAATCGCGAGGGATTGTGACCTGAAAATAGCAGCGGGAACTGATTTTGTCGGTGCTCAATCGAGCAAACATGGCAATAACTCGATCGAGATGGAATATCTTTCCGAATTTCTTGGTGCAAAATGGGCACTGCAGGCTGGCACCTCTGGCAGTGCAGAGTGTGTTGGACTTGAAAACATGAACTCTTTCAAAAAGAACAAACCTGGAGAATTTATTGTAGTAGAGGGAAAACCGGATCTTGCTTCCTCAGATATAAGAAAGGAAAGGATCAGGTTTGTAATCCATGATCAAAAGGTCTTCAACGTTAAGAAGGACATGGTTGGCCTTCCATAACAATTTAAATTATTCCAATAGTAATATTACGTCAGAATGCTAAAGATACCTTATTCTGACATAGAGACCATAATCGCAGGGGAAAAAGAGAAATTACCAAAGTATTTTTCACAGATTATCAATCTGTTGAATCAGAACGCACAGGCAACAAGACCGAATATTGTAGGGCAATTATCTGAGCTAATACAGGAGTGTCCTTATAGAACTTTTGAAGGATGGAGAAAATGGTATTTGACAAAATATCCAGATGCGATTGACAATGCGACCGATAAGATAGTTGCAAAAATGAATGACATGAAACAGGTCCTGCAGCCAATAGACCGGAAGATCATAAGGAAATGGGTCGAAGATTTAGTTATCGTAAAAACGTATGCCGGTTTGCGCTTTCAGGAGGCTATTATAAAGAAGCTGGCTGAATTAGAAGGAAAAGACTACAGGCTGGCAGAGCCAGATGAAGAGTCAAAAGGCATTGATGGTTATATTGGGGAGGAACCTGTATCAATTAAACCAGAATCCTATGATTCAATGAAGATGCTTCCTGAAATTATAAATGCCAGAATCATCTATTATACTAAGGGAAAAGATGGTATCCTCGTGGAGACTGAGAATTTTCACAGCCATCTTTAAAGCGAACCCGCAACTTTCTCAAGCGTTTTCCTGTAAGAGAATGAATAATTGCCGAGAGATGCCATTTTATTCCTGACAAGTTCTTTGTTTATGAAAATCCGGTTTTTGAGGAAAACATATGCAGGAGTTATGCCGTGTGATGGGGTTTCATCCTTCTCATATTTTATGTACACTTTTTTACCCTTGACAAATTCGTTTAAATAAATCATGGATGCTTTCTCGTCCATTATTTCAATGCCATGCAATTTAATTATCATTCCGTTTTCAAGCTTCAATGTTGAGCCATCCAATATATCAACGACTTTATTCATGCTCTTATCTCTTTCAAGCACTTTCCCTGGATCAGCAACTGGTTTTGCATCCTTAATTGCCGGATGATACTCCAGTTTCTCATGCTCTAAATGACCTGTCCTTTTTATTATTTCAAAATCGCAGGTATATTCCTTCAATGATCCAGCCAA
>JAKBLT010000095.1:0-3322 GCA_021831925.1 Thermoplasmata archaeon
TTTACAGCCAGAAAGATCAATAGTCTTTCTTCAAATTAAGCTCGTTTGGAAACCAATCTTGGCTTGATACGTTCTTTACTGAAAGTCCCCGCTGATCGGAATAAAAATAAGTAAGATCTAGATAGAGTTTCATGCCCAGATCCAGAAGACTTATGAAAGAAGAACAGGTTATAATTTTCAGCGGAAGGCCGCGTATATTCCTTCTTCTAAAATAGAACATACAGCTGGAATCAAGGTGTTCTTACAAACAGGACATACTCAACGTCTCACCATTTTGGAAAAAGGCTCTTTGCTTCAGATGTGAACAATATGGATATCATCCCTTTACATTCAGTTATTATTGTTCCATTACTGTTCCTTTTTTTCTTTTTGCTATGTCAAGCAGTTATTCCCGTTACATACGGTAAATTGAGATACAGAAAGGTGTTTTATTATTAGAAAATTCGCAATGTTTACATTTGATATGCGAACATTAATGCTAAAGTTCGCATTACTGCCTAAATGGATGTCAAAAATCTACTGCGCGACCAAAGAATCGAACTCAATCATATTTTAAGAAGAAATAATTACATAGAACGCGAATTCAAAGAAAATTTTTACGGATATAGAAGGAGTAGCCAGGTTAAGACAATTATAGGGGTAAGACGGTCGGGCAAGTCGACTTTTGGAGCTTCGATGCTTTCCGGGGAGAATATCGCATATGCTAATTTCGACGAGAGAATATTACTTGATGTTGATCCAGATATTATTTTATCAAACTTAATAGAAATCAATGGAGTTTTTAAAGTAGTATTTCTCGACGAGGTTCAGAATGTTGACAGGTGGGAGTTGTTTGTTAACAAATTGCACAGGCGTGGTTATAATGTCTTTGTAACCGGGTCAAATTCAAAGCTGCTGAGTAGGGAGTTGGCATCTCACCTAACCGGACGCCATGTTTCACTGGAGATTTTTCCGTTTAGTTTCAGGGAATATCTTTTATCTAAAGGAATATCCAGAAAAGTAGATTCAACCAATGAAGAAGATTTGATGAAACATTATCTTAGAGAGTACATAGAAAACGGTGGGTTTCCAGATGTTGTGAATGGCGAAATGCCTGGAGTATACCTTAGAAATCTTTATGGAGACATTATAGAAAAGGACATAATATCACGATTCAACATTTCATACAAGGGTACTTTTCGGGAAATAGCAATGACAATGGTAGGTAATACTTCAAGATATATTTCATTCAATAAAATCAAGAATGATTTTGGGTTAAAGAGCGATCATACATCGAAAAATTATTTATCTTATCTCGAGGAATCCTATCTGGTACTTCAGGTTAAAAAATTCTCTTTCAAACCAAAGGAAATAGAAAAGAGTGTTAGAAAAATTTATTCCGTTGATACAGGAATGGTAAATTACCTAGGGTTCCGCGACAGTGAGAATTTTGGGGCTTTGATGGAAAACATTGTCTATATTGACCTTGTGAGAAAAAGAGATTACTTCTTCGCAAATTTTGAGATATACTATTTCAAAGATTACGCTGATCACGAAGTTGACTTCGTTATAAAGATTGGTTCAGAAGTTAGGAACCTTATAAATGTGACATATGCTGAAAATCGTATTGATATTGAAAGGAGAGAAATAAATTCTCTGGTAAGCGCATCAGAGCTTCTGCACTGCAAAAAGATGACTATCATAACTTGGAATTATGAAGATACATTCACTTACAAAGGTCATTCAATAAATGCTATACCTTTGTGGAAATGGCTGCTTACAGACTTCAAATTCTACTAATCATAGGATAAAATATTGGGAAAACACCTTTAATTTGGCTGACTAAATCAATTTTATGTTAAAATTTCCTAGGCTAGAAGACTATTTATCATATTGGTCATGTAGCTTTGAAGATCAAAGTATGAAGACTTACCCAAATGGTCTGGAGGAGAATTACAAAAGACAGTAAGTTATTATCTCCTTTCTTTCAAGTTATTAGGTAGTGCAAGTTAAGACTGAAACGTAAAATTTGGTCTGTGAAATTGAATTTTTTTAGAATGATGATTATAGGAAGAGACTCGTTTAGATCATTGTAATTGTGCTTTGTCGCTCCTAAGGCTTGATTTCAAATATTTCTGAAAAGGTGTTTACATTTTATCTAGAATTTGATGGTGGTTCTGATGCAGTTGAACTTAGCGAGATTTTACATTTGTTGGATTAACCAGAGATATACTTTAATATATTCTTCGTTGATCAGCTATCATGAGAATTCCCTTGGCAAATCAACTAAAGAAAAGGCAGCAGGTTGAAACTGCGTTTCTACAGGATGAAATCATAAGACTCGTATATTTAACTACTGAGGACATGGTTTTGCACGGCGGAACTGCTATATGGAGATGTTATTCTGGCAAAAGATTTTCGGAGGATCTAGACCTTTACTCATCAACCTTCCCAAGAATTATTAAACAATTTAAAAAATCGGATCGTCTCAGGGTCTCAGCATAATTAAGATGATGGATACAGGTAACGTTATATTTTCTACGATTTCAAACGGAAGAACTACTGTGAATCTTGAAATAAACCACTCAAAACATGTAGAAGGATCGATAACAACTTATGAACTATCAGATGGTACAGGAATGGAAATATTAAGTCTCACACCCGATCAGTTTATTGAGGAGAAAATTGCTGCATACAATGACAGGCTATACATCAGGGACCTGTACGACATATACCATCTGGTTAAATCATACAAGATAATGGAATTAACTCGCACACATCTCAAACAATTCTTGCACACGATTAAGCCCCCTGTGGACGAATCTATTCTGAAGACAATAGTTTACACGGGATTGGCACCAACATTTGATCGCATGGTTGACGAGATCAGGAGAAATACCACATGAAATACATGAAGCAGTTCACTGAGGAGTTCAGCAGAAAGCCAGCCTTTGTAATCGATGAAGTTAAATCTTTTCTTCATAGGAGAAACGCATCTGACGGATACTATAAGCTTCTTGTTCAGAATCTTCTCAAGTCAAATCGAATTCACAAAATAACCAGGGGTGCATACTCCTTTTATGATGAGGTTCAGTATGCCGGATTTGCTTTTCAACCATTCTATTATGGACTTGAGGATGCTCTTTCATTACGAGGATTATGGGAACAAGAAACAAATCCGGTTATTGTAACACCAAGAAAAGTGAGAACCGGTGTCAGGCAATTTGAATCCCGTAACTACATCGTCAGGCATATTAAGAGAGATATGTTCTTCGGCTATTCACTATTACTGTACGATCAATTTTACATCCCTGTATCTGACATAGAAAAAACATTGATAGAC
>JAKBLT010000023.1:0-6437 GCA_021831925.1 Thermoplasmata archaeon
TGAGAATCTCATTCCTCCAAAGCATCTCCAAATTGCCGTTCCTCCGTATAGAAGAGCACCGGGCTGGATCCTGTCATATATAAGATCAATTATATAATCCTGAAGTCTGGCAATTTTTAGTCTCTGACCGCTTAGAAACGGTTCTATTGGTGCCAATAAAGTAAGTGATTGTTATATAATATTATAACTTTAACTAATTATAGTACCGTATGGGGTTCGGTTAGATCCATGGGGTTCTATGATATTAATAAATAAATTCATACACAGAAGACAGCAACAAGGATATTCATGTTGGTGGATGGGGGTTGTTCTTAAAAAATAAATGAGAGTGCGTGGAGCCCTGTGCGTTAATGTTTTAAACGAATATTCGAACGGCAACAACGGAAGTATTTCTAAAAAACTATTCGGTATATAGATCTGATCAGTAGGTTTTCTAACACTCGGCCTATGTATCAGGAATTTGGCTAATGGTTCACCAAAATGACAGCATTTCAGTTATCCTGACTTGATTATCACTCCAATATTTGCTATCTCTTTTTCCTTTTCTATAAATTCGCGATCAAAAGTTATAAAGGTATCAGCCCCGATCATCATGCTGGCGGAAATGTGCAATATGTCCAGGGTTTTCATTCTTATCCTAACTGCAATTTCTAAGGCATTACTGATAATCTTGTTCATGCTCGCTTCAGGGATTTCAATATTAATTTCAGGTAAATAATCGACGAAAGCTTCTATTTCGTCCACGCTCAGGTTTGTTGTCCTGGAAAGCACGGATTTCAATTCCAAAACAGCTACTAGAGATGTAACCTCCCCGTCTCCACGATCAAAAATTTTCAATGCCCTTTCATGATTAACATCTCTGTTGTTAAGGAATGAAATTATGACGTTTGTGTCAATATAATTCAGTCTAATCCCGTTCCTTTATTGATATTTCCGATAGATCCTTAGGCAGTTCAGGGAGTCCCTTTTCTTTCCATTTCTTGATTATTTCTTGACTTTTTTCCTTCCGATCTACTGTTTTTTTCGCGTTTTGCATGCCATTCTGCATAATCCACCTCAAGGCATCTGCTCTGTTAGTGGCAATCTTGTATCTTATTAACTTCTCAATAAGATCGGAAGTGTTAGTATCTATCCTCAATGCAATAACATTTGAAACCATATGATTTCATATGTAAACATTCTATAAATTCTTTCTTGACTGTTTCTATTTACCTCTTTCCTAATGGCTAGTTCTTCTCTCTTTAATGTAATCTTTCCTTACGGCCTATTGCTCTTTACTCTCTTTCGTAAGTTTTTCTTTAAACCTATGATAATATCCAGATATGTTCTTTAAATCGTACTTTGCTGGGTTAGGAAAATTTATAGTTTCCATTGACAATAAATTTTTAATTTGCCAGACATTGATTAATTAGTGGAACATTATAACTCAAGAAAGGCAGCTGAAGATTATCATAGGGTATTCACCGAAGATGATGACAATCCATAATTAAAGAGAAAAGCAATTCAAAGATACGTGAAGTTTACATCAAAATTGAAACAAGGGGGCCACGTTCTTGATGCAGGTTGTGGCACTGGCAGATTTGTCCCTTATTTTGTCAAGAATGGTTTCACAGTTACAGGTGTGGATAGCTCAAGCTCAATGATTGAGTTAGCTTCCAAGAACAACCCTTTGGCTGAATTCAAGGTAATGGATATACGCCTTCTAAATTTCCCGTCGAATTACTTTGACGGCTTATGGAATGTTGCAACTTTGCTTCATCTGGGTGAGTCTGATGTCAAATTGGCACTTCAAGAATCTAGGAGAGTTTTGAAGGATAATGGAACCCTATATATTGCCACAAGAACGAAAGACACCAGCATAAGCATAATAGAAGAGTCAACGGAAGGAGGCGGGATAATGGTAAATTACTATTCTGTAAGTAAATTAGACGGGTTGTTAAAGGCTTCCGGTTTCGAAACAGTAGAAATCAAAGTTGAACCAGACGACTATTCAAGGCCATTTGACTACGTTTTTTTCCTTGTCAAACTCTCCACTTAATGCCTTGTAGCAACATATTGTATACTTGGGCGAACTACTATGAAATTCTCACATTAAACTTGGCTCAATTGTGCATAACCCGTAATATCTGTAATACAATAATTTCTTTCAGGCGGATTTATTCCAGGTTTCTCCCACTAAGCTAAATGAAAGAGGGGTTAATCTAACATTCAACAAAAATTGACATTTGAAAATGCTCACATAAGTAAACACGGGAAAGCGGGCCCGGGGGTATGCGTTTAATCTTTTAAACGAATCCCATTGAATGTTTTGGTAAAAAGATTTCGATACATAATACAATAAACTAAAATGGTGCGAAAGAGATGTACTTAATATCTGGAAAAAAATTATCTATTATCAGATCTCCAGCTTACCCATATTGTATACGAGGACGCCAAAACCAATGAATGCAAATGTAACCGAAAGCCAGCTTGCTATCTGATGCGGGCCTATTTCTGGCGAGATCGTTGGAAAATACTGGTAAAGTATGAATATTGGAACGGAAAGGATCAACAGAACCAGTGCAAAGAAGATCTCTATCATTTCTATCCTTCTTTTTTTCCAGAGTTCCCTGAATTCTGTCAAAATATTCATGGATAACTCACTCCAATCAAAGCGAAGGCAAAAACGTAAAGAAGCAATGGCAGCAGGATTGTTCTTATCCTCAAACCTGCCCTGACCCCTTTTCCATTTTTCATCAACAATGAAATTAGGAAGAATATCAGCGATACAACCATGAAAACAAGGGAGACTATGAAAAGTGCAAGAAGGAAATCGTAATAATTGCCAAAGACGGGTGACACCATTGACGAGATCGGTTCATTATACATTCTCACGATCGGATATATCACCAGGGTGTACAGGACCATTGGGATAGAACCGGCAATGTATATTATCATGGATAGATAAAATAGAGCCAGCCGCCTGTTAATTATCATCTGTAAATCCCCTCCGCTGCAAGTGATATCAATACGACAAGGGATGTCAGGATCAGATCAATGAAGAGCAATATTGCCCAAACCGTCTGGTAACTTGAGAAAGCCACCGAAGAAATATACCAGAGTAATATCGCAATTACAACCTGTATACCTATGATCATATAAGCTGTTTTGAGTTTATTCATTCTTCACCATATCCTGTTTTGCAAATCTCATTGCATATACTGAAGCAAATGCCACTAACGTAATGCCCCACCACATGTCCATTGTAAGCAGCCTGGTCTGAGTTAGACCGGGTTGTGCGTATCCCCATAACCCCATAATGAAGAGAGCGATGAGATAAAACACCCCGAAGACTGTGATCATCGGCCTTTCAAGAGCCTCTGTTCCCTTGTATCTGTCAATGAAGGGTATGAACAGAAGGGAAATAAGGAAAAATGTGACAAGTGGAACTCCTCCTGTGGTTAATCCATAGCCGGCAAGATCCATTAATTTGTAAACTGGCATTATGTACCAGTCCGGAAACGGTGTCAGCCCATACTGAAGAGAGCCGTATGCGAGTTGCAGTTTCTGGGGAAATGCCGCAGCGAATATGAGCACTATTGCTATGAATATCAGGGATGTGAATACTGTATACAAGAGATTGACCGGAAACCACGGCAGGTTCTTTTTTCTCTGTACTTCTTCAGGTTCGTCCTTTATTCCAAATGGACCAGATTTCTCAAAGAGATAGAAATGCAATACAGTAACAAGGATGATCAATCCTCCCACAATAGCAACATGTAATGAAAGCAGGTGAGCCATTGTCTGGGCAGTTGTTCCATTCCCCACTATGACTGCTACTAGAAAATTGGCAAGAGCTGGAAAGAGCCTTCCAATGACGCTCTTTTCAACAAGTATCTCCATAACATGAAGCGCTGAAAGGCTGATGTATGTCTGCGTGAGGAGATAACCCAGTATGGCCTCAATATATACAAGGACAAAGAGTATGACTCCAAGAATCCACTGGAGCCATCTCCATTTTCCCTTGTAAGCACCTGTGAAATAGGATCTGAACATGTGAACGTAGAGAAGCGCGACCATGGCATATCCCATGTAAAGGTGGGAGGTAAGGAGAAGATGCCCGAAATATACGCTTGATATTATACCTGCAGTCGAGTTATACGGATTTCCCTGCTGGTAGTAATAGAAAAGCAGTATACCAGAAAACCCCAGGTAAAGCAGGGCTGCCAGCAGAAAAGAACCTGTCCAGTAATCCAGGCGGAGTTCCTTCTTGGTTATTGATCTGAGCGATATGTTGTAGGAACCCGGCGGTCCCTTTTCTTCAGTTATTATTTTGGTCAGGTCATATTCATTTTTTTCTGTCATGATATCATTCTCAATAATAATTTCCAGGCCATGGTCCATTCGAACTGCTTACAACGATTGATTTGTATATATTTTCGGTCTGGCTGTAAATTGGAAGCTCCGTCCCTCCTGACAAGTTTTCTTCTTCAACCTGCGATCCATATATTTCACCATTCGGAAGGAACTGGTGTGTCCTGATAACAGGACTTTCACTGTTCATGCCGACCGCATAAAGGTAGTCCGTGGATGTATCATGATGCAGGATGACCTGCGGGAGAGAATGATTTGCCGGACTCGGAGCCGGACCATTATTGTATAGATTGTGCACGCCTTTGGTTGGATCGTACTGGCTCCCATGGCATTTGCAATATATCAGGCCATATTTTGGCCAGTTTGCCGCTGTATACCCAATGAGCTGTGCCTCGAATGGAATGTGCTTGGCTGGATCATAACTTAGCAGTGGCGTGATACAGGCAAGATGCTGGCAGATACCACTGTAAGCAACTATGTTTGAATTCGGTCCCACTCCTCCAGGAATCGACACCCCATTAAGAGCCATAAGTATGTTGGGTTCGTCCTGAAGAGGATAATTGAAGACCATCAGTGGATATTTGCTTGTGGAAAGCCCTGCAACGGGTATATCAGAGGCATGTATCGGATTTCCGTTAGAATCTGTCAGTATCGCAGTCGGATATGTGGAGGAAACCGGAAGGTTTCTTGTTTTCGGAACAAAGTATCTCCATCCTGAAAGCCCACCGACAAGAAGGGCAGCACTAGAAATTCCAACCGCTTTAAGGAATGTTCTCCTTTCATTGAAGGGTCTATTCTTATCGTTTTCAGTGTCTGGCACGATAAATCCCTTAGCTGATCATCTCATCGTATTTCAATAATTATCATGATATCTTCAGATCGCTATTCCATCCTGTCACAGGGAAGTTTCAGTAGAGTACCGCTCTGCATGGAGCCCCGTCTTCGAACATCTTTAATGGAAGGCACATAAAATTATATTCGCCAGGCTCTACATCTTTTAGATATAGCCCCTCCATTATTATGATGCCAGCACGCAAAAGCGTTTTATGAACCACAGGTTCGGGTGATTTGAATTTCTCAACTGAAAGATAGTCTATCCCAACAAGTTTGCAACCATCTGCAACAAGCTTCTTAGCCGCATCAAGTGCTATATACGTGAAGGATGTGTCAAAACTGTCATATTTGTTTGAATTGTTTGTTTTGAAAAGTACAATTTTTTCATGCTGCTTCGGTATATCTTTTTCTGTAATTTCCTGGCCGGAGCAGAATACCACAGTTGCCTTGCCCTGAAACTGTTCAAGCGGGATTTCCGATGCTTTCTTTCCATCAGGAAGCATGTGGTAGGGTGCGTCAAAATGTGTGCCTGAATGGGTTTCCATTAAAACACGCGTTATGTGAACATGGTCTTTTTCATGCGTCTTGTAAGCATATTCCTCGTAGTGGGCGTCGCCAGGATATGTGATCATTCCATTCTTCAGCGGAAGCGATATATCAATCATGAAATCAGATTACATCAACGGTTAAGTTCTTTTCCTGATCCCTGCGGGATAGTTCTTGAGTTCATGACCGCAGATTGGACAACTCGACGTTTTTTTCGCGTAAAGATGGCCGCATCCAGTGCATTTATATGTCCACTTGATTATCTTGCCTATCTTTTTCATATTGGCTGATGAAACCTCTATCCCCAGAACAAAAGATGTGTTCTGCATTGAATAGTCATCGGTCACAAGGATACCTGATAGCTGAAGGGCCAGTGCCACAGCATCTATGTCGGTATCGCTCATACGATCTATATCGCCTGTCGATACTGCAGCTTTTCTCACCTTTTCGAGATATTTATTATCCGGCTCGATCACCTTGATTGTATCCATTGACAGGGAAACAAGCCTTCCGATCTTTCCCTTCTTTATCTCTTCGATTACTGAGGGAGGGACAAATATTCCAGGCGAAGTAAGATCGTATTTTCCAGAAAGTATTGCACTTGTATCAAGGATAACGGGTCTTGTTTTGTTGTCAATCATGTCAATTGTATCAACCATATCTTAGTTCCCATGGCAGAATGCATCAAGCCAGTTCATGACATC